>CAYRLQ010000165.1:3778-7257 GCA_964425145.1 uncultured Nitrospiraceae bacterium
AACAGCAAGTCCGCCTTCTTGACCATCTCGGCCGACATCGCCCGTCCGGACATAACGACGACGTCCCCCAGTGCCTCAAACGCCTCCCGCACAAAGGGGATATTTTCGTCTGCAATGACTTTCAAGGTCCCCGAGCTCCACGGCTTACGCAAAATTGGGGGGTTTTTCTTGGGGGACTCTGAGGGAACCTTTTTCGAGCTTGACAAAGAAGGCTCCCTCAGCATAACTACTGTTTCCAGGGCGGCGTATCGGGCAGGTACGAGTCGAATTCCTCGATCAGCGCCGCCTCGTAGTCGCCGGTGTATTCGCCCTGGATGAACCTATCCAGCGCTTCATCGTGAAACCGTGCCCACGACTTATCCTCATCACCGGGGCAAATGGGAAAGAACAGCGCGCCGTTGGCCTTAGCAGCCTTCATATCGCCCAGCGCATCGCCGACCATGATCATCTTAGACTGGTCATATTTGCCATCGGCGGCCAGGGCGATGTGCTCGCCCTTTTTGCCCTGTTCCTGACCGGCGATCGCGAACGGATAGGTGACGATATCGTGCTCCTCCCACTCGCGCACCAGCGCCTCACGGGGCGTGGCCGAACACACCAGGATGTCCGCCACTTCCTTGGCTTTCTCGAGTGACTCGCGCACATGGGGGAAGGGGGGCACACCTTCGACGATGTCCGCCACCGTCGCGTTCACGGCCTTACTCCACTGCAGCGCCTGGTGCATGTCCGGTTCATCGTGCTCTTTACAGTAGGCCTCGAGCGCCGGATTGCCCAGCTTAGACTCGGTTTCGATCCATTTCCGCAGATTGGGCACATCGGGCATTGCGACGTGCCGTTCCCTAACTTTATCCCATTCCGCCAGCAGGTCAAACACCATCACCACGGCCGGAAACCGGTTTATACCGCGCCATCTCGAGTACAGGTTCACGAACTCCGCCGCCGCCCGCGCGTACTTCGACACTGGCTGTAACTTCCAATGCTTAATGATGTTAGGGATGAAACACTCCTTGTGTTTGATCTCCATCGTGTCAAACGCGCAACCGTCCGAGTCGATTGCGATGAAAAACTCCTTCGTCGGTTGATGAGCCTTCAATTCAGCTACCGGGTCAGTCATCTTCTTTCCGCTCCTATACTCCTAAGGCGGCACAGCCGCACCCAAAAAGAAGAGTGTAACAAAAGGATATAAGGGGATTAGGGAGATGAGGAGATGTTTCGTATCGAAGAAAAGCAGCTTGCCCGCCAGAGGCGGACTTGTCTCCACATCTCCCCATATCTCCATATCCCCTTTTCTTACACGTATTTATGAAAAACGCTCCTCAAACATCGTCGTAAGTTTCGAACATGTTACGGAATAAGACTCTAAAAAAATCACACGCCTGAGAAGGCGGAGAAGCCGCCATCGATCGGCACGACAATGCCCGTGACGAACTGCGAGGCGTCCGACGCCAGCCAAAGCGTCACCCCGATGAGGTCCTTGGGCTCGCCGAATCTGCCCATGGGCGTGTGGTCCACAATGGTCTGGCCCCGCTTGGTCCATTCGCCCGTCTTCTCTTCCGTCACCAGGAACCGGTTTTGCTCGGTCAGGAAAAAGCCCGGCGCGATGGCGTTGACGCGCAATTTCGGGCTGTACTCCTGCGCCAGGTGCACCGCAAGCCACTGGGTGAAGTTGCTCAAGGCGGCCTTCGCGGCGCTGTATCCGGGAATACGCGTCAGCGGGCGGAACGCGTTCATCGACGAGATATTGATGATCGAGCCCCCGGACTCGTTATCCTTCATCCGTTGTACGAACACCTGGCTCGGCACGATGGCCCCCGCGACGATGTTCAGGTCGAGCACCTTCCGGATGGCGTCGGCGGGCAGGTCGAAAAAGGATTGTTCCTCAGAGGTCGTGGCCTCTTTCATGTTGCCCCCCACGGCGTTGAGCAGGATGTCGACCCGCCCGAAATCGGCATAAACCCCATCACGGCACGCCTGAATCGATTCCTTCTTGAACGCGTCCATCTCGTAGGCCTTCGCCTCGCCACCCGCATCGGCGATCCGCTTTGCTGCGGCCTCGGCCATATCGGGCCGCACGTCCGCAATGGCCACCTTCGACCCTGCATTGGCCAGTCCCTCGGCCATGGCGCCGCCAAGCACACCGCCCCCGCCGGTCACCACGGCCACTTTGCCCGTAAGGTCAAACAATGCAACCACTTGCATAAACACGGACTCCTTTCTATCTGCCATCCTGACCGGACTGCCATTCTAGCCAAACCGTCATTCTGAGCGAAGTGAAGATAGCTCTCCTCGCCGATAGTCGCCAGGCATTGCGCGACGAAATAACGGCTCCGCACTGGAACGCCCCGAAGCGCCACGAGCCTACCATACCGCCTCAGGCCTTTCAACTACGCCCTCCGCCGCCATTTTCGCGCCTTGACGCAGATGCGCCAGTTGAGTAGTATCATGGGAAGCGATCAGATGAATTACAGGATCAGGATAACGCCGACGAGCGCTTGAGTTTTGCAAAAAGGCAGCCTCCAAGTCCACTTGTGGTTTGCGCAGAGCTATTGTTTATGGCACTATGTGTGTATAGAACAGAATAGGTCCTCTCCTGTCTGAGAATGATTGAAGGAGAAACCTCACATGCGAAAATGCACCATCTCGCTCGCCACACTAATCATTCTGTCTTCGGAGGAACGGAGATGTCATGAATGATAGAAAAGCAACTTACAGAGAAGGGTTCTCTAACCACGGAGGACACGGAGACACGGAGAGAAACTGTAAAAAACGAATCTCCGTGTCTCCGTGCGCTCCGTGGTTGAAAAAGAAAGGCGTATCGTCATGAAAGTACCGACACTTGTCACGATAGTCTTACTGTGTCTGAGTTTTAACGTCGCCTCAGCGGCCGTGTGGTACGTCGATAAGGATAACACCGGAGCCGAGGACGGCACGAGTTGGGCCACGGCGTTCACGACCATTCAGCCCGCCGTCGACGCGGCCTATGCCTCAGGTGGCGGCGAGGTATGGGGCGCCGAAGGGGTATATGACGAGGACCGGATGAGCGGGATGGGCGCGGTAATTGCCGAGGGCGAGGGTGAAGGGGAAGGGGAAGACCCCGGTTCCCTGGTCATGCGGCAAGGAGTGCACCTATACGGGGGCTTCGCGGGCACTGAGACCGCCCTCGAGGAGCGCGACTGGGAAACGCACATCACCACCATCGACGGCTCGACTGCCCGGGTCGGCCAACCGGCATATCACGTCGTCATCGGCGTCGATAACGCCACGCTCGACGGATTCACCATCACCGGCGGCGCCGCCAACGGCGTGAATTGGCCCGACTACTACGGCGGCGGGATGTACAACTACAACTACTCCTCGCCGACGGTGACCAACTGCACGTTTACGGGCAATACGGCTTCTGACGGCGGCGGGATGTACAACTACGACTACTCCTCGCCGACGGTGACCAACTGCACGTTTACGGGCAATACGGCTTCTGA
>CAYRLQ010000165.1:7357-9446 GCA_964425145.1 uncultured Nitrospiraceae bacterium
CGGCGGCGGGATGTACAACTACGGCTCGTCGCCGACGGTGACCAACTGCACGTTTACGGACGACACGGCCTCTTCGGGCGGCGGCGGGATGTACAACGAGTACTCGTCGCCGACGGTGACCAACTGCACCTTTGCGGGCAACTCCGCTTCTGACGACGGCGGCGGGATGCGCAACTACTACTACTCGTCGCCGACGGTGACCAACTGCACGTTTACGGGCAATACGGCCGACTACGACGGCGGCGGGATGTGCAACGACGAGAGCTCGCCGACGGTGACTAACTGCACGTTTACGGGCAATACGGCCAACTATTACGGCGGCGGGATGCGCAACGACTACTACTCCTCGCCGACGGTGACTAACTGCACGTTTACGGGCAATACGGCCATCTACGGCTACGGCGGCGGGATGTACAACGAGGGTGCCTCGCCGACCGTGACCAACTGCATTCTCTGGGGCGATTCGCCCAATGAGATATACAACGACAGCTCGAGTTATCCGGTGGTAACCTACTCGGACATTCAGGGCGGCTACGACGGTGAGGGCAACATAGCCGCCTTCGCATTCTTTGTCGATGCAGCCGGCGGCGACCTGCGCCTTTTTGACGTTTCGTCCTGCATTGACACCGGCACGGCGACGGGCGCGCCGGAGATGGACATACGCGGCGTTGCGCGGCCGCAGGGCGCCGGGGTCGACATGGGCGCCTACGAGATGGAGCCGGGTGAGGCCGTGTACGCGGACAGCGACGGCGACGGCCTGCCGGACTATGCCGAGGCGGACCAGGGCTGCGACCCACAGGTGGCCGATGCGGCGCTGTACGTGACGATCGATCAGCCCAGCGACGGCGCGGCGTTCCGCACCACGCCCATCCCCTTAGCCGGGACCGTCTCGAGCCCGTACGTCAACGTGGTCATGATCAGCACGGACGGCGGCGCCACCTTCACGCATCAGGTGGCAATTTCTACCCACACCACTGGTGACTCGCCTTCAACTGCCACGCCCGTGGCGGTGAACGGCGGGCTCGTGGCTGGGTCCATCGACACGCCTGGCGAGCGCGATTACTTTATGTTCTGGGCGCAAGCAGGTTGCAGCTACATCATCGAGACCGGGGGCTCGATCGACACCTACATCTACCTCTACGACACCGATGGGCAGACCGTGCTTGCTCAAAATGACGATGGCGGCCCGGGCGTGCTCTCTCGCATTGTCTGGGAGTTCGGCACTTCGGGCGTGTACTACGTCGCGGTGCGGCATTATAGCTCGGGCGGGACAGGTGCGTATACGCTTTCAATAACCAGCGCTTGCGCTAGCGTAACGCCAAGTTTCCTCTACGGAGGCGTGAACTGGACCTACTCCTGGACGCCGGAGGAGCCGGGCGCGTATGAGGTCCTGGCCAGGGCGTACAACACGTTTCCGGGCTACACCACGACCGGACCGATCACGGTGTATTACGACCCGGATTACCCGGAGGCGAATATTACGTCGCCGGTGGCCGGGGAGCATGTGCAGGGGGAGGTCACCGTGACGGGCACGGCGTCTGAAGGCAGCCCCGGGGGTATCGAGTCACTCGTGCTCGACTACGTCGCGGGCGATGACCCGACGGTCCAGACCGGCTGGCAGACTATTCTCTCAAGTTCGGAGCAAGTCTACGACGATACGCTCGCACTCTGGGACGTTTCAGGCCTGGCCGAGGGGCCGTATGTGTTGCGGCTGACAGTCAGCGATATCCTCCAGCCGAGTTCGTGCCACGTCGTGGTGGTCGTGGACGGCGATACGACGGCGCCGGCCGAGCCGGACATCACCATTGCAGGCGACGTCCTGCCCTCGGTGGTAACTACGGGCAGCGCCGTCAGCGTGACGGGCACGTGTGAGGCCGGCGCGCGCGTCATCGGCGCGTCGATCGACGGCCAGGACGTCTCGAGCATGCTGACCATCCACCAGAACGGCGCGATTCGGGGTTCTTTTGTCCTGGACCGGCATGAGGGCCAGTCGGTGGCGCTCGATGTGATCGTGGCGGACCCGGCGGGGAACGAGTCGCCCGCGGGCCTGTCAAATGCGCTATTGCTGGACAACGAGGGACCGGCGGT
This sequence comes from uncultured Nitrospiraceae bacterium, assembly GCA_964425145.1. GTDB lineage: Bacteria > Hydrogenedentota > Hydrogenedentia > Hydrogenedentales > SLHB01 > CAYRLQ01. The sequence goes on from CAYRLQ010000165.1 coordinate 9,446, forward strand.
C
>CAYRLQ010000166.1:0-9422 GCA_964425145.1 uncultured Nitrospiraceae bacterium
GGTCATGGACCGCTTCCGGCCGTGGCAGCGGCGTGAACCTGGCGGGGCTCTCGACCAGCCCCTGGATTTCCTGGGTGTCGGCTTCTACGGCGCCGAAACCGTGCGCTTCAATCCCTTCAAGCCCCGGCACTTGTTCGTCAAGTACACGGATGCCTTCGGCAGCCCGGTTGGCGTGGAGACGTGCGAGGCGGCACCCGAAAGCTTTTACCACGTGTTGCGCGAAATGGCGCGCTATGGTCTCCCTATTCTGGTCACCGGAAATGGTATCGCGACCGAGGAGGATCGCCGACGGTGCGTGTATCTTCTCGACCATCTGGCCGTGGTGCACCGCTGCCTCCAGGAGGGGATGGACATCCGGGGGTACTTCCACCGGGCGTTTCTGGACGGCTTCGAGTGGACACGTGGCTACAGCGCCCGGTACGGTCTTGTACATGTCGCGCGCGAGACGCTCGCCCGCACGCCCAACACCAGCGCCTATTTGTATAAGGACATTTGCGAAAGCGGCACACTTCGGCGCGGAACGCTCGCCCGTTTCTGCCCGGAATGGCTGCCGCCCACGGAGTGATGAGGCCGATGCCTCGGTAGCCGTCGGCGTTCAGTTATCAGCCGTCAACTGAATGCTGATAGCTGATAACTGACGGCTGAATAAGGTATTGCTGTTGACGAAGCCGAGAAATGTCTGAAAGCAGTGGGGGGGATCACCTCGTGCCGCGCTCGAGATGGATTAGTACCGTGCGCCTGGGGCCCCTAGCCCTGGTTGCAATGGCGACCGCCGCGTGCCCGGCGATTTTCTGCCGTCCTGACGCCGGGCCTCTTAAAGTGGCGCCAGTCCAGGAGTCCCGGCGGCGTGCCCAAGCGGCCCAAGTGGCCGGGCCGCTGATCCCCGAATCCAAGCCAGTACCCGGTCAAGCCGTGCGCGTCCGGCTAATGGCGGGCGAAAGGCAACTCTCGTTACATACAAGAGGGCCTGTTCAGTTTCATCATGCCCAGGGCAACGGCGAGCTGCCTCCCGGTGTGTGGACCATCACGGCCGCTCAAGCCACACCCGCGCGACAGCGCTTTCATGTATTCATCAAGACGTTCAAACTGCATGAGTCCGATGCCGCCCAGCAATACCTCTGCCAATGGAAGGCACAGGGCTACAAGCCTGAACTGGTGACCTTCGGCAGGCGTTTCCGGACGGATTCGGCCACAACGCTGGACAATCAGATTCATTGGGTTTCCCTGGCCCGTTTCACCACGGAGCCGCAGGCGCTGGAGTTAAAAGCCCAGCTTGAAAAACAGAACGTCTGGGCCTGGATTCGGCCGGAGACCATTGCTCCCGGCACGGCTGTTCTCGCCATACGGGACGCCTCCGGTAAAGGCGTGATTATGGGGCCGGCGCCGTTGCGCTTCGATGCCGCGGAGGCCATCAGCCTTAGCAATGTAGCTTCCGGGCTTTGGCGCGAGCAGCGGGGAAACCACTCCTACACCGGCGACCTCGAGACCAGAATTGGGCCTGATGGCCTTTTGGAAATCTACGAAACGCTCCCACTCGAGGAGTATCTGTGCGGCGTGCTCCCGGCCGAAATGCCCGCACTCTGGCCGCTCGAGGCGCTCAAGGCCCAGGCCCTAGCCGCGCGCAGCGGCGTCGTGGCCGACTTGGCCGGCAAACATTACCTCGAAGGCTTCGATTTCTGCAGCACCGAACATTGCCGGGTCTACGCCGGCTACGGGGGGCGGCAGGAGGCCACGGACAAAGCCGTCGCGGCTACGGCCCGCCAGGTACTTGTGGCCGGCGGCCGTGTCATTCCCGCCGTGTTCTCGGCCAACTGTGGCGGCTGGACCGAAAACAACGACACCGTTTGGTCTGCGCCGCCCGACGCCGTATTGCGCGGCGTACCGGATTTTCCTCAAGGTGCCAACCCCGCCAGCCAGGGCCCTGTGCAGTTCGGCATCGAGAGATGGCTGAAATCGTCACCGCCTGCGTTCTGCAGCAGCGACACCAAGAACTTCCGCTGGATACGGCAGTTTACCACCGCTGAACTAGGCGAGGCAGTGAACAAGCGTTATCCCGTCGGCGCTGTCCGCGCCATCGAGCTGGGCCCCCGTGGAGTCAGCGGTCGGCTCAAATGGGTCCGTGTCGTGGGCAGCGAGAAGACAGTGACCATCCACAAAGACCTGCCCATTCGACTTGCATTTGGTGGCCTTCCCAGTGCACTGTTTACAGTAGCCACTACTACAGGGCGCCACGGCCCAGAGTCATTCACGTTCATCGGAGGCGGCCGCGGCCATGGCGTGGGCCTGTGCCAGCACGGCGCCCGAGGCATGGCCCTCGCCGGTGCAACGTACATGGAGATCGTTGCGCATTACTTCACGGGGGTTAGGATTGCAAGAATTGGATATCGCTAAATGAAACTCGATGAGATTTGCGAGAAACGCGTCCGGCTTGTAGTGGGTCTGGTGTCGGGTAATTCATGCAGCGGTATCGATGCGGCACTGGTTCGCGTGCAAGGCACAGGACGCGGTCAGAAGCTCCAATTGGGCCGGTTCAAAACCTTTCCATATGCGTCTGGTTTCCGCACCCGCCTGCTGTCGCCGCGCTTTAACGAGCGGGAAATCTGCCTGCTCAACTTCGACCTCGGCCAACGCTTCGCCGAAGCGGCGCTCGACATGGTCGAACGCGCCCGGGAACAAGACCGGGAAGTGGACCTGGTCGCGTCCCGCGGCCACACCATTGCCCACGTCCCACCACGCGCTGGTGAGCCCTGCGGCACCTTGCAACTCGGCGAGTCCGCCATCATCGCCGAACGCACCGGATTGCCGGTGATTTCCGATTTTCACACGCGTGACATGGCCGCCGGGGGTCAAGGCGGACCCCTCATACCATACGCCACCTGGCTCCTGTTCGCTCGAAAAGACCGTACCGTCGCCTGTCTCAACATCGGCGGCATCGCCAGCTTCACCGTCGTGCCCACAGAACTCGAGGACGTCATCGCCTTTGACACCGGCCCCGGCACCATGGCCATCGATGCCGCAGTGCGCTTCCTCTCACGCGGCACCAAGGAGATAGACGAAAGCGGCGCCACCGCCGCGCGCGGCAAGGTCATAGACGAGTTTTTCGACCACCTCCTCGACCACCCTTTCTTCCGCAAAGTGCCGCCAAAAAGCACAGGCCGCGAGGACTTCGGCGCCGAGGTCTACTTGCGTGACGCGCTTAACAGCCGCAGGGACCATTCCTTCGAGGATCTGATCGCCACCATCACCGCCGCCACCGCCGAGAGCATCGTACGTGCTTACAACCGCTTCATCAAACCACAATACAACATCGCCCGACTCATTGTCAGCGGCGGTGCCGTTGACAACAGAACCCTCATGACCTTGATCAAAGATGCCCTGCCAGACGCACACCTCCGCACCAGCGACCAATACGGCATCCCACACGCCGCCCACAAAGCCATCGCCTTCGCCGTCCTTGGCAACGAGGCCCTTGCAGGCAACCCCGCTAACGTTCCCAACGCCACCGGTGCCCGCCACCCCGTAATCCTTGGCAAAATCACACCGAGCTGACCCCACACGGGATTCTTAGGGCCGGCAGGTGGTTTATTGACTTGTTGTCGCAGTATTCGCAGAATGCTTATGAAGCCGATGCGCGCCTTCCATAGGCAAAACAGCGTAGGGTCTTATCAGGCCTTGAGTTAGGAAATCTTCAATATTTTGTGTTGACAGAACGGCCGAACCACTATATAATGTGGTTCAGCCTTTCGTTGGAGGCCGTTGGACTTACCAAGTCTGAGAAGAGTTGTAGCACCATTTCGCGCTGTTATGGAGAGCGCCCGCCGCTGTGCTGGAAGGAGAAAAGTGGATGGTTGAGAGTATTCGCAAACGGGATGGAAGCACGCAGGAATTCCGCCCGGAGAAAATAACCTGGGCGATCTTCAAGGCGGCACGCGCATGCGGAGGCGATGACTTCGCGTTGGCGGCCGGGCTTTGCGACCAGGTCGTCGCCCTGATCAAGGGGAGGTATGCGGACAGAATCCCCGAGGTCGAGGAGGTTCAGGACCTCGTCGAGCGGGTGCTGATCAAGAACGGCCACGCCCGCACCGCCAAGGCCTATATCCTCTATCGTGAGAAACGGACCGGGGCCCGCAACATCAACGCGCTCATCGGCGCCACCATCGACATGTTCTCGGCTTACCTCAGCGATCAGGACTGGCAAATCAAGGAGAACGCCAACACCCAGAAGAGCGTCAACGGGCTGAACAACTATGTCCGGGAGTTTTTCACGAAGAAATATTGGCTGCACGAGATCTATCCCACGGAGGTGCGCCAGGCCCATGAAAGCGGCGACGTGCACATTCACGACCTCGGCTTTCTGGGGCCATACTGTGCAGGCTGGGACCTGCGCCAGGTGCTCATGGAGGGCTTCGGGGGCGTGCCCGGCAAGGTTGAAAGCTCGCCCGCCAAACATCTACGGTCCTTTTTGGGGCAGGTCGTCAACTCCACATTCACCACGCAGGGCGAAACGGCCGGCGCGCAGGCCTGGTCGAGCTTCGACACCTATTGCGCGCCGTTCATCCGGTACGACGGCCTGACCTTCAAGGAAGTCAAGCAGTCTCTGCAAGAATTCATCTTCAATATCAACGTGCCCACGCGAGTGGGCTTCCAGTGTCCGTTCTCGAACCTCACCTTCGACCTGTCCGTCCCCTCTACGCTCGAGGACCAAGCGGTCATCATCGGCGGCAAGTCCATGGACGTAACCTACGGCGACTTCCAAACCGAAATGGACCTGTTCAATCAGGCCTTCTGCGAGGTGATGATGGAGGGCGACTCGAAGGGTCGCGTATTCACCTTCCCGATTCCGACGATTAACGTCACCAAGGACTTCAACTGGGATTCGCCGTCGGTCAACGCCTTTATGCAGACGGCCTGCAAGTACGGCATCCCCTATTTCGCCAATTACGTCAACTCGGAGTTGTCGCCGGAGGATGCGGTGTCGATGTGCTGCCGGCTTAGGCTGGACACCTCGGAACTGCGCCGGCGCGGCGGCGGGCTGTTTGGCAGCAACCCCCTGACGGGCTCCATTGGCGTCTGCACCATCAATCTGCCGCGCATCGGCTATCTGGCAAAGACACGCCAGGAATTCAAAGCCCGGCTATGGCGGCTTGTCCAAATCGGGCGCACCTCGCTCGAGCTGAAGCGCAAGATCATCGAGCAGCAGACCGTACAAGGTCTGTATCCATACTCGGCCAACTACCTGCGGTTTGCTTATGAGCGTACTGGGGAGTTTTGGCACAATCATTTCAGCACCATCGGCATCACCGGCATGAACGAGGCCCTCGAGAATTTCAATGGCGAGAACCTGACCACGCCCGGGGGACAAGCCTTCGCCAAAGACATCATGCTGTACCTGCGCGATCTGCTCGTCACGATTCAGCAGGAAACCGGCCACGTCTACAATCTGGAAGCGACGCCGGCCGAAGGCACCGCGTACCGCTTAGCCCGCCTGGACAAGAAGAGGTATCCGGAGATCATCGCGGCGGGCAATGGCGCGCCCTACTACACCAATTCCACGCAGCTCCCCGTCGGATACACTGACGATGTGTTCCAAGTCCTGGAATTGCAGGACGAGTTGCAGGTGCTTTACACAGGCGGCACCGTGCTCCACGTCTACCTCGGGCAAAGCATCGAGGACATTGAGGTCGCCAAGCGGTTTATACAAAAAGTCTTCGGGCGCTACAAGCTGCCATACCTGTCCCTGACGCCCACGTTCAGCGTGTGCACCAACCACGGCTATATCCAGGGCGAACATTTCACGTGTCCCCACTGCGGTGGTAAGACCGAGGTCTGGTCGCGCGTGGTCGGCTACTTGCGTCCCGTGGAGAATTACAACGATGGCAAGAAGGAGGAATACGGCGAGCGCAAGAAATTCCGGTTGTCCGACGTCCGCCCCACGGAGGCTGTTGGATGAAGATCGCCGGTATTGAAAAGTTCTCCCTCATTGACTATCCCGGCATGCTCGCGGCGGTCTTTTTCACACCAGGCTGCAACTACAACTGCTTCTATTGCCACAACCGCGCCTTGATTCACACCCACGCCTCCCTACCCTCGATGGACACGGAGGTCGCCCTGACATGGCTCGATGAGCGTCAGGGCTTCCTCGACGCTGTGGTTATCACCGGCGGCGAGCCGACGCTTCAGCCCGGTCTCGCGGACTTCATACGCACGGTCCGGGCCAGGGGCTATCTGGTGAAACTCGATACGAACGGCAGCAAACCGGACCTATTGGCTGAGCTGATGGCGGAAGGGCTGCTGGATTACGTCGCCATGGACGTCAAAGCCCCGCCGGAGCGATATGAAGAGATGTGCGGCGTGCCTGTCGATTTAACGGCTATCGAGACCGGCATTCAGCTCCTGCTCGATGGGTCCGTCAATCACGAGTTCCGCACCACCGTCGTTCCACAACTCACCGAAGCTGACATAATCGCTGTCGCGAAGTGGATTCGCGGCGCCGATCGCTACGTGCTCCAGCAATTCCGCCGGCCGCAGGAGGATGGGACCTTTTCCGACCCGCGCAACGCGGCGCCCCCACACCCGCCCACATGGCCCCAGGGGGTTATCAGCCGGATTCAACCACTCGTCCGGGTCTGTGAAACACGCGGCTTCGACACCCTCGACCGCACGGCAAAGGCCCCAACGCCCGTGGCGGCAGAACTGGTGGGATAGGTAGGGTCGAGCTCCTGCTCGACCGGCCTGGAGCACGAAGCGGACGGATTTCATCCCTTATTCTTGGGGCGTAAGCGCTCAGCCGTCAGCTTTTCGATCCGGTGCCCTTGGCGCGTCGGTCGCTGCGTACCTCTGTGTCCTGCGCGCCTCCGTGTTGAAGGTACAAAACGCAGAGACGCCGAGCCCGCGGAGTTACGCAGAGGAAGAACCGGCCCGCCTGAGGCGGGCTGGCCACCACCTGATTCATAGCTGAAAGCTGAAGGCTTACGGCGAGTCAATCCTTCAGGGCTCGGCCCAATTCGATGATGGTTCGGGCGATCTCTGCGCGTTTGGCGCTCAATAGTTCCGCGTTGCGCGGGAAAGTGACGAGGTCGGGCACGAGCTCTTGAAGGTTGAGCGCATCCGCTGCGCGGTCGAACAGGGCCTTATGCCCGCCTTTTACACCCTCAAACGAGTTTGAGGGTGCCACTTGGAGCCTCCGGATGCGGTTCATCAGGATCACGAGATAGTCGTAGTCTTCGATGCCGTCGCGTATAGTCTCCCACCGAATCGAGTTGACCGGCCCTTTAGGACCTGGGTAGATAAGGAACCCGTTGCCGTTGGCCGGGGTGATGTCCAGTTGGTTGACCCAGGGGTCCTGGCCCCGCTCGCAGTAATTCACGCTCCAGTAATGGAAGCCGCGGAGGCCTAACGCCCACGTTTGCCAAAAGAGTATCCGGTGCTCGATGGCCGCGAAATCGATGAAGAAGTTTCCATACGGCCGTGGCGGGCAATGATTCACGTACCACCAGACCTCGTGCCCCGCGCGCACGCGCTCGAGCAGGGTCTTGTTGTTCGGTGTGTCGAGTATTTGCAGGTGCACGTCCCAGATGTCCAGCGGCTCGGGAATGAAGGGTTCGAGGCCGACCGTGGTGGCCATCAGGGGAATATCCGGGGCGGTGTCTTTCCAGTGCTGCATACGTTCGAGCAGGCGCGGCCAGGACGGTGGGGGAGGTTCGGACGCGATTTGGCAAAAGACCCGATCTTGGAGTTGGCGCTCGACGACGAAGGTGTTGGCCTGGCGCAGTTGATCCGGCGCCTCGAGTAGGGTTGCCGGCACGGCGACGCAACTGACGCCGCACTCGAGGAGTTTCTTGATGCGCGGGGCAAAGGCCTCGAGGTCCACCGCGTAGTGAGCGCTCTCCGCCGGAAACTGGGTCAGTTCACGTAATGTGACGCGATGCTGGAGCGCATTCTCGAGGTATGTCGCCCAAAGATTCTCCGGCGAACCGACGTAGCCGAGCCGCTTAGCGGCTTCCATGGCCGCTTCCGGCCAAAAGCCGAAGTCGGTTTTGAGCGCGGGTGTCTTGGGCAGGACGAAGTCGTAGACCACCGCCTCGATCCATAACTCGACCGGCTCGAGCGATGCCGCGGTCAATTCGAGCATGCCCGCGTACTTCCCCGCAGGCAGGTTCTCCGGCGCGTAGACCGTGAACCAAACCGGGCTGCATTGGCCGCCTTTCGCCGTAAATGGCTCGAATGGGGGCAGCGCATCGGGCCAATCACCGGTGGGTCCTTCAAAGTTCGTCGGCACGCGCACAGGATAATAGGTCACGTTGCATACCTCGACGTTTGAGGGCGTAATGCGCGCGTTCGCCGTTCGGTTGACGAGGTCGTGGACGTGGCAGGCTACATTGTGGATGTCAGTACCTTTAGGTGGGCGCAGGATGAGCTGAAACGACTCGCGTTCGTTCCGCGCCAGACCGATGCGCACCGTCGGGTCAATAGGGCCCATTGCTTGAGGTATGTCCTCGCGGAAGACCTTCTCGAGTGCAGATTCAAACCAGATCGCCGTATCACCGGGACAGGCCATAGTCCGGTTTAGCGTGCGCCCAGAGCGCTCGAGGGCGAACGGCGCATCGGTCCAGGCAGCCATGTCGACTTCAGGGGGCCGGCCCACGACGAATTGCGTGTCGATCCCGCCATGAGGCGATGCCGTGTCCTGACCCAATGGGTAGGGCTCGTCGTTCTGCGCCAGTTGTGCCAGGAAGTCGTAAACCCCATCGCCGGGCGGCTCCCACTGGTACGAGCAGCGAACCAGCTTGTCCGGGTCGATACTGAACCGCTTGTCCGGCAGCCGCCATACGTCACCATTCTCGGCCAGAATCCGTGCCCGGACCCGCATGTTTGGCATGGCTTTCACAGTTGCGATCAGCACCTCGAGCTTACCCGGCTCGCGATAGTCGATTTGTACGGCGAGCGCATCGCCGGCGAAGTCCACATGCGAGAGCCCGCGCAGCACGTTGATCCGATAGACGGACTCCCAGGCATCCTCCGGCTTGAACAGGCGCGGCACAAACGCCGTCTGGAACCCGCACACTTGACCTTCCGGGTCCCATAACGTGAAGAACGAGTGCGTGTGGTCTGCGTTGAACACGCCGCAGACCGTTACTTTCTCGATGGGATCGGTGGCGGCGGCCCAGTTGCGCGACGCGGGATAATACGCCGTGCGGCCGGCCTGGTGGATGCCCTCGAGCGTCGGGACATCGAGCCGGTCGTGTTCGTCAAACCGTCCTCCGGGCGCGATCTCGTTGCGAACCCACGGCGCCACCCATTGGGCTTCGTGGCCGCGGTTTTCGATTCGCCACGTCACGCGCAGCGACGCTTCGTCAGGGATGGGCTCCATCGTGCGCGTGACATGCAGCCCCCGAATGTTGGGCCCGTCGCAGTCGTACGAG
>CAYRLQ010000167.1:0-9384 GCA_964425145.1 uncultured Nitrospiraceae bacterium
GAATCCGTTGATGACATCCCAATGGGTACCGTCGCCGCCCACGCTCACGATCCGGTCGAAGCCCTCGTGCAGGGCATCGCGCACAAGTTCGATGGCGTGGCCCGGCCCCTCCGTCTTAAACGAGGTGATCTCACCCAGCTCCGCTCGCAACGCCGCTTCAAGCACGGGCCATCGTTTGCCCGTGCGGCCATTGGCCGAACAAGGATTGTACACTACGGCGACTCTATGCTCTTGGCTCATGGGCCCGTTCAGTTCTTCTTCCCCGGCTTCCACCTATTATACCCACCTTCCGCTTAGACCACGCGGAACCTGCCCCATCGGGCGCTTTGACCGCCTACACGCGTACATCGGATGTGATCCCCAGGCGATGTTTGTTCCGCTCGAGTACGGGTTCGACTTCGTTGGCGATAAATTCCACAACCTGTTCCGGCGCACAACCCACAAACGTATTGACGTCCAGCAATGCCTCGATTTCGTTCCGTGTCATGCCGATCGCGGGGTCTCCCGCGAGCCGGTCCAGCAGGTCGTTTTCCTTCCCATGCTCCTTTACCTGGGCCGCTGCCGCCTGCGAATGCGCCCGGATAACTTCATGCAGTTCCTGGCGATCACCACCCCGTGTAACGCAGGCCATGAGGATGTTTTCTGTGGCCAGGAACGGCAGTTCCGCCCACACGTGCTTCGCAATGACTTTCGGGTAGACCGCCGGGTTCTCCATGATGCTGAGGTAGAGGTTGAGCGCTCCATCCGCTGCCAGGAACGCCTCCGGAAGGCTGAGCCGCCGGATTGCCGAGTCGTCCAGTGTCCGCTCGAACCATTGCACCGCACTCGTGAACTCGCTGTGCAGCGGCGCCACCATCAAGAACCGCGCCAGGGCACACGCCCGTTCGCACCGCATCGGGTTGCGTTTGTAGGCCATCGCAGAACTGCCCACTTGTTTATCACCGAACGGCTCTTCAATTTCCTTGAGGTTTTGAAGCAGCCGCATGTCGGTCGCGAATTTGTGAATGGACTCGCCCAACCCCGCCAGCACCCGCAACACCTGCGTGTCCACCTTGCGCGGATAGGTCTGCCCGGTGACCGGGTATGAGCTCTCGAAGCCAAGCTTCTCCGCCACGAGTTGGTCGAGCTTCCGAACCTTCTCAACGTCGCAATCAAACAGCGCCAGAAACGATGCCTGCGTCCCCGTCGTGCCCTTGACGCCACGGCAGCGCAGCCGAGCCAGAACCGCCTCGAGGTCCTCAATGTCCATCAGGATGTCGTGCGCCCAGAGCGAGGCCCGCTTTCCCACGGTCACCACCTGGGCGGGCTGGTAATGCGTAAAGCCCAGCGTGGGGAGGGCCTTCCACCTCGATGCGAACTCCGCCAGCCGCGCCAACACAGGCACCGCCTTGCCGAGGATGATTTCTATGCCCTCGCGCAGCAGAATGAGGTCCGTGTTGTCGCCGACGAAACAACTGGTCGCGCCCAAGTGAATGATCGGCTTGGCCTTAGGGGCCACGAGACCATAGGTCTGGATGTGCGCCATCACGTCGTGGCGGGTTTCCTGCTCGAGCCGCCGCGCCGCCTCGAAATCAATGTCGTCCACATGTGACCGCATCTCATCCAACTGCTCGTCCGTGATTGGCAGGCCCAGTTCCTGCTCGGCCTCGGCCAGGGCCACCCAACACCGCCGCCACGTCGAGAACTTCTTTTGCGCACCCCACAATTGCGCCATTTCCTTAGTGGCGAACCGATCTACCAGCGGCGTGACGTATTCAGTATTCATCCTGCTCAGGCTCCCGTTTCGGGGTTTAGGATTTCGGGCCGGTGCATCGGCTTGGTCTGGATTTTGCCCATTTCACCACGTCTTCGAATATCCGGCCAACACCTGCGCCAAAAAGGTCGTTAGCTCGGGAAAAGATTCTATATCCTCAAGCGTCCTCGGTGGCCAACTCAAACCCATCGGCCGTCGCCATGGCGGCCACAGCGGTAATGGCGTTGGTCCGTTCTGCGAATACGCCCCTGCCGAGGATGAACCTACAGGCCTCCATCACGGTTGTGGCATCGTAATCGCCACTCTGACCCTCGGACAAGGTGTTTTCCTCGTAAGTGGCCACATAGAAGAACCGCCCGGGCACCAGGGGCATCCGCCGAACTTCCAGCCCATCGGGACGGACTACACTGAGCCACCCGGTGTCATCGCCGCGTTTGTCCACCACCGCGCCGATCCGCGGCGTATTGTAGTCATCCTTTTCATAGTCCAGCGCCAGCATCGACAGCACCAGCGCGTCCCGCGCCGGTGTGCCCTGTGCTATCTTCTCCGCAATCGGATCGGTGTGGCTGCCGTTCGTCACCACGGCGACTTGACCGCCGCACACCAGCCGCACGCAATTGTAGGCAATATAGGGGTTTTTTTGCACGTCCGCTTCATGACCGCTTTTGGGTACGATGCTGGCCACGTCTTCCCGTAGCACCACGGTCCGGTTGGGGAATGATCGGCTCGATACCCGATACGAAGCGCACAACTCCCCATCCCGCGTCAAGGCCACGCTCACAATCCGCCCAACGTACATGCCAATTCCTCCTGTTCAATCCATTCCTTTTTCAACCACGGAGCGCACGGAGATTCATTTTTTCCATACTTTTCTCCGTGCCTCCGTGTCCTCCGTGGTTCATAATCTATGCATACCTTTAACTCGTCGCAATCAGGGCGAGCATCATCGGCAATGGCTTCAATTCACGCTTCAACGGATCGAGAGACAGCCCAAGCGCCTCGAGGGAGAACGCACCCAATAGCAAACTGTCACCTTCCTCGCCAAAGATGACGTCTGCGCCACCTACCTTCTCGCCGTATTTGAATAAGGCAACGCCTTTTTTGCGTGTAATTGTCGATCCGTCGGCCAAGCGGAACTCTTGCTCAGTCAGGGGCTTAATGCCGAGTTCTTCTAGAACGGGTGTGGGAACCACTGAGTAAATAGCTCCGGAGTCGATCAGGAATTCGAGTTCCCTGGTGATGCCCGGATTGGCGGGATTACCTACCTCCATTTTCAGTACGGTCAGTCCCATAACGACCTCCCAGAACCTTGTGACTTAACCCGATACAACGTAGCACGCCCGAACTTGTTTGAGAGTGTTAGCCCACGGCCTTCTCGTATTGTATCACGTGTTCTGCAAGCCGTACAGAACTTCCGGGTTGACACAGTTGGGCGGCGTTTCACCTCTGAGCCGGGCCACGATGTTTGACGCGGCCATTTCGGCCATCTTGGCCCGCGTTTCGCGCGACGCGCTGCCCAGATGAGGTATCAGCACGGCGTTCTCACACTCGAGCAGCGCCGGAGGCACCTTGGGTTCCTCCTCGAACACGTCCAGACCCGCCGCGAAAATCTCGCCCGCCCTAAGCGCCTGGGCCAACGCCGCCTCGTCGATCACCGGCCCGCGCGAGGTATTGATCAGGCACGCCGTCTCTTTCATGGCCCTGAATTCCTCAGTACTGAACGCGTGGGTTGTATCGGGGTGAAGCGGTACGTGGACCGAAATGAAATCGGATTCGGCCAAGAGGACGGCCATGTCCACGTAGGTCGCGCTCAGTTCCTTCTCGAGGGCGGGTTCAAGGCGGTGCTTGTCGTGGTAAATGATCCGCATGTTGAAGCCCGCCGCGCGGCGCGCCACCGCCTTGCCGATGCGCCCCATGCCGAAGATGCCCAACGTCTTGCCGTGCACGTCCACGCCCAACATGACTTGCGGCCCCCAGCCCGTCCATTGGCCCGCCCGGAGATAGCGTTCTGACTCGCTGATGCGCCGCGCCGCGCACATCAGAATCGACCAGGTCAGGTCGGCCGTGGTGTCAGTGAGAACGCCTGGCGTATTCGTGACAGGGATGCCACGCTCAGTCGCAGCAGCAATCTCAATATTGTCATAACCGACCGCGTAGTTGGCGATGATCTGGAGTTGCGGACCCGCCGCGTCCATTACATCCGCGTCTATCGGGTCCGTGAGAATCGGCAACAGGGCATCCATGCCCTTCACGCCCTCAAGCAACTCCTCGCGGGTAATGACGCGGTCGTGCGGCGAAACCGTCACGCTCTCCTCGCCAAACGCCTCAACGAGCAATTGGATGCCGCTTTGAGGAATCGGACGCGTCACAAAAATACTCGGCATATCTGCGCCTCCTTTAACGTGCCACGCTCAAACTTCAGCGTGGCACCCTCAAACTTGTTTGAGGGTGTTCTGCACCATTTTCAATTCAGTGGCATCGTTACAAGCGCCGCCAGGCCTCCAAAAGCGTCCGCTTGGACCCGGCGATAACCGCCGCGACATGCTCGCCGGGCAAGGGTTTCACTTCAAAACTTACTACTCGGCGGTTGCCCACCGAAAGATAGCCGATGTCCATAAGGACCTTGAGGAACTCGACGAGTTCGGGCACATCGTTGCGCGTGCCCGGAGCGCCGAACCGCGGATGGTTGTCCCCGAAGGCGGGGTGATCGGGGTCATCCATGGCGCAATTACCGATATGCACGTGAACCAAGTGATCGCGTGCCGTTGTAAGGGCATGTTCCGCCGACTCCTCGAGCAATGGCAGGTGGCTCAGGTCCAATAACAGGCCAAACTCCGGAAACTCCTTGCGGACCTCCTCGCTGAGCGGAACGGCCTCGGCCGTCGGACCCATCAGGCAATTCTTCCCATAGGAAACCTGATCAAACGTCTCGAGCGCAATCTTGATATCCTTCTGCATGGCATAGGCACAGAGTTGTTTGAGTGAATCGATCAGCCGCTCCTTGGCGGCGGCCCGATCCTCCGTGACCGGTCCGCTGAGCACGCCCACCGAGCCACAGCCAAGCTCCTTGGCTTGGTCGATACCCCGCTCCACGGCTTCCACGGCCTTTTGGCGCTCCGTTGCCTGTGGATGATTCAGGTCGAGCTTGCCGCCCAGCGTGATGGGTTGCGCGCCGAAATACGGCTCGATCCGGGATGCCTCGAGAATCCCGCGCACTTCTTTCCGCAGCGAGGGCGCTTTCATTTGCGTTATCTCGATGGCGTCAAAGAACGTGTCATTGGCAATCGAGGTCACCGTTTCAAGAATGGGCCCTTCCCCACCCATACATTCCGGGTACGCCATAAAGTGGATCAGACCAACTTTCATATACTCGTTCGGAGACCCTGTCATAGCTCTCAACCCCTGCTTCTAATTGGCATTGTTTGCAGTAAATCTCTATGAGGTTCATTCTACGCCTTCGGGTGCTCACATGGCAACAGACCGCGCAGCAAGGGTGCTGGCGTCCCCGGACAGCGGGCTGCCACAGTTGAAGAGTTGCTTGACGCGGGCGCGCGAGGTGGTTAATATCATCTGCGCTAAGTGCACGTTTTCACAAATACGATGACGTACGAGAAGAAGGAGAAACCTTTTTTGACAAGATTGACAGGATGCAATGGATGAATCATGTAAATCCTGTCAAAAAATACATAACCGAACTTACGAAATGGAGTACTTAGGAAAAGCCGAGGAAGGCGGCTCGTGCCTTTTTCAGCCTCCCATCCTTCTGACTTCATCCTTTATACTTACGCTTTGTCCGGGAAGAACCAAGAAGCGATAAGGAACGCGAACTATGCCCAGAAACGTCATCGTAGCCCAATCGGGTGGGCCGAGTCCTGTCATCAACAGCTCCCTGCGCGGGCTCATCGAGACCTGCCGGATGTTTCCGCAAACTTTTGGCGCCATTTACGCCGGTTGGCACGGCATTGAAGGCGTGTTGAAGGAGGAATTACTCGACCTATCGGCCCAGGACGAGGAGGAGATTGCGTTCTTGCGCTACACGCCGGCCGCGGGCGCCATCGGCACCTGCCGCTACAAGCTCAAGAAGGGCCAGGATGAGGACTTCCAACGCGTTATCGACGTTATGAAGGCCCACGACATCGGCTATTTCTTTTACAACGGCGGCAACGATTCAATGGACACGGCGCACAAGGTCAGCATCCTCGCCAACGAGCAGGGCCTCGACCTCGTCGCCGTGGGCATACCCAAGACCATCGACAACGATGTGGGGGATTCCGAGTTCAAGCTCATCGACCACACGCCCGGCTATGGCAGCGTGGCGCGGTACTGGATGGCTGTCGTGCAGAATGCCAACGAGGAAAACGCGGGCAGTTGCCCCGCCGACCCAGTGCTCGTGCTACAGGCCATGGGCCGCAAGATCGGCTACATCCCCGCCGCCGCACGCCTGGCCGACCCTAAGCGCGAGATGCCGCTCCAGATTTACATGGCCGAATCCGGCGTCACACCTGAGGAGATGTGCGATCTTGTCAACGACCGGCTCAAGAAAGACGGCCGCTGCATCGTCGTCGTGAGCGAAGGCTTCGATGTGGGTGAACTGGGCGAGACCAAGGACAGTTTCGGGAACATCCAATACAGCGCCTCCAAGACAACCGTCTCCCAACAGGTGGTAACGATGCTGAACGAAAGGGGATTGCCCGTGCCCGGGAAAGCACGCGGCCAGGTGTCCGGGACGGACCAGCGCGGATTCTCCACGCACGCCTCCATCGTCGATCTCGACGAGGCCCACAAGGTAGGTCAGAAGGCCGCGTTGATTGCGAAGGACGGCGAGAACGGCTGGATGGCTACCATCCTCCGGGAGCCGGGCGTGATCTACAACGTCCGTTACGACAAGGTCCCGCTCGAAAAAGTCGCCAATTCCGAACGCGCCTTCCCAAAGCACTGGATCGCGCCCAACAAAATCGACGTCACCGACGATTTCGTTCGGTACGCCCGGCCGCTCATCGGCGAAGACTGGGCCAGCGTCCCCGTCATCAACGGCCGCCAGCGCTTCACGCGCTTCAAGCCCATATTTGCGGAGAAGAAACTGAGCGGGTACACACTTCAGGCGTTGCGGAAGTAGCGCGGAGGATATTGACAAGAGCGAACAACTGCTCAAAACGTGTAGTCTGATCCCGATGCGTTGTCCGTGGAATATTCCGAAAACCATTCTGCAACAATAAGTGGAACGGGAAATGGCCACTCAGATTTGCAAGAACCATGATATAATTGGCCAAGATCCTTGGCCAACGGCCAAGGACCTGTAAGGAACAGGAGGCGTTCTTGATGCATGCGTATAATTTGACTGCCAAGGTACCAGCAAATCGCAGGCTTGTACTCGAGGTGCCTGATGGAATTCCCCCAGGCTTGGTGGAGATTCTCGTGCTTATCCCGGAATCCGCTACGGAGATCCACGAACTTGAAGACCGTATTGACCTCGAGGCGTTCCGGAAGGCCAAAGAAGAGCCCGGGGAGGACATCGCGGGGGAGGATCTCAAGGCGGAATTGGACCTGTAAATGGCTTACACAGTCCGATTTCGCCCGTCCGCAAGGCGATCCATGAGGAAGCTTCCCAGAAGCGTACAGGTCCGGATCAAGCCCCGCATAGACGCCCTGGCCGAAAACCCACGGCCGCCCGGCCGGTTTGTGCTATCATGAACGCAGCACAGTAGCCAACGAACTGGAGGGCTCTATGACGCCCCGAGGGCCGTCCATCGAGTATACGGTTCAAGTGTGGCAAGAAGGGGACGCCTTTGTGGCCCATGCCATGCCGCTCGATGTCATGAGCGCTGGCGAAACGCCCCAAAAAGCGCGGCAGGCCCTCGACGAAGCGGTGCGGCTCTTTCTCAAGGTCACCGCGGACACGGGGCACTCTGCCGGAAGTGCTTGACGAGGTCGGGGCGGACTGCCCAGCACGTTATGGCCATCACATTTGAGTGGAACGAAGCGAAAGACGAGAAGAACCTCGGGAAACACGGCGTGTCATTTCGCGAAGCCATGTCGGTTTCCGCGATCCACTATCGTTGAGCGTGAGTGACCCGCGTCATTCAGCACAAGAAGAGCGCTATGTAACGATGGGAGAGTCAACTCGGGGACGCCTATTAGTTGTCGTACATGCCGAAACGGCGGATAGAATCCGCATTATTAGTGCCCGCGTTGCGTCCTCTCGTGAAAGGAGAGCTTATGAAGAAGGCAGCAGACGAAGCTGACGAGGAGATGCTGGACGAGTACGACTTCAGCGATGGCGTGCGAGGCAAATACGCACAGTGTTGCGCGGGCGAGGTGAATGTGGTCACGCTGGAACCTGACGTGGCCCGAGTTTTTCCGGACTCGCAATGCGTCAATGAAGCGTTGCGCGTGTTTATCCGGATGTGGCACAGAGAAGCTACCGAGATCCACCCTGGCAAAGGCCCGACAGAAGAAACGTAATCTTCAAGGTGAAATCGCCCTATGCGGGTCTTCGCGATCGCAATCCGCTCCGGTGAATAGGGGGCGGAAGAGGGGAGTGCCAGACTTGCGGCCTGACATCAAGCGACACCTTGACCAATTCGTCAAGATGGGTGCGGAAGGCCTACTGGGAGATGAGGTAAAACGGGCGTATTCCAGCCAAGAAGTCAGCGCGGATGGGCTCTCCCGATGTGCTCAGTTCGTGGCCAGCATGTACCAAGATGAGTCGTCGCGTGGCCAATTCGCCCCGGGCGCCGGAGATTTGTTCTGCCAGGGGCTCCTTGCACTGTATAGAGACGCAAAGGCAACGGATACAAGAGTTGCCTATGGGCTTGCAGCCTCACCTTTCGAGGACTATCCCGGTACTGAGAGTACGTGCCTGTTTCCCCGGTGGGTTGCATTGGCCGAAGCAACGTTCGCTGCGAAGAAGGTCTCCTTTAGTGAGGATTTTCTGCTGGTTACGCAGCAGAACACGCGGCTTGTACTGGCGTTCAATGAATTTGTCAACGGATTGCTCGGCTTTCTGATCATGGCCCAGAGGTGTGCCTTAGGCAAGCAAGTAGACACACGCGTGTTCGCCGGGACCTACGGCTCAAGACTTCACGAGTTCGAACAACTGACAGGCGGAGATAACGGCGCCTTTTACTTGCTTTTTCGCATTGCCGACCCGAAGTTGAGGAACGCGATCGCACATGAGAAGATTTGGTTCGACCGTGACAAGGCGGAGGTGCGCTACAGAGGGTCTGCAAGAAGCGACACATTGAGCAGAATGGATACTGCGGAGTTCCTAACACGTGCGGCAATGGGTTGCTCGCTGGGGCAAGGCTATGTTGCAGCGACGGCGACTGTGGTCGTAATGGAATCGGGAAATCCGCCGCACATATCAACTCTCCCCAGTCACTTAACAAGAGTCTATTGGGGCAAGCGGTAGGACTCCGCGGACGGATCGTCTGCTGCATGTGGCCAAGGCGATGCTATGGAGGTACATGATCGATGCAAGAGATAGACATTGGACTGATTGGACTGGCGGTGATGGGCGAGAATCTTGTCCTCAATATGGAGAGCAAGGGTTTCGGCGTGGCTGTGTTCAATCGAACGGTCTCGAAGGTGGACCGGTTTATCGATGGCCGGGCTAAGGGCAAGAACATCGT
>CAYRLQ010000168.1:0-9333 GCA_964425145.1 uncultured Nitrospiraceae bacterium
CGAGTTCATGGGACCGGTCCGGTTGCGCAACGTCGAGGAAGCCCAACAGAAGATCGTGGCCACAATCCGCCAGCTCGAAGAAGCAGGCGAACTCATCATCGAAGGTCGTGGCGGCGGGGGCGAAGACGAGATTATTACCTAGAGGCGCGGCCAGAAAGCCAGCGCCGAGAAATGCTCGCGAAAAGGCATCCGGCCGAACCTGTTTAGTGACCCAAGCCACACGCGAGGCGCCTGAGCGCGGATGAGAAAGATACTTAAACCTTCGGAAGTGCCCCCGCATACACTTACGCCCTACGAGCGGGAAGTACTCGAGGGGGCTGCGTCCGGAGGGCCTGGGCGACAGGGACAAGCTGTTACGCCGGAAATGATCCTGAACGAAGCCCGAGCTGAAGCGGCACGCAAGATAAAGGAGGCTTATGCAGAGGGTTCCCGGCGAGGCACCGAAGCTGGCAAGGCGGAGTTCGAGAAGTCGGTGGGACAATCCGCCGAAGCCCTCCGGGCCGCGGCCGAGGCCATGAAACAGGCCCACGCTGCCTTCCTCGAGTCGCTTGAACCCGAGGTGGTGGAACTGGTCCAGACCATCACCGCGGCCGTGGTTCAGAGGGAAGCCCGTACAGACCCCGAGCTCATCCATGCGACCGTGCGCCGGGCTTTAGGCGCGATTCTCGATCGTGAGAACCTCATAGTGCATGTGAACCCTGCCGAGCTTGAGGCATTGCGTGCGCACAAGGTTACATTGCTCGAGGACTTCGACGGGGTGAAACATTTGGACGTGCAACCCGACGAGTCGGTGTCACCGGGGGGGTGCTTCGTGGAGTCGGAAGTGATGTCCGTGGATGCGCGCCTGGAAAGCCAACTGGAACGCATCTTCGATGCCCTCAAGGACACCCCTGAATTCACCATGCCCCCGCCCGCCGAGAATGCGGATCAGCTCGAGGGCTAGCATCGTGAGTGCCTTAAGCCTCGAGAAATACCGTGCGCGTGCCCGCGCTGCGCGACCCATATCAGTCGATGGCAAGGTCGTGGATGTGGTGGGCCTGACCATCGAGGCGACAGGGCCTCCGATGTGCGTCGGCGACCTGTGCTATGTCCGCCCGCGTAACGAGTCCCGGCGGATTCCGGTGGAAGTGGTGGGATTCCGGGGCGATCGGATTCTGCTGATGGCGTTGGGCAACACGCACGGTATCGGGCCGGGCAGCGCGCTCATACCCACGTTCAGCCAGCAGCGGGTCCCCGTGGGTCATAAGCTCCTGGGTCGTGTTATCAACAGTATGGGCCGGCCCCTCGATGGCGGCCCTCCTATCCCGGCCGAGTATAGCGCCCCACTGCTGGCCCATTCACCCGCCCCCATGGAACGTCGGCGTATCGTCGAGCCCATTGCAACGGGCGTCCAGGCGATCGACGCCTGCATTACCTGCGGCAAGGGCCAGCGCGTCGGCATTATGTCCGGCAGCGGCATTGGAAAAAGTAAGCTCATTGGCATGATCGCGCGCAACACCAGTGCGGACGTTAGCGTGATCGCCTTGGTTGGCGAGCGCGGCCGTGAAGTCCGTGACTTTGTCGAGGTAGACCTCGGCCCCGAGGGTCTAAAACGGTCGGTAGTGGTGGTAGAGACCGGTGACGAGCCGGCGCTTTTGCGGCTTAAAGGCGCCTACACGGCCACGGCTATCGCAGAGTGGTTTCGTGACCAGGGCACGGACGTCATACTGCTGATGGATTCGATCACGCGGTTTGCCATGGCGCAGCGGGAGGTCGGCCTGGCGGTTGGGGAACCGCCCACCACCAAAGGCTATCCCCCCTCGGTCTACGCGCTGCTGCCCAAGCTTCTCGAACGCGCCGGCATGGCCGCCAAGGGGAGCATCACGGGGTTTTACGCGGTACTGGTCGAGGCCGACGACCTGAACGAGCCCATCGGTGACGCCACCCGCAGCATTCTCGACGGCCATGTCGCCCTATCACGGGACCTGGCTTCCCGTGGCCATTACCCCTCCATCGACGTGCTCGAAAGTGTCAGCCGCGCCATGATCGACGTGACACCCGAAAGCCACCAACAACTGGCTCAACAGATACGGCGGCACCTCGCCACGTATCGCGACGCCGAGGACTTGGTCAACATCGGGGCGTATGTTGAAGGCAGCAACCCGGAAATCGACGCGGCCTTGCGCCTGATGCCCGGCATCCGGGCCTTCCTGCAGCAAGGCCTTTTCGAATGCCGCTCGTTCGAGGGGATCGAGGCCGACATGAGCCGGGTTCTGAGCGGTTAGTTACTGGTTAAGGCGAAAACAGACGATGCCGAGACGGAAACCGTTTCAATATGACACATTGCTGCGTGTCCGAAAGCGGCAAGAAGACATCCGGGCCCAGGCGCTCGCCGCGGCGCTCCGTGACCAGCACGCTGCCGAGCACCGCCGCGCGGAGATCACGCGCGACCAGGTCCGCGCGCTGGAACGGGCAAGCGAAACGGCTTCGCAAGAGTTCACCGCGAGCGACGTGCGGCGCTTTTTTCAATATGAACGGCACTTGGCACACCTCGCCACGCAGACGGACGCTGCCATTAGGGAACTGCGCGGCGAAGCGGGGAAACGCCGCGCCGAACTGGAAGAAGCTATGAAGCGCCGCCGTATCCTGGAACGGCTCGAGGAGCGGCAGCAAGGCGCGTTCCTGGCGGAACTCAATAAAGAGGAGCAAGCGATGGGCGACGAAGTAGCCACGAATTACGCTGCAATCGCACGCAGTCGCGCCCGGAAGGCCTCGACTGGAGAAACGGCCGCAACCGAACGAGGCGCACCATGAAAACCGTCGCACTTGCAGCCTTAGGCGCCGTTTCCTTCTTGGCAGCGCTCGTAGGCGCCGTGGCCGTCTCAGGGAATCTGTCCAAGGAGGGCATCGAGCACCTCATCAAGGGCCCCCCGGGCGAAACCACCGAAAGCGCTCAAGAGCCCAAAGACGATGTGGGCCCGATAGCGACCGCCCTCCGCGATCGGGAAGAAAAGCTCAAGGAGCGCGAGGCCAAAGTCCGGGAGGACGAGACACGCGCGGCCCAGATGCTGGCCGACCTCGACGTCAAATTACGCGAAAACCGCCAAATCCTGGAGCAAATCCAGGATGCTATTGCGAGCGAAGAGGCGGATCGCAAGCAGCGCATCAAGGATGTCGCCGATTCCCTGTCGGAAATGAAACCCGAAAACGCTGCGGAAACGCTCGATGCTTGGCCCGTCGAAGAGGCCGCTGCCGTCCTGCGCCTCATCAAAGAGAAGGACCGCGGCAAGATTCTCGACGACATGGACGCCGATAAGCGCGCCCTCCTGCTTCGCACACTCCAGGAGCGGAAATACTGATCCAGTTATCAGCAACTGATGGGCACCCGCCAAGTCTTTAGTGTAACCCTGTTTGTGTTGAGCTGCACTTAGAACGGACTTTTCTGGCTATAGCTATGGCCCGCTGTGTCTGACGGCGGGTTATGCAACCTCGAACGAAAGGAGGTGAGTTATATGGAAGTGCCGATTGTAGGCCTGCCGGCGGGCGAATCGGAGGCGCAGGGGATAAGTGACCTGGGAGGACCATTCGCTCCGGCTTCCGGCGGGCCTGGGCTCTTTGTAGCACTGCTCGGAGAAGCATGCGCTGCCGAGGTGTTGGAAGCCCTGGCCCTGTTGGAAACGGACCCGGTGGCCAGTGCGTCGAGTCCCGAAAGCACTGAACTGCCGGTGGATTCTCGAGGCGAAAGTGGAGAAACCGCCGACGCCGCCAGCGAACCGGACGCTCTGGACGCATTGAAAGAGGCCTTGATCGCCACGTGTGTAGCCGCGTTGCCCCCACCGCAAGCAGCCGCGGAGACTCCCACCACCCCGGAGGGCCTCATCGGGCTGGATTCGACCGATGCGGAACGGAGCGCCACGGCGGCTCGACTTCGCGTAGCCGAGCAAGCACCTGGGTTCCAACGCGACAAACCTTGGGTTACTCCGCCAGAAAACGCGGCGCCTCCAGTCTCGTCGGAAGAGGTCACAGCCGACGAAATGCCTGGAGTCACGAGGCGGTCTTTTTTGAGCACGTCGCAGGAAGCGCAGGAACCGTTCGCGGGAACAGCACGAGCTACGACGCCCACGGCCGGCGAGTCAGAAAAGCCACTACCGCAGTTACCGGTGGCCTCTGGAATACCGGCGCCCACCGCGCGCGTAGAGCAAGAGCCGGAACCCTCGGCCACGTCCGGGGCTGGTGAAATGGGTCCGCGCGCCGCAGTGCCCGCGCCACGGTCAGTTGTCGCGTCAACGGCAACACGCGAGGAAAACCTGTTCGAGCTGCTTCATCCCGGCAGCCAAGACGCGCAGAGAGACCCTGAGCCGGCCTCTCAGGAGCCATCGGCCGCATTGCGGTCCGTGCCGTCACTAGGACGGCACGATTTCGAGGTGGAAGCCTCTGTGCGCGCCGCCGAGCTTGGCAAGGCTGTCGCCACGCCGTCGGAACGCCCGACGTTGCAGGCCCTCGCCGAGCACACGGTGAGAGGCGTGCGCTATCTGGTGACGCGAAACGAAAAGACGCTCACCTTGCGCCTGGTCCCGGAGTCACTGGGGGAACTGCGGCTCGAGGTGACTTCTTCGGTCGGCGACACCGTGAACGTGCGGCTGATTTCGGCCAACCCAGCGGTGCGCGCGGTGCTGGGTGGCGAACTGCCGGAACTGCGCGCGTTGTTGGCGCGTGAGGGCATCGGGGTAAGCCAGGTGTCGGTTTCCAACGGCATGACGCCCGGCACGGGCGCCGACGGCACGCCGCACAGGTCCGTGGCAGATTTCGCCGCATCTCCGGCTCCGCGCAATGCGCCGCCGAGCGCCCCTGAGTCAACGTGGCACGAGGCGCCGGAGGCCCGGCACGGGTTCGCGCCGCATTACGGGGCTTTGAACGTGTTTGCCTAAACCTGCACAAGGGAATTGAGACGAGTCCGCGACATGGTTGGACGGCCGTCGTTCCAGCATGTCCGCGACCACAACATGAAAGGAGCGATATCATGAACGCGTTGGTTGCGTTCCGTGCCAGAGGCATGGGCTCGCAAAGGCCCACGCTCAAATGGTGGGAGATGGGTCGGCAGGAGAATCAGCGTCTCCATGGTCAACTCACAGCCCACGGGCTGAAGGCAAATTCGGTGGCTGCGGCGGGCGACACGGCCGTATCGCGGGTCGTGGACCAGGAGCTCAGCCGCGATGCTTTCCTGCAGCTCCTGGTGCTCGAGATGCAACACCAGAATCCGCTCGAGCCCGTCGAAAATGCCGAGATGCTCGCGCAATTAGCGCAGTTCTCGGCGTTGGAGCAAATGAACAACCTCAATGAGGGTCTCGAGACCCTCAGTGGGAACATCGATCAGTTGAATTTCATCTCGGCCACAAACCTGCTCGGGCGGCGCATCTCCGGCATCGATATGAGCGGCCAGCCGCGCGAAGGCACGGTTGAACGGGTGCACCTCGATGGCAGCATCGTCTACCTCACGGTTGATGGCGAGTTGATGTCGATGGCCGGCGTGATGGGGATCGAAACAGACCATGATGGATCGGACTCAGCTTGAAGTGCTGGCGCAAGCCGCGCCGGCTAGGTCATGAAAACCGGGCCGGACCCCACGCGGGGTGGCCCAGATGTCGCGGAACGATAGACACGACACAATGGAAAGGAGTTAAAGGACATGGGTACTGCAATCTTTACCGGCGTAACGGGCCTTCTTGCCCATCAGCGTCGGCTTGATGTGGTAGCGAGCAACATTGCCAACGTAAATACCACCGGGTATCGCGGGTCGCGGGTGCTGTTTCAGGACCTGTTCTCACAGACGTTGCAAAGCGGCACGGCCCCTTCGGGCGCGTTCGGCGGTACGAACCCTATGCAGATAGGCTTGGGCGTGAGTGTAGCCGGCATCGACGTGAACCACTCCCAAGGGTCGCTGATCACCACCGGTGTGTCCTCCGATCTGGCCATCCAAGGCAACGGGTTCTTTGTGCTGAACGATGGTACGGCCAACCACTACACGCGCGACGGCTCGTTCCAGATAAACGCCACTGGGCTCTTGTTCGACCCAGCTACGGGCCTGCGTGTTCAGGGGTACATGGCTGACGAGACCGGCGCCATCGACGGCACGGTGGAGCCGGACGACATTGTGATTCCCGTCGGGAGCCAGGCCATTGTCCGGGCCACTGAAAACGCGGTCTTAGTGGGGAACCTCTCCTCGGACGCTGTCACTGGCCCGCCCGCAACGACAGTCGAGCGGACCATCCGCGTGTACGACTCACTGGGTACGCCGCGTGACATCCAGTTGATATTCACCAAGCTGGCCGCCCTTGGGCAGTGGCAATGGGATGCGTCTTCCGCCGACCCGGACATCCAAACCGTTACCGGCACGGGCACACTCGAGTTCGACGCCAACGGTGGATTCCTAAGCGTCGATTCGGGCCAAATCTCGATTGCCTTCAACCCCGCGCTTCCGGCGATTCCCGTCGACCCGTTCGAGTGCACCGTGGACTTCTCCTCGCTCACACAGCTCTCGGCCGACAGCGACGTTACCCTGCTAAGCCAGGACGGATTCGCACGCGGGGTTTTGGAAAGCTTCAACATTGGCCGGAACGGCATCATCACCGGCGTGTTCACCAATGGGCTGATGCAGGAGATCGGCCAGGTGGCAGTGGCCACGTTCGCCAACGTGGGTGGGCTCTCGCGTTCGGGCAACAACATGTTCGGTGAGACGCCCTCTTCCGGCCTGCCGCAAGTGGGCCTGCCCAACACCGCCGGGCGCGGCGAGGTGACCGGCGGCGTGCTCGAGCAGTCCAATGTGGATCTGGGCACGGAATTTAGTAACATGATTGTGACCCAGCGCGGGTTCCAGGCGAATGCACGAACCATCACCGCGGCTGATACACTACTTCAAGAAACCGTCAACTTAGTCCGATAATGCAGGTAGAATCGTCCAGTCGCGAGGGAGTTGGGGAGCGTGAACGCGCTTCCCAACTCCCGGCGTTTTCCACGACGGGTGCGCCTGCGCAACGGTCTTGAGCAAAGGAGACGAGAACCATGATTCATGTGACACGGCTAAACGGCGCGGAGTTTGTGCTCAACGCCGAGTTGATCCGAGAAGTTGAGGCTACACCCGACACCATTATCACGTTGATTACCGGCGAGAAACTCATGGTGCGCGAGCCTGTGGACGAAGTCGTGGCCGCAGTGCTAGAATACAGAAAGCAAATTCAACCAGGAATGTTCATAGAACGAACGACGGACACCTAAGGTATGGATATAGCAACGATTGTCGGGCTAGTTGCAGGTGTTGGGCTGGTGACGATCACGGTCCTGATGGGTGGAGACGCGCGCATCTTTTGGAACGTACCCTCAATTGTGCTCGTCTTGGGGGGCACGATGGCCGCCACACTGCTCAACTATCCCCTGAAAGATGTCTTGAGCGTGCTCAATACCGTCAAAAACGCCATTATTCACAAGGAGACGAGCCCAGAACAACTTATAGAAAAACTCGTCGGGTTCGCCACGGTGGCCCGGCGTGAAGGCATCCTCGCGCTCGAGAGCCACGCCGGCGAAGCCAGCGACGAGTTTCTCGAAAAGAGCGTGCAACTCGCTATTGACGGCACTGCTCCGGAACTCATCAAGGACATCCTGACCACCGAAATCGCCTTTATGGAAGACCGGCACACTCTAGGGCAATCCGTGCTTACCGCTATGGGCACCTATTCCCCGGCCTTCGGCATGATAGGTACGCTCATCGGCCTGGTCAAGATGCTGGCCTCGATTGAAGACCCCTCGGGCATTGGCGCGGGTATGGCCGTGGCATTGTTGACGACGCTTTATGGCGCCTTGTTCGCCAATGTCCTGTTTCTCCCTGCCGCGGGCAAACTGAGGGTTCGGACGTCCGGTGAGCTGCTCTCCAAAGAGGTCATTATAGAAGGGATTCTCTCGATTCAGTCCGGCGACAATCCGCGGGTGGTCGAACAGAAGCTCAAGGCCTTCGTTTCGCCGGTCATCCGCGAACGGATCTCCATAGGGAGGAAGTAGGGTGGCCAGGGATGCGAGGAAAAAGAAGGCCGATCAGGGCCCGACGGTTCCCGGGTGGGTGGTGACCTATGGGGACATGATGAGTCTGTTATTGTGCTTTTTCGTATTGCTGCTGTCGTTCTCGACCATCAGCGAGGAAGCGTTTAACAAGGCGTTCATGTCGCTCCAGGGGGCTTTTGGGGTCCTTGATAGATTTGACGGCCTCATTAACCCGGTGCCCCGCCGCCCCAGGAAAACCCAGGAGGAGGTCGAGCGGATGGCGCGCAAACTGCAACGGCAAATGCAAGTGCTCGCCAAGGATTCGGACGTGACAATCGAATTCGACGAGGAAGGCGGGTTGAAAATCAGCTTGCCGAGCGAGATTTTATTCGAGTCGGCCAGTGCTGCACTCAGGCCTGGGGCCTACACCGTGCTGAACGAGTTGGCCGAAGTGCTCAAGGATGTGCCCGAATCCTTTATCGAGGTGCGCGGCCACACCGACGCGCGCCCGCTCGCATACAGCACAAACTATCGCGATAACTATGATCTAAGCTATATGCGAGCCGATGCGGTCGCGCGCCGCCTCAATGTGTTCGGCGGCATCCCGCTCAATCAGTTCGAGATCGTGGCCTGCGGCCCAAGCCAGCCCATGGCCACCAATTTGACGCCTGAGGGCCAGCAGGCCAATCGCCGCGTCGAAATTTATGTGCGCGGCGCCTTCAATCGAGGTAAAATGGCCGAGTTGCGTAAAAAGGCAAATGTCTTGTCGCGCGACAGTAGCCGTCAGAGCGAGGTGCCGGCACCGTAAAGGTTCCCGGTCAGGCGCTGGCTGCGCGGCAAAGCGAGGTGGGTACGAATGGCGGAAGAAGAAAAAGCCGAACAAGCGCAAGCAAAGGTCGGGATCGTCAAGAAGCTGGTCACTGTGGGGCTGATTGTGCTCGTTCCGGCGATTGCAGGTCTAGGGACGTTCATGTTCGTACTGCGGCCCATGTTCGCCGAGCCCGAAACGGTGGAAAACGACTCTGGCAAAATCCCCCCCACGACGGTCATGGTGGATTTCAAAGGCCTGCGCGCCTCGGTCCTGGTCGAGGAGTCGGAGCTATCCTCGCCTGCGCTGCTGCAGTATTCAGTCGCGCTGGCCTGTGCCAACCAGAAGACCGCCCTGTTGGTCGAAAGCTGGAACCAAATGTTCGTGGCCATACTCGTTGAACTACATGACTCGCGAACCAAAGCGGAACTGAACGACCCGGTAGTAAAGGAAAGTATTCTACGGCAAGCCAAGCAAGAGGCCAACGCGTTGCTCAAACGCGTTCAAGAAAAAGAGGA
>CAYRLQ010000169.1:0-9244 GCA_964425145.1 uncultured Nitrospiraceae bacterium
TCGTGGGGAACCGCCTACACCACCATCCAACCCGCCATCGACGCGGCCTACAACGGCGGCGGCGGGGAGGTTTGGATCGCCGAGGGAGATATGCATTATGAGTGCAGCGGGTGTATAATGCGCAGCAAACCAAAGCGCCTTACAAGCGTATACATCAATGGGGTTGGACACTGTAAACAGGACCTGAGGCGGCGTTATTGCCAGGATTGAACAGTAACGGGGAGAGGTGAGGATGGAACATCTTCAGTATTTAGTGGATGAGGCCGGTCAGAAGGCTGCCGTGGTAATTCCGATTAGGGGCAACGAGGCTGCACTCGAAGAGTTTATCGAGGATCTATACGGCCATCGGATAGTCCAAGAACGCCGGAACGAGGAAACCATCTCAAAGGAACAGCTCGTGGAAGGACTGACCGAAGATGGACTCGTATGAGGTCCGATTTGTGAAGTCCTTTGAACGTGATCTCCGTTCGTTGCCACGTGAAATCATCCCACTGATTGTCCAAACCGTTCTGAAGCTGGCCGAGCAACCGCGACCGCCCCAGTCTCGAAAACTCCGAGGCACGAAAGATGAGTACCGTCTTCGCATTAGAGACTATCGAGTCTTTTTTACCATAGATGATCGCAAAAAACTTGTCACAGTTTTCCACGTCGCACATCGCCGCGAGGCATACAGTTAGCCGAGGAGAAAACCACCATGACCCACGATACAAGAAAAGCCAGAACAAAATCCATGCTTGCCTGTTATGCCTGCATACTTCTGACTTCATACTTCACAGTCGCTGCCTCAGCGGCCGTCTGGTGCGTCGATAAGGACAACACCGGCGCCGAAGACGGCACGGCGTGGGGAACCGCCTACACTACCATCCAACCCGCCATCGACGCGGCCTACAACGACGGCGGCGGCGGCGCCATCACGTGAGGAGGAAAAACAGAATGCCGGGAGACAAGGGGTTGCAACCCCTTGTCAAGGAGCAGGTAATCCGCATGATTGAAGTGCTGCCTGAGGATGTCACAACCGATGACATATTGGGTGAGATTTTCTTCAAGATCCAAGTAGATGCCGGTTTGAAGGAGTTAGACGAGGGCTTGGGTATTCCACACGAAGCTGTTGAGGAGCGCATGTCAAAATGGCTCTCACAATAAGGTGGTCACCCAGAGCGGCCCGTCAGCTCGAAGACATCTGCACGTATATTGCGCGGGATTCTGACTGGGTCTTGTTTGCGCTTTCAGATTCAGTTCCAGAATGCAAATAATGCACATAAAACGGTCTTTTGTAGCGCGATTTATGTGAAACGTCGGATAACCACGAGCGGTTTAACGCCACATTTCGGATCCACCGTTCTGCACATAATGGTAGCCACAGTGGCCAAGAAACCTTCAACGCAGAGAGACAGAGCACGCAAAGACACGCGGAGTAATATTCTCGGAGACCCTGCAAAACTCTCCGCTCTTGGCGTCTCTGCGTTAGGAATGGGCAATTCGTTCGGATTCGTTAGTTCCGACTGCGCCGGGTTCGTTCCAGAATCCCTGTGGGTACCAAAACAAACGTAATGAAAATCGGCGATGAAAGAGATAGGATCGTGTATCGTTTGAGACATGACGCCATAGAGATTGCAGCAATCTGCCACGGCGCCAGACGCATCGAGACAGCCTTTGAAGACGACCATTGACCGAAAAGGGGGAAACTGCCATGCGAAAATCCATCCTCTTACTCGTTTCCCTTTTGGCCCTGTCCACCAATGCCGCCGCCGCCATATGGTACGTCGATAAGGACAACACCGGCGCGGAAGACGGCACGGCGTGGGGAACCGCCTACACCACCATCCAACCCGCCATCGACGCGGCCTACGACGACAGTGGCGGCGAGGTATGGGCCGCCGAAGGCGTCTATGACGAGCAGCGGGACAACGACACCGGCTCGGTGATCATGAGGGAGAGCGTGCACGTCTACGGGGGCTTTGCGGGCGATGAGACCGCACGCGGGGAACGCGACTCGGAAACGCACATCACCACCATCGACGGCTCGACCGCTCGCGCTGGCCAACCCGCATACCACGTGGTCGTCGGCGCCGACAACAGCACCCTGGACGGATTCACGATTAGCGGGGGTAATGCCGCTGGCACCCGTCACGGCGGCGGGATGTACAACGATGGATCCTCGCCGACGGTCACCAAGTGCACGTTCACGGGCAACTCGGCCGGTTGGAACGGTGGCGGGATGTACAACTGCTCTTCGTCCTCGCCGACGGTGACCAACTGCACGTTCACGGGCAACTCGGCCGAGGGTGGCGGCGGGATGGGCAACTATCAGTCCTCGCCGACGGTGACGGATTGCACATTTGCGGACAACTGGGCCGATGAGAACGGCGGCGGGATGTCCAACGTTCAGAGTTCCCCGACGGTGACCAATTGCACGTTTACGGACAACGCGGCCTACCACCAGGGCGGCGGCGGGATGTACAACTACCATTCTTCCTCGCCCACAGTGAGGAACTGCACCTTTACGCGCAACTCGGCCGGTGACGAAGGCGGGGGGATGTACAACGACTATTACTCGTCGCCCACGGTGACCAACTGCATGTTTGCACACAACTCGACGTTTTACCAGTATGGCGGCGGCGGGATGTATAACTACTATTACTCCTCGCCGACGGTAACGAACTGCACGTTTGTGGGCAACTCCGTCGCTTGGTACGGCGGCGGGATGTACAACGGCGCCTCCTCGCCGACGGTGACCAACTGCACGTTTATGGGCAACTCGGCCGGCTGGTACGGCGGCGGGATGATCAACTACGGATCCTCGCCGACGGTGACCAACTGCACGTTTATGGGCAACTGGGCCTCCTTGGGCGGCGGCGGCGGGATGTACAACGGCGGGTCCTCGCCCAGAGTGACCGACTGTACGTTTATGGGCAACTCGGCCGACGGCTACGGCGGCGGCGGGATGTACAACCTCGATAGCTCCTCACCCATGGTGACCAACTGCACGTTTATGTGCAACTGGACCGATTGCTCCGGCGGCGGGATGCGCAACGATTCTTCGTCGCCGACGGTCACTAACTGCACGTTTATGGGCAACTCGGCCTACTACTACGGTGGCGGCATGTTCAACTTGGATAGCTCCTCACCGACGGTCACCAACTGCATCCTCTGGGGCGATTCGCCCAATGAGATATACAACTACGATTCGAGTTATCCGACAATAACCTACTCGGACATTGAGGGCGGCTGCGAAGGCGAGGGCAACATAGCCGCGTTCCCGTACTTTGTCAATGCGACCAGCGGCGACCTGCGCCTTTTTGACGTTTCACCCTGCATCGACGCAGGCACGGCGACGGGCGCCCCGGAGACAGACATCCGCGGCGTCACCCGGCCGCAGGGCGCCGGGGTCGACATGGGCGCTTACGAGATGCAGCCGGGTGAGTGCCTGTATGACGGTTTGTTCAATGACCCCGATACGGGTGAAGGTCCTGCCTTTGCGGCGAGCGCATCATCTCTATTCCCCGATCTCGCAGACCTTCTCGTCGACCTTGGTTGGTATTACTGGGAAGACTTTGATATGGAGCATCTCGAGGAAGTGATCGGCGGCGAACGGGAAGAGCCTGGGGATGGTGTCCCGGATGCCTTCCAGCTTGCACTGGTTGAAAATGCCCTGTGTCAGTACTCCTACATCTGGGACCAAGAGTGTATTGTTAACGCTTTTCTTAGCAATAAGGCCGCCTTCGCACAGGACGTGCAGGCTTTGATCCAAGTCGATCCGGATTTAGCGGCGCTGAGTGAATTTAACAATCTCTTCGCCGCACTGCTTGGGACCAGCACGGTGATGCAAAACACTATCGACGCGCTCGTTCTCCAACGGACCGGCGGCGTCTCCGGACTGCCGCACCTCGATGAGTACCTGATATTCGGAGTTGGCTGTGGCGGACCATCGAAAGATGTCGATGAACCCTTCTCGGCCCCAGGCGACTTTGACAGGGACGGCCTGAGCAACCTGGAGGAATACAATCAAGTTTTGGCTGCCGGTGGCGATATAGACACGTTCGTCGCTGCCGCTTCGGATCCAAGCCCATTCTGGCCGGGTAATCCGGCACTCCCCGTGGCCGGTTTGGCAGGTCTTGGCGTATTGGCCGCAGCGTTCGTTGTAGGCGGTGCATTTGCTGTCCGGAAGAGGTAAATATCAGCCACGGCATATAGAAAAAATGAGGACAGCAACCATTTATTCCAACCGCGCGGGGAATGTAGCAGATTCGGCCACGGTTCGTCAGAATAAATGGTTACTGTCCCCATTTTTCCCCATTTTTTAGTTTCGGCGGAGGAGCTTGGCGCGTTGGCTACTCATTCCTCGCTACGGTTGCGACAGTCCCCGTTTTCTTGGTAGGTTGAGGCTATGGAAGTTGGGCGATGTTATGTCGGTACGAGCGGGTGGAGCTATCCCCACTGGGCGAAGGGGCGGTTCTATCCAAAGGGCCTCAAACAGGGCCAGTGGCTGGGCTTTTTCGCACAGCACTTCGATACGGTCGAGGTGAATATGACCTTTTACCGGTTGCCCAAGTTGGCGATGCTCACCCGCTGGCGCGAGGTGACTCCCTCACACTTCCGCTTCGCCGTGAAGCTCTCGCGCCGCATCACCCATGAGAAACGTCTCGCGGATTGTGCCGGCGAGCTGAAGACCTTCTTTGAAGTCACTGCTGAACTCGGACCGAAACGTGGCCCGTTGCTGGTGCAACTGCCGCCGTCGTTACGTATGGATATCGGCCTGCTTGACCGGTTCCTGTCCGACCTCAAGGATGCGGCCGGAGAGTCGCCTTGGCGCGTGACGGTGGAATTCCGCCGCGAGGACTGGCTGGCCGAGCCGGTCTATGAGCTGCTGGACCGGTATGATGCCGCGTTGTGTCTCGCGGACATGCCCGGGTGTCCCATCACGAAACCCAACGGTGCGAGCTTCATTTACGTCCGCCGCCACGGCCCCGGCGGCCGTTACCATGGGTGTTACTCGATGGACCACATTAACGATGACAAGGTCCGTGTCCGCCGATGGCTGGACGGTGGCTGCGACGTGTACGTTTACTACAACAACGACGTTGACGGCTACGCCGTCGATAATGCCCGGCAGCTAATCAAAGCGATGAATTAAGCCACACAGGGTATTCTGGGTATTCTGGGGACAGTATACTTAATTCAGTCGTTCTTGGTCGTAAGCGTTCAGGGGCCAAGAAAGCCCATTGCTATAAGGTTGTTGGCGCATAGTGCGCAAGAAAAGGGACAGTCCCTGCTCGGGGACTCACGAGGACAGTCCCTTTTTTGCTCAGGTTTTTCTCCAATAGTGAGTGAAAGTCCCTGAACGCTTACTCTTGGCCTTTGGTCCTGGTTTTCGCTTCCGACTGAATTAAGTATACTGTCCTCAGAATACAGTAGGTGTCACGCGAAGTGGTTGTAGCCGCCGGGCGGCGGTTCTTTTCCTGCGGCGCGCACGCCTGGCCATTGGTCAGTGAACGTGGCGATGGCGGTGAGGGACGTGTTGCATTCTTTGAGAAATGCGCCAGCCATTTCTTTGTGCGCTTCGGGGGCGATGGCGAGGGCTAACTCGTAGTCTTCGCCGCCGGTTAGCATAAAGTCAGTCGTATCCAGGCCGTTTTTTTCGCAATAACGCGCCAGGTTCGGCTCGACGGGCAACTGTCTCGGGTCGATATCGACGCCAAGCTGCGCAGCATCAGCCAGGTGTCCCGCGTCCTGTATCAACCCATCGCTGACGTCGATCATCGCGTGCACGTTGTCCTGTCGACAGAGCCATTGCCCTTGGGGGTAGCGGGGTTTCGGGCGCCGGTGCGCTTGGGCCAGTGTGGGCGCGTCGGCGTCACGTTCGATGGCATGCAGCCCGGCGGCGGAAAGGCCGACGTGGCCGGTCACGGCCAGCACATCGCCCGTTTGGGCGCCTTTCCGGGACAGGTAGCGCCCCTCGCGCGCCTCGCCGATGACGGATATGTCGAGGACGATACCCTCGGGTGAGCGCGTGGTGTCGCCGCCGATCACGGCGGCGCCCGCGTGCGCGACAGCTTCCGCCAGGCCTCGGTAGAGTGCGTCTATGGCCGTCAACTCCGTCTCGGCAGGGCAGGCCAGCGCGACCAGGCAGTACAGCGGCGTGCCGCCCATCGCGGCGATGTCGCTTAGGGCTGCGGCTGCGGCCTTCCAGCCGATGTCTTCGGGCGAGGCAGTAGTGCGGCGGAAATGGACATTCTCGATGAACAGGTCGCAGGAGGCCAACACCACACGACCCCCTATGCGCAGGACGGCGCAATCGTCCCCGATGCCCTCGAGAACATCCGCGGGGAAACCGGGGACAGTTCCGTCTCGCTCGCTTGGTACGGTCCCCATTTTCTCGGAGGTCGGTAGGAGCTTTGTCAACCGCTTGATGAGGCCGAACTCGCCGATGTCGCGGACCACGCGCATGGGTCAGGCACCCTGTTCGATAGCGCGCCAGGCCTGGGGAATCGCCCGGACGACGTCCCCGGCAACCATGCCGCGCTGTGTCATGGTTTCGGCGGCGATATCGCCCGCCAAGCCGTGCAAATAGGTCCCCAGCAACGCTGCGTTCAGTCCCGTCAGGCCCTGGGCCAGCAACCCGCCGATTAGGCCGGCCAGCACGTCGCCCGTACCGCCGCTAGCCAGGCCCGAGTTTCCCGTGGGATTGACGAAGGCGTCGCCGGCAGCGCCTGCGATCACGGTGCGGTAACCTTTGAGGACTACTACGCAACCATATTGCGCTGCGAACTCCAACGTGGCCGATTCCCGGTCTGCCTGAATGGCCTTTGCTCTTTGACCTGTCAGCCGCGCCATCTCGCCGGGATGCGGGGTGATGACGCGCGCCACTGCGTCATCCCGGATCAGAACCTGGGGGTCGCTGCTCAGACCGTTCAGGCCGTCGGCGTCGATGATGAGCGGGATAGCGCAGCGCCGGACAAAGTCGAGCACGAATTGGCGCGTCTCGGGATGCTGCGAAAGTCCGGGGCCGAGCACCGCTGCATCCTTCGTTGCGGCGAATTCGAGCGCAGGCTCGAGCGCTGCTTTCGCAACTGACTCCCCAGCCGTGGCCGGCAGCAGGAAGCTCATCGACTCGGTCAACGCCGCAGCGATGACATCGCCCAGTGGCTGAGGCGTTCCCACCGTCACCAGACCCACGCCCGAGCGTGCGGCGGCCTCGGCCGCGAGCTTGGCCGCGCCGGTAAAGCCTCGCGAGCCTGCAATCACGAAGACATGCCCGAACATGCCCTTGTGGCCCGCCTTGGGCCGATTCGGCAGCAACGAACGCGCCAGTGCCGCATCGATCTTCGTGCTCATCACACCGGTCTCCTTGTACTGATGGTATTCGCTGCCTAAAGCTGAATCAAGTCGCAGCCGCAGTTTTGTGCAAGCACAATATGTAGAGTAGTCGCAGTTGGCTATGCTGTCAGGAAATACACAGCCGAGTGCGCAAGAACAGGGACAATCCCTGCTCGCAAGCTTTCGAGGACGATCACTGTCGTGAAGGCATCGAGGACGAGGCGCCACGGCCCACTCATTCATCCTGGTCGGGGCGCTGCTCGCGTGTTGTAATAAATGGACCGCAAACCATCTCTTTATACCCCTGGCCCGGCCCCACCATCGGGTACACGTAGGCGTCGCGGTCGGTGACCATTTCGAGGAACCCCGGCCCGTCATGGGCCAGAAGCGCCTCGAGTGCCTGCCTGACATGGGCTTTGTCCGTAACGCGTCGGGCGAACTTGAAGCCGTCTGCCTGGGCCGTTTTGATGAAGTCTTTCGTGCGCTCGGTCTTGTCGGTGCCGGAGAACCTCCGGCCGTAGTACATGTGCTGCCATTGGCGCACCATGCCGTCGCTCCGGTTGTTCAGCATGACGATTTTCACGGGCACGTTGTAGGTTATAGCGGTTTCGAGCTCGCCGATATTCATGCGCATGCCTCCGTCGCCGTCCAGATCGATCACCGTTTTGTCCGGTCGGGCCACTTGCGCCCCGATCGAGTTGGGCAGGCCGAAGCCCATGGCGCCCAAGGCACCCGATGTAATGAATGTGCGAGGTTCGTGGAAATCGAGATACTGCGCTGCGGACATTTGGTGCTGGCCGACGCCTGTGCAAACGATCACCTCTCCCTGTGTGAGTTGATTCAAGACGTCGACAACATACTCCGGCTGAATCAGGTCGCTCTTCTCATCGTATCGGAGACAATGTTTCTTCTTGAGTTGCAGTACATAACTTGCCCACGGTGAGAAGTCTGCCTTGAAGCTCTTACCTGCCGCCAACAGTTCCCTGAGCGTATGCTTGGCGTCGCCCGTATGTGCCCAGTCCGCCGTCTTGACCTTGCCGATCTCGACCGCGTCGATGTCGATGTGGGCGATTTGGGCATGGGGTGCGAATTGCTCCACATTGCCCGCCACGCGGTCGTCGAACCGTGCGCCGACGGCTATCAGGAGATCGCAATCATCCACCGCATAATTGGCGTAGGCCGTGCCGTGCATCCCGAGCATGTGCAGGGAGAGATCGTCTCTGGTGTCTACACTGCCGATGCCCATCAGTGTTGTGACCACGGGAATCTGGAACTGCTTGACAAAGGCGCGCAATTCGGGCGCGGCGCCACTGGAGATGACGCCCCCCCCGGCATAGATCAGCGGCCGTTTGGATTGGCCCAGCAAGTTGAAAAACCCCGCGCAGGCCTCCTGGGAAAGGCGGGTTTCCTCCAACTGTTTTAACCCCTTTTCATACCCTTTGAGTTCGAGCAGCCCTTCGCCTTTGAACGCACCTTCGTAATTCTGCACGTCCTTGGGCACGTCAATGACCACGGGCCCGGGGCGCCCAGTGCGGGCGATGGCGAAGGCCGTGCGAATGGTGGCCTCCAATTCATCTTCATCCTCGACCAGGAACACGTGCTTGGCGCACGCGCTCATGATGCTGAATACCGGGGCCTCCTGGAACGCGTCTGTGCCTATGGCCTGCCGCGGCACCTGGCCGCAGATCAGTACCACGGGCACCGAATCCGCGACGCTATCGCGGATCGGTGTCACGCAGTTGGTGGCGCCCGGTCCTGAGGTGACCATGAACACGCCGACCTTTCCGCTGGCGCGCGCATAGCCGCTGGCCATGAATCCCGCGCCTTGCTCATTGGTCGAAACGATGAGGCGGATGCGCTCGTTTTCACTGCACGTTGCATTGTGCCGGTACAGCGCGTCGTATGTGGGCAACACCGCTCCGCCGCT
>CAYRLQ010000170.1:0-6923 GCA_964425145.1 uncultured Nitrospiraceae bacterium
CTTCCACGTTGTAGGGATTGTAAATGCCGGCGGTCGACAGGTGATACCAGCCGAATTCGGCGCAGGCCTTGGTGCACAGGTCGAACACGGCCGCTGCCGAGGGGCTGTCGACCTGTACGACGCGCCCGCCATACACGGCTGCCTGCGCGATCTTACCCGGCGCGGCATGGCCGTGCATCAGCAGCACGGCCTGCATGCCCGCGCGTGCCGCGTAAGCCGATGCGGCGCACGCCACATTCCCCGACGACACCACGGCCACAGTGCCGGCGCCGATCTCCTTGGCGTGGCTGAGACCTACGGAAACCTGCCGGTCCTTGAACGAGCCGGTCGGGTTCACCGTCTCATTCTTCAAAAAAAGACGCCCCGTACCCAACGCCGCCGCGAGCCGTGGCGCCGGGACCAGCGGTGTGCCGCCTTCTTGCAAGGTCACCACGTTATCGTGCGACGCGACGGGCAAGAGCCCGTGATAGCGCCACATCGACTCGACGGGCCCCGCAAAGACCTCTCGGGCCGGCGTCGCCAGCGACCGGATGCTCAATGGCTCCCCGCAGACCGCGCACGTAAACGCGCCCCCGGGGGCAATGGCCGCCCCGCACCCGTAGCAGACAAGCTCGTAGCTCATTCGTTCGTCTCCTTCCATCATGCCACCATTTTGGCACAAAGGGGTTACCGCTACCAGTTTTTACAACATCGCCAACCCGGTATGGCCGGCCCCCCCTATATCTGCGTTCATCTGCGTCATCTGCGGATTCTGTCATCTCCCCATCTCCCTATCCGCAGATGACGCAGATGAACGCAGATATAGGCTGGACGTTACGAGAAAGGTCGCAGGCGTATTCATGGAGAAGAGGTCCCGTGCCGAGTGGAAAGCCGTCACGAGTCGCGTCATCGGAAATGCCCGTCCGGCCTCCCGGCCTTTGCCGTGCCCGCAGCAGGCCATCAGGGCGGCCCAAAGGTGTTACTTGTAGCGGTAGGTAATGCGTCCCTTTGTGAGGTCATACGGGGACAATTCCAGTTTCACCTTGTCGCCAGGCAAAATGCGGATGTAAAACCTGCGCATTTTGCCGGAGGTATACGCCAGCACCACGTGATCGTTTTGGAGCTTCACGCGAAACATAGCATTCGGAAGCGGTTCTACTACAGTACCTTCTACTTCAATGGCTTCTTCTTTCTGCATATACCTGTTCTCGTTCCTTTCATTTTTCGTTAACAGGGCCGCTTAGCCCACGCACAAGAAACACCGAGCCAGGCATCGCTTAACAGCCCCTTAGTTTAATTATGGCACATTATCTTCAAGAAATCACATTTTTCGCGCCTTGTCATCGTAACCGTTCACGGGACAAACCCCATAGACGCAGTGGGTTTTCGCTCCGAGACCGCAAGAACAGGGACTGCTCTTGCTCGATTTTTGCAGGTCTTTTTGGATTTTCCTTCGTATTTACCACGTGAACGGTTACAGTTACTCCTCGGTGAGCTTGCCGTGGTTCATGTGGAGCATACGAGGGGCGTAAGCAGCGGTGCGGTGGTCGTGCGTGACGAGGAGGACCGTGCCGCCTGCCTCGGCGAATGCGGCCAGATGACCCAACACTATTTCCGCATTCGCGCCATCGAGGTTGCCGGTGGGTTCGTCGGCCAGGAGCAGTTTGGGCCGGTTAAGCAGCGCCCGGGCTAGGGCGACCCGCTGCCGCTCGCCAACGCTGAGCTCGGCGGGCACGTGGTGAGCACGGTCGGCCAGGCCGAAATGCTCGATGAGTTCCACTGCGCGGTCACGGGCGTCCGGTGCGGGCAGGGCCAGCGCCGGCGCCAGGATGTTATCCATCACGTCGAGGAACGGCACGAGGTGAAACTGCTGGAATACGAAACCGAGCGTGTCCGCGCGAAACCGGGCACGCGCCTCCGGCGACAGCGCGTACGGGTTTTTACCATCGATCACCACGCGACCCTCCGTAGGCATGAGCAGTGCGCCTATGGCCAGGAGCAGCGTAGTCTTGCCAGAGCCGCTCGGCCCTTGCACAGCGACAAACTCGCCCGCCTGGACCTGGAATGCCACACCCGCCAGCGCATGCACGGCGCCCTGGCGTCCCTGATAGACTTTGTGCAGGTCTTTAACTTTAAGCACAGGCGTTACCCCTCCCGGAGTACTACGGCGGGGTCTTGTTGCAAGGCGAGCATGGCGGGAATCCAACTGGCCAGGCACGCCTGAAGGGGCGCCAACAGCAGCACGAACACCAGGAGGACGGGGTCAAACAGGCTCGCGATAGTCTGCGCTGAGAGGGGTACACCTTCCAAGGCGCCCCAGGCCGTCCCCGTAACGAACCCGATCACGTATCCCACCAGGGCGCCGACTATACCCAGCAGGACCGCTTTGGCGATGAAGACGGCGAGAATCTGCCGCGACCTCAGCCCAAGCGCTCGCAAAATGCCGATTTCCGTGCTGCGCGCGCGCACATTGCCCAATGCCAGCAACCCGATCCAGACCGTCGAGCCCACGATGACCAGTGGGATCAACCACGAGGCGAAGCCCTCACGTTCTTTGCCCAAGCGCGCGTGATACGCTGCCTCGCCACGCATGGCCTCCTCAGTCAGTTGGGCAACCCGGCTGCGTGCCTTGAGCCGAATGGCGGCCTCGGACATGCGCTGGATGACTTGAGCCTCGGGTACGATACCCGCGATCTCCTGGCGCACTTGTCCCAACTCGGCCCCGGCGCAGACGCAGCTCAGGGCCAGGATGGCATTAACCTCATCAGGCCGGTTGAGGAGTTCCTGGGCTTCGGCGAGATGGATCCAGACGCCGATGTCATCCGAGTTCCCGCGTTCCTCATGCACCTCGGAGACCTCGAACGCCTTGCCCATAAAAGTCACCGTATCACCGGCGTTGATTCCCAGCTTTGTGTGGATCACTCGGCCGATACGCATCGTGCCCCGCTCGACCGGTTCGAGCATCGGCTCCCCTTTGTTGCTATGGAGGTGGGGCACCTCACCGCGCACGCCGATCAGAATAATGGGGCAATTGTCTTGCTCGGGCCACGGCATCTGACGATACAGCGTCGGCAACAGATGTTGCACAGTCATAATCCTCGAATTGCACAGCCGCGACACGTACTCCTCGGGCATGTGTTTGGAGGCGAATCCCTTCGAGAAAAAGTTCGTGAGGTCCTCCTCTCGGTGCAACATGATAAGGTTGTAACCCATCTCTTTCATGAGCTTGCGATAATCATCCTCAGCCTGGGCCATCATCGCAGCGGTCGCCTCGGCTTGGGCCGCGTTCACTTCCGCTACGCGGCTGTGGTGGGCGCGGAGCAGGGTCATCACCGCGACCAGACACCCCACTGCCACAAGCACCGCCAGCACGCCCAAGACGAAATCCAACTTCCGATACCCGATCTCTTTTCTCACCAATCGCCACACTGTCATTGAAACGCTCCTTAAGGCGCCCTTTTCCTGAACACGACCAGGGTTGCCACAACCACGATGCTGAGCACGGCGCCCACGGCCAATAAGATGTTGAGCAGCAGTGCGGTCCAGACCGTACGCTCGGCCGAACCCACGGCGACGGGCGGGGGCGTCACCGCTGCCGTCTCGTGAACGGGCGACGTTTCCGTGAAACCCAGTCCGGAATCGACAGCTATCGACGCGATGCCCGGAAGCGGAGGCAACTCAATCTCCTTGATCAGGTCGAACCCGCTCACCTCGCTCTCCCAATCCACCGCCATGAGCAGGTCAATGCCGGGATTCTGAGCCTTGATCTCACACGAGCACCCGTTCACCAAGAAGCTGCACGCGCTGCCGATCGTGTCGGAGTTGATGCCGGCGCCGACAAAGGCGTAGAGCACGCGGCCCCGGCCGTAGACGGGAAACGCCATGGGTTCGTCAAATGTGACCAAATCCGATTCGCTCCCCAAAAGCATGCGTACGAACATAGCCTCCGCAGGGTCGTCGCGCGACACGCGCAGCATTGAAAATCCGATCCGCAAGTCCGACACGTCCGGCGCATACGCGCCAGCCAGCACCGGATCGCCGGCCATATCAGGCAGCCTCAGGAGCTTAGTCATTTCCTCGAGCTGCCCGGCCAGGCGCTTGGCCGCGGCGGCGTCCTTAGCCGCGTCACCACTCTCAAGGAGCACCCAAACCGCGCAATCACCGTCGAGAATGTGCTCAGCCACTTCCCGGCGCTTAGGTGAATCAAGCAACACCTCCGGCGACAGGAGACTCCACGGTCCGGCCCACGCGCCAGTGGGATCATGCTCGCCCCCCCTAACGTCGCGTGGGTAGCGCAACACCGCCCAAGGCAACACCACCTCGACCTGGGCCTCCCACAGGGCTGCCAAATGTTCGTCCGGCTCCGCATCCAGGTCGACGGAACGAACCGTGAGATTAGCAGGCGCATCCATGTCCGCAGCGCGGGTCCTTAACTCGTCAAGAATCGCCTGGTCCGCATCGCCCAGAGCGCCGCGATGAAATACCACCAGCTCATAGGAGTCCGGCGCCCAGCGCTCGAGCGCCCAGCGGAACACCGGCACGCTACACGCCCACACAGGCACGCTCCCGAAAACGGAAAAGGCCGCCACGGCGCCTATCAGAGCTACTCTCAGCGCTCGAGAGAGCGCTACGCCACGAGTCCGCATACTGCCAATCAAACTTTGCAAACCGCTTTCTCCGTCAAGACCCAATCGGGTAACAGGCCGGGAATCATTGTTCCTCGACGATCTCGACACCGCAGAGCACGGTCCCCCCGCTTGTTGCACTACTTTGCGACGTCGACGTCAGTGTGACAGTCAAGGCCTCCTTAACTCCAATTCCCCCGAATTCCTTCACCACGGCACGCAGCGCCTCACCCGCTTCCTGGACAACATCGAACCGATCCAGCACCGTTTCACCCTGCAACGTCACGTCGAACACGCGCTGGCCCGGCGCGATCCTGTCTGGCTCGGCGAAATGCAGCCGGACCGTGTAGGGGCGTTCAGCCGCCGCGTTTTCACTAAGCGTAACACATAGGGAAGCAATATCCTTCCCGCCGGATGCGGCGACCCAATTCAGTCCCTCGCCGCGCATCCGCAGCGAATGCCGCCGGAACCATTTCGGTTTGTCGGGTGTCACCTCGATGGCAAGCTTGGGCGACGGCCCGCCCACGCTCGGATAATCCAGCCAGAGGGTCCCGTTGTCGGCGCGTCGATCGCCTGGCGCGCCGAGATTGATACCTACCCGCCGGAGGGGCTCGTCGCCTATATCGAAGTCGTTGAAGGTCCACATCTCCACTGAGGGAGTGTAGACGAACGCCAGCGATGTCTGGTTCTGGTAGCTGCACGTGCAGGTGCGGGTGTAGTCGGGCGCGTTCAACACGCCGCCCGCGGCAATCAGGTTCGAGGTGCAGCCCGACTTGAACCCGCCCAGGTTGCCCGTCCCGCCATCTCGTTCCATGTCAAAGAAACCTGCGGCGGCCGAGCGAAACATCACCAGGTGTTGGCCGGCAATAGCCGAGTTACAGCCATAATTGCGCTTCCATTGCCACGGCGTTTCAACACCCGTCAGCGGGTGTCGGCGCATGATCCGTTCGCCGGTCAAGAGGCTAAAGGCCTGCTCCTGAGCGATGATCACGTCACCGTGGAGCATACATGGGCCGTCATACGCGATGGCCTTATCCCAGACCACGTTGCCGTCCTCGGCGCGGTAGACAATCATGCGGTCGCCAGGCTCGTCCCTGAGCATGTCGCGCGAGCGCCGCCCGGCCTGCAGTAGTATGTCGTACTCCTCCGAGTACCCCAGCCAGGTGCCGAACACGTTGTCACTGGTCGCCCAGACCTCATCGCCCGTCCGCACA
The DNA here is from genome assembly GCA_964425145.1 of uncultured Nitrospiraceae bacterium. Lineage (GTDB taxonomy): Bacteria > Hydrogenedentota > Hydrogenedentia > Hydrogenedentales > SLHB01 > CAYRLQ01. The sequence goes on from CAYRLQ010000170.1 coordinate 5,819, forward strand.
TCCAACGCCAGCAATCGCCCATCGTCCTCAACATCGAGGCCGCGGCGAGCCATGCGCTCGAGCAGGGCATCCGTGACCCTGTCCAGGCAAAACACCTTGCCGGCGCCGGCCGCGATGGCATTGTGCCGAAATGCGGACTGCGCCTCGCGGGTCCAGCGCGCCTCGCCCGTGTACCGGTTCAGGGCGACAATGCGCTTGCTGGAAATGGCGTTCCAGGTAGGACCCCGGATTTCTTCGTCGAAAACCACCGGACCGGACCCGGCAATCAGCAAATCGTCCCACACGCCGATGTAGCCCCATTCCGGCGGGTCGGAGGCCCCCTCCGGCACAGGCAACGTCAATGTGTTCAGCAGCTTACCAGTCGCAGGGTCCAGCCGCAGGCATTCCGCACCGTAGGCCACGTAAATCCCATCGGAAACCGACACGTAATTGCTGCCCCGGGCATTCGCGCCTGGCTGGTGGCTTGTGTTGTCGTAGGCCGCACCGAGGCCGGGCAGGTCGGCCTCCCAGAGCACGCGGCCCGTGTAGACATCCAGCGCGCGGAGACTGTCGGGCCCTTCGATGAGCAACCGGCCATCCACGACCTGCTCGGAAGGGCCATGCCCGTGCCTCGGTAGAATGTCTACGTTCGACGGCCCGCCGAACCACAACAGCCCCAGCGGCGCCCGTACCCGCGCGTCCTTCGAGACCACCGTATTGGCCACATCGCCGTATTGATGGGTCCAGTTGGCCGCGCCGGGCAACGCGCCTACGCGCCTCAGCAGCGTCAGGCTGCCCGCGCGGGTCACCTCGGCCTGGGCAAAGCCCGCGCTGGCGACCGCCTGTGCAAAGGCATCATGTTCGCCCGGGCTGAGCCAGAGACACGCCACACCCCCGTACGGCCGAAGTGGGCGAAACAGCGCCGAGTCCCAGTTGTTAGTTGTTAGTTGTTGGTCGTTAAATGATGGTTTCTTACTGCTTACTTCCTCTTTCCCTAAAGAAGAAGTAAGGCCGCACAGAATGAGGCTGGCCCAATATGGCGGCCCTCCGGGAAAAAACACCGGTTTCTCTTTGCTTACTTCTTCTTTCCCTAAACCTGGTTTCTTCTTGCTTACTTCTTCTTTCC
>CAYRLQ010000170.1:7023-9220 GCA_964425145.1 uncultured Nitrospiraceae bacterium
TTGCTTACTTCTTCTTTCCCTAAACCTGGTTTCTTCTTGCTTACTTCTTCTTTCCCTAAAGAAGAAGTAAGAGGATTGTCCGGCAGCACAGCTACGCGACCTCCGTATGACGGGGCCGCGTCGAGTTGCCGCCGCAGGACCGCGACCGATTCCGCATCAGGCTCGACAGCGACGATGTGGAGATCGGACCGCCGCGCCAGTTCTAACAATAAATCCACGGAACCCATGTTCAAAGCCAGGCAATACCCCTCGGTTACACCCGTTTCCTTCAAGATTTGAGCGGCTTTTGCGGCCGATTCGTCCGAAACCGCCATAGGGGGCGCATCGGCCCGATTATGCGTGACGGGGTGGGTCTTTTCGCCGCCGAAGCAGTAAATCAGCCCCTCCTCAGTCACGACGAAAATTTTCCCGTCCGCGGCGAGGATCGACCGCGGCGCGCCCTCGAGCTTCGCTTCCCATGAGACTTTCGGGTCGCGACCTTCCCCGGGTATGTCGATCGCGAACACGCCGTTTGGGCGATTGGCATACACGCGCTTGCCCGCCACGATCAGGTTCGTGGCCTCCCCGTCGAGACGCCACCGCATCTGCATGTCCCACTTCCAATAGACCCGATCCCCTCTATCCTTGTGTTTCTCGATGACCAGTTTGGTGAAATCAAAGGCTTGAATTCGGCCCCGGTACAAGGCGAACACGGTGTCGCGCGTCAGGGCCACGTGGTCAGAGATAATCCCAACGTTCTTGCCGGTCTCGAGTTCATACATCGAACTGGGATTGAAGAAATACTCGCCCATCGCGGACACGGAGTAGCCGCCCCGATGACCGTTCGGGTCGAGATGGAAGTACTCGAACGCGCCGGTGTGCCGGTCGAAACATGCCGGCACAGCCCGTCCATTGGGCACGAGCAGCTTGTCGCCGCTTACGGTCATGTAGCCCTGAGGCGTAACCCCGGCGAACGCCGGACTGTGGTGCGGTTGTAACATAAAGGGGACGTCGCAGTTGTCGTTGGCCCAAATCACCTCGCCCGTATCGGCCTCGAGCGCGTATATGAAAATCCCTTCGAAGGACCAGATGCCCGCGCCGAAATAGAGGGTCTCATCAACCACGACGGGCGCACCGCGCGCGGGCCACACGGAGATGAGCCGCGTGTTGCCCAGCACCTTGCGGTCCGACGGCGCCGCGCGGAACTTCCAGACCAACGTGCCCGAGTCCGCGTCGAGGCAATACAGGCACCCATCGTCCGAAACGAAGTAGACCTTGCCGCGCGCGGCGGCCGGTGCGAACCGGATGGGGCCGTCCGCATAAAACCGCCACTTCTCCGCGCCGGTATCCGTGTCGAGCGCCGTCAGGGCATCGTTCCACGACGAGCCGAAATACAGCGTCTTGCCCGCTACAATGGGCTCGTAGGCCACGTCAAACTCCATCCGGTCCTCGTCGGGCCAGGCGCGCTCGAGCGCAGGATACTCACAAATCCATTGCAGGTACAGCTTCTCGGGCAGCTTCTCCGGCGACACCCCGGTGCGGTTCGCGTCGTAGCGCCACATCGGCCAGTCCGCCGCAAACCCATGCACAGCCCCAAACACAATAGACCAAAATAAGCAAAAACCAACTGCCTGTTTCATTCCAAACGGAACTCCTTAACGCGACTATTGTCAACCCTGCTGCGGGAGAGAATTGCCGGCTGACGGGCCCGGTGCTCAGGCACTACAGGTAGGCCGTCCGGTCTGCGGTTGCTCCGCCACCCTCTATAATACACTTTCGACCCAACGGATGTGAAGAAACAGATGTTGCAAAGAGTTGCGCCCGGCGTGGGGTATTCTGGGGACAGTATACTTAATTCAGTAGGAAGTGAAAACCAGGACCAAAGACCAAGAACGACTGAATTAAGAGCTTATCCGTAAATAATTCTTGCGTTCTCAGAGCGAGGTTGTTATACTGTGTTGCATGAGCACACTGAAATCCTGGACCGTATCCGACGCCCTGTGGGAGCGGGTGGCGCCGCTGATTCCCAAGCCGAAACGCGAGAAGAGACGCAAGTACAAGCGACGGCCAGGTGGCGGGCGAAAACGCATGGAACCGCGAAAGGTGTTTGAGGCCATTGTGTACGTGCTGCGCACGGGTTGCCAATGGAAGGCCTTACCCAAGGAGTACGGGAGTGCAAGTTCGGTGCACCAGTATTTTCTGGAGTGGAAGCGGCGCG
>CAYRLQ010000171.1:0-9170 GCA_964425145.1 uncultured Nitrospiraceae bacterium
CTTCTGGGTGTCGAGGCGGAAGCGCCCCTAGGCGAAGCATTCGATCGACATGCGCCGCACCTGGCGGTGCCGCTGTACGGCAAGACGAGCATCCCACAGGTCGCCGCGCTGCTCGAGCGCGCCAATGTACTCGTCACCAACGACACCGGCACGATGCACATCGCCGCGGCGGTGGGCTGTCCCATCACGCTGGTGTCGGTGGGCTACGTCCATTTCCGCGAGACCGGCCCCTATGGCGCCGGCCATTGCGCAATCGAGTGGCGCCGGCCCCGTGTGGGCAGTGTGGACCGCGGTCGGGACCCCATCGAGGAGCGGACCCGGATACGGCCCGAGCAAGTGATGCACGCTATCGATCTCGTGCTCGAAGCTAACCAGTCCGTGGCCCAAATCGACGAATGTCCGGAACTGGCCGAAGTCGACCTGTTCGTGACGCAATTTGCACCGGACGGCTGCCTCCAATGGTACCCCGTCATTCGGCGGCCACTGGCGGAAATGGACTTCATCCGCATCGCATATCGTGCAATGTGGCTCGATTACCTCGGCGCGCAACGCGATAAACGCACCGAACGCGAGAGCTTCGAGCAAATCCTCGGGCGCTACAGCGCGCCGGACAACGGGTCGGTCGAAAAGTGGCGCAAAGAACATGGCGCGGTCTTCGAGGAGTTCGCAAGACTGGCCCAACGCGGCATACGCACCACCCAAAAACTACTCGACCTCCTGAAGAAAGGCCACGGAATGCGCAAGGCACACCAGTTCGTAACGCAGCTCATGGAACTCGACGAGGAAATGCGACTGTTCAGCGAATTGCACCACACCAATCGCCCCTTGGTCCGCATCGCCCGCTACGAACGCGATAACCTCGAAGGCGCCGACCCACAAGTCCTCGCCCAAACTACGCTACAAATCTATCGCGACGCATTCGCCCGCGCAGGCCTCATGCAAAAGAAAATCCAACACCTTGCGGACATTTGGGAGAGGACCGCAGGATAGACCAGCCGCCCAGGATTCTCATTTTGGCGAGCACGTGCGAGATAGGTTGAAGTTGGCGCTGACTCATGTATGAGTTTCTTGACACATTCTTCATCGTATTCCATTTGCTTCTAGTTGTTTTTGCCTTGTCCGGTTGGATGTGGCGCAGAACCAGAAAGGCGCATCTAGGGCTTTTGTTGTTGATCGCATTTTCTTGGCTGGTTCTGGGCATCTGGTATGGCATTGGATATTGTCCCTTCACAGAATGGCACTGGCAGGTGAGATACAGGCTGGGTTACTACGACATGCCGAATTCGTATATGAAGTTTCTGCTTGATTCAATTACCGGTCTGAATCTGGGCGCCAAACTCGTCGATCACCTGACGGCAATTGTGTTTGTCCTGGCGCTTGCAGCATCAATCATCGTCAATACAAAGGACTGGAAAGCGGGAAGGGCATAATCTACATCTGGGTTTCGCGGAAGGCTCAAGGCTTGCGCCTCGTGATGTTCTTGCGACCCTTACCCAATATCTGACCTCACGGAACACGGAACGGGAAGGTTCCCATCCCTAATATGTTCACCAACTCCAGGTGCTTTGTATCTTCGACTCGAGCTCCTGGCGAATCTGCCTGGTCCCAGGCTCATCAATGACGTTTTTCTTCTCTACCGTCCCTCCGTCCATATAGTATAGTTCCGGAGGATGGCTCTCATTCAGAATCAACTTCCAGTCTCGGGTCCGGGCCATCGCAGTCTTATTCTCCGCTTCCCAGGTGAGGGTCTGTACGCGTTGATGGAGAGGAGCATCACTCTTTGGTTCGTAGAGCGGTTCCGGATGGTCGAAATAGTTCTCCGGTAAATCACTGTAAGCCGCCGAGGCGATAATGGTAAACTTGTCTTCCTCTTTTGTCTCCCCCTGCAAAAAAGGTTTCAAGGACCGCCCGGGCAGCTCCTCCGGAACCTCACCGCCGGTCAAATCCACCAGGGTCGGGAAGAGGTCCACCCCCTGGGCGAGATTTTTCACCCGGTGGTTCTGCTGGATCAACCCCGGCGCATACCAGACCATGGGAACGTGTAATAGAGAATCATAGAGGAACATGCCCTTGCGCACCATCCGATGATGCCCCATAAAATCGCCGTGGTCGGCCGTAAACATCACGATGGTGTTCTCCGCGAGTCCCGCATCTTGCAGGGCCTGCAGTACCCGTCCCACCTGATAGTCGACCCCCCATTCAATGGATGCGTAGTAATACCGCATGGTCTCCACGAGGTCCGAGTCCTTAATCCGATCGTAATGCATTGCTCGCTGGTATTCTGCAAGCCGGTTGCTCAAGTTTTCGGGCGGAACATACGGTGGAATCTTCATCTCCTCGGAGGAATACCGGCTGGTGTATTCTGAGGGGGCAAAATATGGGGGATGTGGATCAAAATAGCTGATATGGAGAAAAAACGGCCCGTCTCTTCTGGTATTCTTTATAAATTCAATGCTGTCTGTTGTGTTCAGCGTTGCATAGCATTTTTCCGTCGGCCAATACATATCGCTATGCCACCACGGGGGGACAAATTCGTTGTAGCGTCTAAAGGGTTCTCTGACCCTGTTTTTCCAGACATCCAGCCGATCGAGAACCCTCTTCGCGTAAGTATGATTCTTCCCAATCCACCCCAGCTTATATCCGCGTTCGCGAAAGTAGCCCAACATCGAGTCCTCGAGTGAACCGATGAGCTCGCCTGATTTATTGGTCAGGTTGCCGTGCTGATGCGGATAGCGCCCGGTGAAAGAACTCACCCGTGAGGGCACACAGACCGGACCATTGCTGAACCAATTCTCGAATAACACCCCTCGAGAGGCCATTCTATCTAATTGGGGCGTACGCGCATTGGGACTTCCAAGACATCCAAGGGCGTCCCCGCGCATCTGATCGCAGATAATGGACACCACGTTGGGCGGTGTATCGGCGCTTTGACCGCGCCCCGCCGAGGGGAATGATGCGGCAAGCATTCCCCCAAGTGCCGCAGCGCTGCTTTTGCCGAAAAACTCTCGCCGGGTCAGGGTCGATTTGGATTTCATATCAGCTCCTCATATCCTTGCCTGTTTGTCCATTGGCAACCCCGCTTGTTCGAAAAGTATTTCATGGGCCTTTGTGTTTATTATTACCACTAGGCGCATTACCCGTAGTTAGGCAGACTTCAGGTTTGTCTGTGGTACCGAAGCGATGTTCACCTGAAATAGGCAGGGGCTAGATCTGGGTATTGCTCTTGCCAATCAATTTAGAGCAGCGATGATTGCCATCACGGCAATTCCGAAAGTGACTACCGCCATCACAAACCACTTCAACATCCGGACGTCTTTTGTCAGGGTCCCCACATTACTGCTGAGTGAACGCAGGGCCTTGTTGATCTCCGACAAGGCCATCGCTTCAGCTTCAACGATGAACTCGATATCATTGGGACGGAGCTCGCGTATGCCCTGATAGGGTCCGGAATATGGATGAGTGGAAGGTTCTTCAAGCTTGTGGAATTCGACAGATATCAATTCTTTCTTATATGGTAGCGACACTGATTTCGGGGTGAGATTGGTTAGTCCGAGGATGAGGCGTCCTTCATAGCCGGGATCTATCTGGGGACCGGTGCTGGCGATGAGTCCTTTTCTCGCGTACTCCGACCTTAGACCAAAGCGGCCCACATACTGGGTGCTGAGACGTAGTTCTTCAAGGACGGTAATTATCCCGACATCTCCGGGCTGTAGCAATAGATAGCCTTCTTCGCGTATGTTCACGAGTTTCTTGGTGCTTGTCGTAGCGCCTTGTTCTCCTACGCGTAAGTCGTAGCTTGCCGGTTGTAACAGAGTCTCCTCGAAGGGTTCAATAGCGATGTCACCTATATCACAGGCGTTGCGGATTTGACGATCTGTGAGAATCATTCTTTCTGGCCTCCATGGCTGCGAATAAACCATTCAGTGTCAAAACTCGCAAAAATACGCTATCAAACGTTTGTAGTAATGTCAAGGGGAATTGCGATGGTTTAATGGACAACCGTCTCAGTACTGATGTATATCTATTTGAACTACACAACCCAAAACGTAGTTTGACTTCGCTATGGCGCGGTGTTACTTTTTCTATCGCGATGCTGTAGGTGCTTGTCCATCATCCCTCGGCGATACGTCTCCGCCGCGTCTAAATCAGCGGGCAAGATGCCCGAGAACCGTGCGATGTCCGGATGCAGTGCTTCGCCCTTCGTATTTCGAGCACGAGCACGATAAACGAGCACGATAAACGAGCACGAGCACGAGCACGAAACTAAGGTATGGGGGCTATGCCTCTCGCATTTTGCGTGCGCAGTAGGCCTTCATTTCATCACGATGCCCGTCCCGTAGCGCCGGCACGTTCGGCTGGTTGATGCGTGGCGCGTCCTCATCCAGGTAGATCTTCGGGAGCTCGTCCACGCTGCGCCACTCCTGGATGGCCTTCGTGTAGGTCTGGATTTCAGATTGGTACGCGGGCTCGTCAAAGAGATTTGACGTTTCAAGCGGGTCTTTTTCGAGATCGAAGAACAACGAGGCATCTCTCCGTTCAGACAGGATAAGTTTGTGCGTCTTCGACCTGGCCATGGCGTGCTGGCCGCGCCGGTTTTCACCGAACACCATCTCGCGTGCGTGCCCGGGCAACGCCAGATCGCGACCCCGCATCCCCTCCGCTGGTTCAAGGTTCGCCTGTCTGATAATCGTCGGCCCGACATCGACGTTGCTCACCAGCGCCTCGGACACAACGCCACGTTGCCGGCCGTGGGGGTACTTGATGATCAACGGCACTTTCGCCAGCGGGTCGTACATGTAGTTGCCTTTCAGCAGCATGTGGTGGAACCCCATGTACTCGCCGTGGTCGCTCGTGTAGATGACCATCGCGTTCTCATACAAACCCTTCCGCTTGAGTATATCAATCATTCTGCCCACCTGCTGATCGATGTGTTCGATGTTCGAGTAGTAATACGCCATCACCTGGCGCAATGCCGGTTCCGAAAGCTTCTCGTGCGGAAAGTAGCCTTTGCTCAGGGCCAGGTCCCGCGGGAAACAGGTGTCGGTCCAGCCCGGCAAGAGGGTCAGCTTCTCAGGGTTGTAGGCATCGCACCATTCCTTAGGTGGGTCAAAGGGGTGGTGCGGCTTTATGAACCCGGCCATGAGCAGATGGCCGGACGCCCCCCATCCCTCGAGCGTGTCGACGGCCCGATCTCCGGTCCACTGGGTGGCATGGAATTCCACCGGCAGGTTTGACGGCAGGCCCCCAAGTGTCTCCCAGTACGCCGGCCGCGCCTTCTTGCGGTATTCCCTGAGCTGGTCCTCGAGGTCATTGCGGTCCACCAGCCCGTGTTCACGCAACTCGCGGTGATAGTCGTCATCCCACCGGCCCGGGCCATTCTGCTCGGACAGCACCAACTCGTCAAAGCCGAGATCGAGATACGTCGGCGTGAAATGCATCTTACCCACTGCCTTGGTCTTGTAACCGGCGCCTCGAAGGATGGAGGAAAAGGTCGCTGTCCCGGGCGGCAGCGTGCTGTGATTGGTCCACCCGCGGTGCTCATGCACATAGAGCCCGGACTGAAACGAATATCGCGAGGGTGTGCAGACCGGATAGGGACAGAAGCTGTCCTGATACCGCACACCGTCCGCCGCCAAGCCGGCGATGTTCGGCGTGCGAACATCCGGGTTCCCGTAAGCGCCGAGGCAGTCAATGCGGTGCTGGTCCGTGTGGATGACCAGGACATTGGGCTTGGAAGAGGGCCCGTTATCGGCTGCATGGGCAGTTCCATGCGAAAAGCAGGGGAGGCCCCCGCCCAGGGCGAGCGCTGTCCCAGTCGCCACGAATTCCCGCCGCGTGATCTTCTTGCTCATCGGCTTAACCCTTTCTCAAAAACGGTACGAGCCACGATGCGCACTTGCGACCGTCTTATGATTTCCCGTTTATACTTCGCCCGCGACCGCCGCCGGTCAATTCCTTTCAAGTATAGCATGACGACACCCCGTTGCGCAGTCGCACGGCGGCAGAATGCTTGTGTGTGCTCTCAGTGGTCGAGCTGGTACTTGGGGTTGTACTTGCCGCGTTCGGCGAAGCCGCCAAGCTGCGGACGCATGTGGCTTACTCGCGGATAGCTTTCGAAGATATCGCCCGTGCCCAGCGCCCTCGGGTCCTTTTGAGCTGTGAGGACGCGGTCAAGCTTCTCGCTCAGGTCTTTCCTGAGGGCGGCATATTCGGGGTGCTGCGCCAAGTTATTCAGGCAGCCCGCGTCTTTGTTGATATCATACAGCTCTTCAGCGGGTCGTTTCCCAAAGGCGAGGTCGAACAACTCGCCGCAGGTGTTGCGGTTCTCGAGCATGAACGTTTTGCTGGGCGATTCGTCGATGTCGTGGTAGCCCTCGGGGTCGCCCGCGGGCCAGCGGTCGGACTTGAAGTTGCGGATGTAGAGGCAATCCTGTGTGCGGATGGTGCGTGACGGATATCCGAGGTTATCAAACCGCGCGTGGGTGTGCCGTTCCCGTCCCGTGAGGACGTAGTTCCTGGGCGGCTCGATGGCGCCGGGCTGGGAGACCGTGAGTGGGTCCAGGAAGCTCTTCCCGGTCATCTCCGTCGGCGGCGCAATCCCGGCAGCCTCCAGGAACGTCGGCGCAAAATCGATGAAGCTCACGAGCGCCTCTGTCACACGGCCGCCCTTGACGCGCTGGGGCCAACGGACGGCCAATGGAACATGGGTGCCGTATTCGTACAGGTTTGCCTTGGCCCGGGGGAATGGCATACCGTTGTCGCTCGTGGCCACGACGATAGTGTTATCCAATTCGCCGATGGCGTCCAACTGGCGCAGCATGGCGCCAAGTTGCGCGTCAAACCATTCAACTTCCACGAAGTAGTCCAGCAGGTCGCCACGCACAACGGGGTCATCGGGCAAGAACGGCGGTATGGTGACATCGCATGGCTTTTTGCCCGCTTTCAGTCCGGACCCGGGTTCATAATTGCGGTGCGGCTCGTGTCCACCGAACCAGAAACAGAAGGGCGCGTTCCGAGGCCTGCGCGCAAGGAATGCCTCGAAGTTGCCGGAATAGTCCACTTTGCTAATGCCGGCCGCGGGCGTGGATTTCAGCTTCCGGTCGTTGTATTCCGGCCCGGCGGGATTCCGGCCCCATCCTCCTCGTCGCCAGTCCCCCGGACCCCAGCCTTTTCCCGTAAACCCCACGTGGTACCCTGCCTTCTCGAGCAGGTCCGGGAAGACCGTGAACTTGCTCGGGAAAATGCTGCCATGAGTCCCGGCTTCCTCCAACTGCCAGATATTCCGGCCGGTCAACGTGGCTGCGCGGTTCGGGGAACATTGCGGTGCGGCAGTAAAGGCATTCCTAAACAGACACCCTGCTCGCGCGATACGGTCGAAAGTGGGGGTCTCCACGGCCGGCGCGCCATATATGGAAGCGTGGGGCCAGGACCAATCGTCGGCAATAGCAAAGAGGATATTGGGGCGCCCTTTCGCCCCTTCCACGGCGCCTCGAAGAGACGGCTGCATCCCCGCTAGCGAGGCGCCCAAAACGCCCAGCGCACCGCAAGACGACTGCTGCAGAAAATGGCGTCGACCGATCTTTCTCATGAATAGTTCCTTCGCGTTGTGCAGGCCACCGAAAGCCCTTGCTTCACTTCCCATACGATACAGCTAAACGTTTCTCCGCCGTGGCTGTGGTGTAGGCAAAACCATCGCTCAAACCTACCCTAATCCCGCCTTTTGATCAAGTCTGCGCATTGGCCGGGAGGTGTGGCGCGCGCGTTTTACCCAAGCCGATTGAATGTTTGGGCCCCCTGCCCTATAATGATATAAAACACAGCGTTAGCGCTTTTTCGCGCAAAGGAGACTGGCATGAAACGACGCGAGTTCCTGTCCCGGGTCACCGCGGGGATGCTGGCGACGGCGGGGGGTGGCGCGACCTTCGCGGCGGCCGGCCGTGAACCACGGCGCCGACCCAATATCGTGCTTATCATGGCCGACGACCTCGGCTGCGAGTGCCTCGGCTGTTACGGGAGTGTGTCGTACAAAACGCCCGTCCTGGACGACTTGGCGGAGACGGGCATGCGGTTTGAACATGCGTATTCACAGCCGCTGTGCACCCCGTCGCGTGTGAAACTCATGACCGGCCGCTGTAACTTCCGCAACTACAAGGCGTTTGGCGTTCTCGACCCGGGCGAGACCACGTTTGCCCACATCTTGCAGCAAGCGGGCTACACGACGTGCGTTGCGGGCAAATGGCAATTGTACGGCAGGCACGATCAGTGGGTGGGCGCCGGCACGTACCCGGACCGCGCCGGTTTCGACGACTATTGCCTGTGGCAGATAGAGGAACGTGGGTCACGTTACGCAGACCCGGTCATAAAGCGAAAAGGCGGCCCTCTCGAGGTGCTAAAGGGCGCATACGGGCCGGATGTCTTCTGCGACTACATCACTGCGTTTATGGAACGCAACCAGGACAGGCCCTTTTTCGTCTACTATCCCATGTGTCTTGTGCATGACCCCTGTGTTCCAACGCCCGACAGCGCGGCGTGGCATGAACATCGGGACGCCAAACACACGAAGTACTTCGCCGATATGGTCGCCTACATGGACAAGGCTGTCGGGCGCATTGCCCGGACCGCGGACGAACTCGGCCTGCGCGAGAACACCCTTTTCCTCTTTACGGGGGACAATGGCACCCATGGAAAAATCGTATCGAGGTTGAAAGGGGACCGGGTCGTCCGTGGCGGCAAAGGCCATCCGACTGATGCGGGGACCCATGTTCCCCTCATTGCGAACTGGAGAGGCGTCACGCCGGTGGGTTCCGTTTGTGACGACCTCATCAGTTTCGCCGATTTTCTCCCGACGCTTGCCGAATTAGCCGACGCTCCACTGCCACAGAATGTCACTATTGATGGACGGAGTTTCCTGGCTCAGCTTCGCGGCGAGAAGGGCAACCCGCGCGATTGGATACTGTGCCACTATGACCCGCAGTGGGGCAACTGGGAGCGGACGCGTTTCGCGCGCGACAAGCGCTGGAAACTGTATGATGACGGTCGTCTGTTCGACCTGATTAGCGATCCGCTCGAAAAAAAACCCATCGCCGCTGACCAAACATCCAAGGCCGCCCGGGACGTCCGGAAAGCGCTTCAGCGAGTTCTGGATTCCATGACTTGACAATGTGCAAGCC
>CAYRLQ010000172.1:0-9169 GCA_964425145.1 uncultured Nitrospiraceae bacterium
CAGTCGGATTCCGATGGTGTCAACGAAAAGGCACGGATTTTCACACAGAAAGGAGAAGGTCTCATGAAACACATTACACTCGTATCTCAGCAGAAGTCCCGGCCAGCCATGGCCAACAGCTTGTTGGTGAAGAAGCGACAGATAGAGGTCTTGGGAAGCTTTGTCGAAGTGCTGTCCGCCATTTCTGATTTGATCAAGAGCATCGGCTAGCCCGAGTCTCCTGCCTATCCTTACCAGTCCCTGGTGCGAATTCGCACATGCCCCCGTGCGGCGACCACCTATCCGGTGGTTCGACATGGATGGAAAGACGTATGACAATCCCGACATCCTGTCTTTGCTACGCCAGATGCGTGAGTTTGGCGAAGACTCGTCAAGCGTGGCACGGCCGTATTGATGAATGCTCTCCGAACTAACGCTGCCGTCTTTATCCCACTCCACTATCAGTACATGGCAGTCGCCGGCCACGCCAGTCAAGCGCCCGTCGCGGTTTCTGGCAGCTATCAGCCAACAGCTTCCGCTACGGCAGGTATTTGCCCGCTTCCAAATCCTCGACCAGACCTTCGATGAGGGCTATGGATTCGGGGGGAAAGCCCCACTGTTCGATTTGACGGTCGGAGAGCAGGTTTTGGAGCTGGGGCAACACGAGCATATCCCGGGCCATTTCGCTCGTCAGGGACCGCCCGACGAACGTGTCCTCGTCGAAGGTCTCGAAGAAGCTCTGCAGGCCTTTCTCGGCGTCGCCGCCGACGGCGCCGAAGTCCTGACCGTAGATATGCAAGGCGGAACTGTAATCGGCGTAGCTGCCCACGCGGACCGTGCGCCCGGCCTTCTCGGCGACCTGCCCGGCGAGCGTGCGCTGCAAGAACGTGATCGCGATCACATTGTCGCTCCAGGCCTTGTATAAGTCGCGCGAGCGCCACACGGTGTTCATGTTCAGCACGAGGTTACCCTCGGCGTCTTCGGGGCAGCGCAGTTGTAGTTCGCGCAAGCAGGGCACGTCTTCCTTGAGAAACGCATCGATGTTGGGCACCGAGGTCGTGGCCACGGCACGGCGCGAATAGGGCGTCTGCGCAATGCGCTCGACCGCCAGCGCGATCTGGTCAATGGTCGAGCCGTCAACGGCGGGGTGGTCGAAGAGCCGCTGGTGGTAAGTGTAGGGCCACTCGTGCGCGGTCAGCTCGCCGTGCACGGCCTCCTTGAGCTTCTCGATGGGCACGACACGGTAGTCCTTCAGCCCCATGAGCTCGGCGATGTAGACCCCGATTTCGCAAAACGAGACCGGCGGGAACCGGGGTTCCGCGAATGGGTCCGTCACTTCGATCAGCACACGCGCGTCGCGGCTGGGCGGGTCGATGTAACTGCCCGCGTCGTCCCGGCGGTCGTACTCGGTTCGAATCGCCAACCCGTTCTCCCACACGGCCTTCATGGCCCGGAAATACGCCTGCGGAATGCTGTCGGCCACAACGTGCAACGTCGGTATGCGGCCCGTGCCGATTGCCTCAGTGCCCATCAAAACGCCCCTTATACGTCTCCGTCCGTTTTGCACCAACCTTTCCCAAAGAGAATCTACAAGACGCGCCCGCCCCAGTCAAGGGACTCCGTATCTGGCGACTCAGGTAACTTCTTGTCCATTTTTCTGATATCCTTACGTAGGCGCGCGAGTAACCAGGCCATGCTACACCGAAGGAAGTACCTATGCCGAAGGAAACGATGACGCCGCGTGAGCGGTGGCTTGCAGTGCTGAATCGGCAGAAGCCGGACCGCATCCCTATGGACATCTGGGCCACGCCGGAGGCCGCCGAGAAGCTGACGGACCACCTGGGCTGCGATTGGGAGACGGCGCTCGAGCGGCTGCACATCGATACGCCGCTGGTGGTCGAGGGCCGCTATGTCGGCCCGCCGCCGGAGGAAGGCGAGGACATCTGGGGCATTCGCTACAAAACCGTGGACTACGGCACTGGCACTTATGACGAGGCGGTCTGCGCGCCGCTGGCGGCATTCCAATCCGTGGAGGAAATCGAGGCCAACTACACCTGGCCCAGCCCAGACCATTGGGATTACACCCATTTGCCGGAACAGGTCAAGGGCAACGAACACCGGATCGTACGCGGCGGCGGCTCCGAGCCGTTTCTACTGTACAAGAACCTCCGAGGCGAGCAGCAGGCCTTCATGGACCTGCTCGCCCAGCCCGACATCGTCCATTATTGCCTCGACAAGCTGTTCGACCTGGCTCACGAGCAAACGCTGCGAATCTTCGAGACGATCCCCGGCCGGGTTAAGATCACATACGTCGCCGAGGACATCGGAGCGCAGGACGGGCCATTGTATGACCCCGAGCATGTCCGCCAGTACCTGTTTCCGCGGATGAAGCGCATGATGGACCTGACCCGCCAGCACGAATCGTTCGTGTTCACACACTCCGATGGGTCGTTCCGCGAGATGATCCCCGAATTGATCGAGATGGGCACACAGGTGCTCAACCCCATCCAGTGGCGGTGCAAAGGGATGGACCGTGAAGGCCTCAAACGCGATTTCGGCGACCGGCTCGTCTTCCACGGCGGCGTCGACAACCAATATACCCTGCCGTTCGGCACGCCCGATGAGGTGCGGCAAGAGGTGCTGGACAACTACCGCATTCTCGGCACCGGCGGCGGCTACATCCTCTGCCCCTGCCACAACATCCAGGCCGTCTCCCCTCCGGAGAACATCGTGGCCTTGTACGAAACCGGCTACGAGTACGGCTGGCAGTGAGCATTTTGGACGAAGCAGCAGCATGTGATCGATGATCTGGCAGGTGAAAGCCCTGATTGGTCCGACAGGGTCTGCGCATCCAGACACCTCAGTCTGTAATGCTCTCCCAGATCGACACGACGTGCGTGGCGACGATTGCGACGTGGAAAATGGCGTGCAGCAACGCGCTATGCGTCCACTTCGTCCAGGCGGACGGGACGGTGCTCGTCGTGAGACTTGCGGGCCGCGAGCGCCATGACCACGGGCGCGCGGGCGTCGAAGCCGGTAACGGGTACGGGCGCATCCGTGCGCACGGCATCGACGAAGGCGGCCATCTCGGTCACGAAGCTGTCCACGTAGCGCTCCATAAAGAAGTTAAGTGGCAGATCGCGGCGAACATTTTCAGCGCCGCTGATCGTGGCCGCATTGGGGTAGTTGTTCGCGGTGCTGATGGCCCCTTTGCTGCCGAGCACCTCGACGCGCTGATCGTAGCCGTACACCGCCTGACGGCTGTTGTCGATGGTACCGATGACGCCGCTGGCAAACCTCAGCGTAATCACCGCCGTGTCGAGGTCGCCCGCTTCACCGATGGCCGGGTCGATCATCACGCCCGCCGCCGTATAGACCTCCTCGACCTCACTGCCGATGAGGAACCGGGCCATGTCGAAGTCGTGGATGGTCATGTCAAGAAAGATGCCGCCGGACACCTTGACATACGCGATAGGCGGGGGCGCCGGGTCGCGGCTGATGATGTGCAGGAGACGTGGCTCGCCAATCTCGCCTGAGGCAACCGCCTCCCGCACGCGCGCAAAATTGGCGTCGAACCGCCGGTTGAACCCGACCTGGAGTTTCACGCCGGCCTGCTCCACAGCGGCCAAGGCCCGGTCGATCCTGTCGAGACGCTGATCGATGGGCTTCTCGCAGAAGATATGCTTGCCTTTAGCGGCGGCCTCTTCGACGATTCGCGCGTGGGTGTCCGTCGGGGAACAGACCACCACGGCCTCGACCTTCGGATCGTCCAGAACCGCGTGGTAGTCCACCACGGCCTTGCCCACCCCGAATCGTGCGGCGCATTCCCGCGCTGCTTGCTCGTCCACATCCGCTATCACGCACAAGTACCCCGAGGGAATCCGATAGGCCAGATGCTCCGCATGCAAGCGCCCAATCCGCCCCGCGCCAATCAGTCCGATGTTGACCTTCGCATCGTTCATTGCCATCCCCTTCGGGCATGCTGGAAAACCTGCCTGCCCGATACCTCAAAAAAACGACCCATAACCGCGTGGCACCCTCAAACTCGTTTGAGGGTGTCTTCCCCGTGCACGTCCTCGTTCCTCGTGCACGTCCTCGTTCCCCGTGCTCGTTCCTCGTTCCCCGTGCTCGTTCCCCGTCCTCGTTCCCCGTCCTCGTTCCCCGTCCTCGTCCTCGTTCCCCGTGCTCGTTTTTCGCATTTCGAGCACGTCGCTGACCATGGAGATTTTGGAGATAGGGAGATTCACCCGCCTCTGGCGGGTAAACGAGATAGAGGAGCAGAATCTTGTCAATCCTGTCAAAAAAGGTTTTCCCTCCTTCTCATACGTCATCGTATTTGTGGAAACCTGTACTAAAAGACTGTTTTTCATTGCATAACAAACGTTTGTCGATGGCGTCTCTATAATCCAATGCCTCGCAGGTAGTCCCGATTGCGCTGTGCGCTTTCCCTGGGCGCGCCCATGCCGGGTAGAACGTCCTGTTCGACGCAAATGAACCCGCGGTAATCCCGGACACGCAGCCACTCGATCACGGCCTGAAAGTCGACGCAGCCTTGGCCCAGTTCGCAAAACACGCCATGGCGCACCGCGTCGAAGTAGTTCCAATGCTCGGCCTTGGCCCGCCGGGCGACCTCCGGCTGGCAATCCTTGAAATGCACGTAGTCTATTCGCTCGACGAAGCGCTCGAGGCCCTCGAGCACACACGCGCCGTCTTCACCGCCAGCGCTGTAGGCGTAGTGCCCGGCATCGAACACCAGCCCCAGCAGCGCCGCATCGGTCAGGTCGAGCAAGCGCGCTATCTCGTCGGGCGTTTCGACATAACCCGCGCAGTGGTGGTGGAACACTGTTCGCAAGCCCGTCTCATCGCGCACTGCGCGCGCCACCCGTTCGGCGCCCTGGGCAAAGACGCGCCAGGCATCATGGCCCAGCATTATGTCCGGCGTTACGCGCCCGGCGTTTTGCGTGCGGACCGGATCGACGCCGTTGTCATCGGCCAGCACGAGAAACGGTTTCGGGTCGCCGGCCACCGAGGCCAGCAGGCGCGCGATCTTGACCGCCTCCGCCGCACCGAGTTCGTGTGCCTGCGGGTCCTTCAGCGTAACCGGCACGAACGCGCCCAGCATGGTCAGGCCCCGTGCCTGCAATTCCGCGCGCAGGGCATCCGGGGCCGTGGGCATGAAGCCCCAATCGCCGAGCTCCGTACCGGTGTAACCCGTCTCGACCAGTTCGTCCAGCATCTGCGTGTATCCGATCCGCTCGCCCTCGAGTCCGTCGAACTCGAGTGTGCCCCACGAACACGGCGCGTTACCAACTCGGATAGCAGTCATTGTGGCTTTTCCATTTTTCGCGAGGGGCCGGCCCGGCGACGATACCCAACCCACCGTCACCACCATCGGCCCTTACAATAACGTTTAGCTCGACTTCTTGTCCAACCCTGGAAAAACGAGTAGAATATATAAGTTGGGATTTCGTACCCGATCCGGCATGGGGATTGGGTGCGCAAATGCAAACGGGGGAGAGTCAATGCTACTGAGAGACCTTATTCTGAAGAATCGAAGTTATCGTCGCTTTCACGAATCGGAATCCATCTCGCGGGAAACGTTGCGAGAGTTGGTCGATCTGGCACGCCTGTCGGCTTCGGCGGCCAATCTGCAGCCGCTGAAGTTCGACTTATCCAACACGCCCGAGGAAACCGCCGCGGTCTTTCCAAATCTAGCCTGGGCCGGGTACCTGACTGATTGGCCGGGCCCGGCGGAAGGGGAGCGGCCTGCGGCCTACATTACCATCGTTGGTGATAAGAATGTCAGGCCGTCGTTTGACTGCGACCACGGCATCGCCGCCCAGAGCATTCTACTCGGCGCGGCGGAAAAAGGGCTCGGCGGGTGCATGATTGGCGCCGTCAACCACGACGGGCTCCGCGAAGCGCTGCAACTGCCCGAGCAGTACGAGATACTCCTCGTCATCGCACTGGGCAAGCCTAAAGAAACCGTCGTGGTCGACCCTGTCGGTGAAGACGGTTCGATCGAATACTGGCGCGACGAAAACGGCGTGCACCATGTGCCCAAGCGCTCCCTGGACGAAATCATACTTTGATTGCAGATTGATGATTGCCAAGGCGAAGTGAAGTTGAGCCGCAATTCCGGTGACGGGCCTCCTCTGGAAAGGACCAGGTGAGTGGCAGAACGATACAGCACGGCATACAAGCTTCGGGGCATCCTAATGGCCCCATTGTATCTCTTCATGATGACCGTCTTTTTCCATGAAATGGAGCGTGACGCTGTCATCTGGCCAGTGGGCGCAGGCCTCTTCTTGGAAGGCGTGCTCATCCGAATCTGGACCCAGATGCACCTCCACTACCGCCTTCGAGTACGCAAGAAGCTTACGACTACCGGCCCCTATTCGATCATCCGCAACCCCATATACATCGCAAACACGACCATGCTTCTTGGCCTTACGGTTATGTCGGAATTGTTGTGGTTCTTGCCCGTCACGCTGGTTTGGTGCATGGTCGTCTACAGTCTCGTTGTACGGCATGAGGAAGCGCACTTGCTGGAGAAGTATGACAAACCCTATGTAGAATACGTCAAGACCGTTCCGCGATGGCTCCCGCGACTCGGCCAGCGCGTCGCCGCCTCCGAGGACACGCGGAGCTTCCTATGGCCGAGCATTGTGGCTGAGTTGCACTGTTTCCTTCTGTTTGTTCCCGTCATAGGTAAAGAAGTGTTCTCTATTCTGAACTGAAGTTATGGCCGATCGCTCAATCACTCCGGGGCGGGCATGCTAGATATGAGTATGCAGAACGGAGGAAATGGGCCGCCGCACGTTCTTGGTGGGGTCGGCGAAGTATGGAGGTCTAGTTGCGTTGTTTGAAGCACGAACCATCAGCCAGGCGCAACCGCGCGTCCGTCCAAAGCGCCAGGCCCATAACTTGTTCCTTCTGGCGGTAGGCCTTGCCGTGTTGTCGTCGGTAGCCTTTCAGGGAAGTCGTGGTCTTTATGAATCCACCGAAGGGCGTTATGCCCAATGCGCCAGGGAAACCCTGCAGGCCGGTGTCTTTCTCGAACCTATCCTGAACGGCGAAAATCACTGGGCCAAACCACCTCTTACATACATTGCCATTGCCGCGGGTTTGACGTGCTTCGGGAATAATGCGTGGGGCGCACGCGCCTACCTGGTCGTTTGCTTTGTGCTTACCGTAGTGTCGGTGTACTGTATCGGGCTGAGACTTTGGGGCAAACCGGCGGCTGCGTATTCTGCTCTGGTGTACGCCACGTCACCTTTTACCGTAGGCGCGGCCAATGCGGTCTCAACCGACACGCTACTGGTCTTGTGGCAAAGCTTAAGCGTGGCTTTCTTTTGGTTCGCCATACGGCGAGAGAAAACGGTTTGCATATTGTGTATGTGGGTTGCCCTCGGCCTCGCCTTTCTTACAAAAGGTCCTGTAGGTCTCCTGCCCCTGGGCGGCATTGTTCCGGCGTACTTCCTCCTCCGGCGCAAAGGTGTGTCGATACCCCGTCTCCTCAACGTCTCCAGTCTGATCGCCTTCATATTCATCGGTCTGGGCTGGTACCTGCTTGAAATCGTACGGCATCCATTTCTGCTCGAGCATTGGGTGATGCATGAAACCATCGGCCGTTTCACGACGAATGAATTTCAGCGCAACTCTGAATTTTCCAAGATATTCACCCTGTACTTTCCGGTCTTGCTTTTCGGAACCGGCCCCTGGGTTTTCCTTCTACTGATCAAGCGCAAACAGACCGGTCTCTCAAAGCAAAGGCTTGTGCGATGGCGCGACTGGGAAGACCAAGTTCAGTGGTTGTATCTTCTCGCGGCATTCTTCGTGCCGCTACTAATTCTCTTGCTGAGCAAATCCAGGCTTCCGCTCTACGTTTTGCCGCTCTTTACACCTCTTGCGCTGGCAATGGGGAAGTGGTTAAGTCGGCTTGTCGCGAATGGACACGTGAAGGCAAAGGCGATTGTAATTACTGCGTGCTGTTGTTCCATGCTACTCGTGGCTCTCAAGGGCGCATCGGCATACTACCCCTCGCGGAATAACATGGCGCAGTTGGCCGACAGCATTCGGCCGATCCTCGACGAGCGCCCTAACAGTCCGCTGATACTTCTTTGCAAGAATCCGTTGAATGGGCTCGAGTTCTACTTGGAGAGACAAATACCGGTCCCCCCTTTTCCGGAACCGGGCAGGGCTGCGGATAACAACCTGCGAAACAGTGCGGTGCTTGTTCCTGGGACACTGGTTCTCACACGCGCGAAGTACCTGCGATACGCGGGAAACTACCTCCCCCGCGACTTTATGGAAACAGAATTCAGAAACGGATTCTGGGCCTTGGGAGTTGTCAAAAGGCCGCTTGATCTGTGGCCTTTGGCTCAGCAGGCGGGCATTGGCGGCCAGAGGACCCCGCATTAGGCACGAGCGCCCAGTTGAATCCAAGGTGGACATGGGCGCATGGGCAAGCGCCTGATGCCTGTCCGCCGGAACGGGACAGGGGACGTGGTGCTCTCCTCTCAACCTGGATTGTTACGATCAGAAGAAGCCGTCGTGGATGCAGGACATTTTCGGGTCAAAGAACTGCACATCTTCCAACTTATAGAGTCTGAGCATTGACGGCTCTGGAATTTCTCTCCTGGCTTTGCCACGATTAATGGGCAGAGTTTCCCATCGAAGAAAATACTGCGCATTGGAATCCTTCTTTCCGCCATCGTCACTTTGCCATCGGACTTCCATGCCCGGAAAATCAGATTCGGGTTCTGCCAACGGCCCCAGCAGTGAAGGCCCACCTTTCATAGAGGCGATGGGCTTTAGCGTTTTCTCATCGAGCTTCCATACTCCCGCCCCATATTTCTTATGATAATACGGTTGGGCCGGAAAGCCCTCTTCAGAAAGCATTACCGGGCCTACATCGACCTCATTGATAATGCTGCCGCCTCCGCTGAAATACCAGCGATAATCCCAGTCGCTGGTCTGATAAAGTTGCCATTCGCCCTTTTCCAGTCTGGCGTTGTAGACCTGGGTATAACCGTTTTCATCAAATTTGTGGTAGCCGATGATCACCCTGCTACGGGAGTCGAAACCTATCATTGTCGTGTCGTTGATCATCCCACCCCGCGCAGGTACGGGGTCGACAATGATTCCTTTGGTGTTGGGCGTAATGGGCAGTCCAATTTTCAGACCG
>CAYRLQ010000173.1:0-9075 GCA_964425145.1 uncultured Nitrospiraceae bacterium
TCCCGCAAGCCGCTGAACCCGATTTGTGGCCTTATTTGTGTTGAGCAGTACTAAGGGTGCTGCTCTGACATTACCGGTTGTGTAAGAAAAGGGGATATGGAGATGACGGAGATTTGGGGATGACTTTTGATAACGACCCGCCTACGAAACGAATTATTAGCGCAATAGCGCCCACCAGGAACCAAGAGGCTCACGCAGAGGCGCAGAGCACGCGGCGCGGAGCACAAGCTAAGTCAAGCAACAGGTCCGGCAAGCTCGAATCGGCAATACCAGAGCAGCACTCCTTCTTTGTAAGGGCTTCGGGGATTGGTCCTTCATGTATCTCGCGCAAGAACGCCATTTACTTCTGAGTTGCAGGTTCATCACGCCGAGATGTCTCGGGGGCTGTCGTCTGATTTCCTGTGGCGAACGGTACGCGCATCAGCGGCCATCGGTCCGCTGAATGCACTGGTTGGGTGGCGCAATCCTATGCCTCCGCGGAGGGCGTAGAGCGTCTTCCCTCCAAACCCCGAACTATCACGTACGCGATGAGCGCAAAAACAAAAAAGACCAATAACATCCACGCGATGCTCTGCAACGTGCCGATCACGGTACGATACACTTCTAGCGTCCATCGTTCGCCGTTGAGGACTATGGCTTCGGCATCCTCCGGTCGGGGCGTGATGTATTTCTCCAAATCCCACACCCGAACACCGCCCGATACTCCCACCACGTAGACCGCAAATGTAAGGTATCGCCCCCAGGTCTTGCTGATATCTTCTGCAACGATCCGACTCAGAATTGTGATGATCGATTCACGAAAAAGCCTGACGACCAAGAACGACACGAACAACGCGATTGCAAATGTGACCACCAACAAAATAATAAACATGACACGATCTCCTCAAAGCTGAAATTTGCACTATGCACCTAACGGTCAAAGTTCAGCGGCGTGCCCCTGGCGCGTCCGCTGTAGCGTGTGGTTAGGCGCGTTTTCGACCGATACGTGCGTTGCAATCTTTGGTTACAATAGCTTATTTGTGAGTTTTTCTCTCATTCTGCAAGAAATTTTCTAATGGCCGATTCTGACTCAACACCGACCGTAGCTTTCACTATTGTACAATTCTCGATAAAGGCGATAAATGGAACGCCCATCACCCCATAAGCGATTGCGGCCTCCCGATTCCGTGAAGCATCAATCTTGAATACTGCATTTGAATGGCACTTTTTTACCCGCTCAATAATTGGGCCCTGCACTTTACATGCACCGCACAATGGTGTATAAAAATATAGTACCGTCTTTTCACCAGATTGAATCCTTTTACGTGATCCTTTATGGGGAGTAGGGGCTTCCTTGCCTTTCATTCTTCGGGCCTTAAATGTCATTATTAAACGCGGAATTATAAGAAGAAACATAAACACAAAAAGAACACTAAGAACAATTTTCATGTGCACTTCCGCCTAATTTTCGAGCCTTATGGACAGAAAATATCTTTCGCTTTATACCTCTATGGATGAACCGCTCCGCTGAGGCCGACGCGCGGTCTTACCGGAGTTGCATTCGCTCCGATTGTTAGGCAATCCTTTTATCGCTACCTCAAGACTACTACAATCTTTTCTTCTTCTGTAAGCGTTCAGTGGATGCCTTTCACGCCGTCGCCATGTAGGTCTTGACTATCTCGGTCACGGTTTCACAGATGGGTTTCAGTTCGCGCTTGTCGATCTTGTCCAGAGTGTCATGTTCGTCCAGGAGATAGTAGGGACATCCGATCCATGAGACCACGGGCATGCCCCCCTCGAGCACGTAACCGAGTGCGTCGGAGGTCGGCCCGGGGCCGAAGAAGTCGGCGGGAATGGATGCGGTGGCCTTGGCCGGCTTTCTCTCAAGAGCCTTGATGACCGACGCGATGACCGTGGGCTCGGGCGAGGTGAACATCACGGTGAAGGTGAGTTTGCCTGTAGGCGCGTATTCGCGCTCGCGAGCTTCCACCTCTTTGGCGGCAAGATGTTCGAGCGTGATCAGTATCCGGGTCCGCTCCAGGATGTCCTTGTGCCCAGCGGCAAAGGTGTCCGCGCCTATTGAACCGTAGAAGTGGCCCGCATCGGCAACGAAAACCATGGTCTTGGACCGCTGCTCCTTCGGAACCCGCGACCACGCCGAGGCCTGAGCCAAGACCTGAGCCGTGCCTGACGCGTCCTCCACGGCGCCCTGGAAGGGGCTGTCGTGGTGGGAGGTCACCAGGATTACCTCGTCCGACCGGCCGGGAAGAACGCCCCAGACATTGTGCGTGACCCCTGGCTCGGTCCCACCTTCAAGGCGCAACGCGGCCTCCGCGCCTGCCTCGGCGAGTTCCCGGAGCCTGAGCCCGTCGTACTTGCCGACCCAGAGCCCGGGCAAAGGCTTCATGATCCCGTCATAAGGACCGTAGTGAGTGTTCGAATTGGTCGGCTGGTCGCGGAGGATGAGGCAGATGCCTTTGGCGCCGCGACGGACCGCCTGCCAGTAAACATCGTGCTCAGGAGCAGTCTCGGCGGTGTCGCCGCCAAGGAAGTTCTGGCGCACGAAGTTGAGGTACTGGCGGGACCCAAGGGTCACGGAGTTATCGGGGTCCGAGAGGACATAGCACGCGCGCATAAGTTTCATCAGAACACCCGTGGGCAGGAATGGGAAGGGCACGTCCGCGACCACGATCTTGCCGGATACGTCCACGCGGGCGAAGTCCTTCCCGGTACCTGTGCCCACGAATGCCAGGGGCGCGGTGACGCCTTCCGGCCCGGTGAAGCCGGTATTGACCACATAGAAGCCGGGTATCTCCTCACCCTCAACCGTGAGCGACCAGTTGTGCGCGGTCCAGACAGTCACGGGGATCGGGTCCATGGTTACGTTCTCGAGTCCGAACGCACGAAGCCGCTCGGCCACCCACTGCTCGGCCCGATGGCCTTCGGGCGTGCCCGGCCGGCGATGCGGTGTCTCGCAGAGGCCCTCGATCCAGGAGTAAATGGCCTCGGAGTCAGGGACGGTGACCGTGCCCCCATATTCAGGCAGCGAGGCCACAATCCTCTGCGCCTCTCGCCGGGCATGCCAGATAGCGGGAAGACGCTTAATGAGGGACACCAGCGTATCACTGGTTCTGGTACTCATCTGGCTCTCAAAGCTTTCCATCGATAGCCCCCCCTTTCTCGTGCTTCGTGCTACGTGCTTCGTGCTCGTGCCCGTGCTCCGTGCTTCGTGCTCCGTGCTTCGTGCTACGTGCTTCGTGCTCCGTGCTCGTGCCCGTGCTCCGTGCTTCGTGCTTCGTGCTCCGTGCTCGTGCCCATGCCAGTGCTCCGTTCTTCGTGCTTCGTGCCCGTGCTCCGTTCTTCGTGCTCCGTGCCCGTCCTTAGACGCGCTCACCCGGCTTAAGGCCCGAAGTACTCATGCCATGCTTATTCTTTGGCGCTGGATTCGCCCTGAGCACCCTGTCGGTACTGCTTGAATATTTCCCCTATTCCCGCTGCGTTCGAGTCGCCGGCGTGGACGACGACGCGGTAGCGCAACGTGAGCGTCTCGCCCTTTGGCAGCTCGAAATGGCCGTCTTCGAGCCAGTTCATGGGCGTGGGCGAGAAGAACCCATAATCGCGTGTAAACCATTTGCACGGGTACCAACAGTTCTCCGGATGTTGCAGGATGGCAATGCCCTCGGTCACGCCGTCACGCGTGCCGAAGTAGTCACACCACGGCGACGCCACGCCCCATGTGCCCTTCTCGGCGGTCTCGCCGTCGGCGTTGATTAGCGTACCGCCGGACTCGACGCTTAACCCCGGCACGACGCGAACGGAAAACAGGGAATGGTTCGACTTCTCGATACGGACATCGGTCAGCGGCCCGAGTGTGATCGCGAAATCAATGATGCGCAGTGTCGCGCTTGGCGCGGTGATGTCGACACGGCGGGTATCCCGGATAATCGGCTCCCTTCCGGCCCGTTTCCAGAGGCATTCATCGGTAAAAACAACCCGGTCGCCCGATGCCTCGACAATCTTCGGCCCCTGCGAGAGAATCTGGCCCCGTGCGTTTACATCCTGCCAGTAGTTGCCTCTATTGACTTTATCACAGCCGAAAAACAACGAATGATGATGCGGCCACGGCTCGGATGATTCCGTCGTCACGGACACGCCCGACGCGGGCCCGTTCACCGGCCAGAAATACGGATACTTCTGCGAGTCGGCGAATTTATAATGCGTGAACACCTTCCCAGCGACCGTGACGATGATTTCATCTCCCTCGAGCCGCGCCGCCAGTTGCTGCGGACTCGCCTGGGCGGCATGGACAAAGGTCCCATGCCCCAAAACCATGAGCAAACCTACAGCGAATCTCATCTGTTCATCTCCTATTCGTGGCTTATTCGGTTGAATCCAAAGCGGCCTCGACCCTCACCCATTTCCTTGATCGGGGCGGTAAGAGCATCTCGATTCTACACCCTTCGTGCGCCAACGGCTCGCCGGTAAATCCGTCGATCGGTTTCCCCGTAAGCTCAGAATCGAGTGAGAGGACCACATGCGAGGGCTCTTCGTTGTAATTATGGATGAACCATCCGGCCTCCCCCATGGGCTGCAGGGTGACCCTGGTGGGGGCGTCCAACAGCAAACCCAACGGCGCAGTAAAGAGGTCGCGAATCGCGTTGGCCCACGCCTTCGGCACCTCAAGCAACCCTAAAGGTCTGGGCGCAAGGAGGACCTCGCCTACTGCGTCAAAATCCTCTTGGGAATAGGTATGCGTGTTCAAGACAAAGACCGGTGTGCCATGAAAGGTGTTTCTTGTCAAAAAAGGAACCGCCTTGCCTGACACAGCGGCGGCCAACAGCATCTCGGCGCCATCGGTCCGCAGCTTCGCTTGAAGGTCCAGCCCGTGGGTGACTTGGACAGGGTTTCCATCGACGAGAATCTCGCTTGCCTGCATCGGTTCGGCAAGGACCGGACCATGAAGGCCTGCAACGGCAGCCAGTTGCGCACCATTGTGGGCCTTTGCCAGAAAACCAGCCGTCATTACAAGCCGCGTGCCGCGCGCAATGGCGGCCTCGATCTTCCTTGGGATCGCAGCATCCGCCGCGGCCTGGAACGGCAGGAAAACGACCCTGGCATCCTCTGGAAACGTCGAGCAGGGAACAACGGGCACGCCCAGCATGCCGATGAAGTCCATTAAATATAGATCGGCTCCCGCATCGCTGTTCACCGGTTTATACGCCGGGATTCCGCGGACTGGATGGTCGCGGATTACTTCCGCCAGGTCTGCCAGGCGGCCATATTCGTCACGCAGCAACTTATCGCCGGGGTGCCCACGCGCCAGGTCTCGGTAGTTAAAGATGGTAATCTCGGGCGCGCCTGCGAGGACGCTCTGATATGCCTGCTCGATAAAGTCATTTGCGGTGCAATCGCCGTGATCGAACCACGCGCCCCCCATCTTTTCGCCAGCGATTGAACCAATCCAGCGGTAATTGACGAATCCCTCGTAAGGCTGTACAAAACCATAGCGTTGTGTCCGTGCTCCGCGGCTTTCCGTGCCCACCCAAACCCGGTCAAATACTTGAACATGCTTCCTCACATCATAACCAAACATGTGGAACCGGTCGTACCACTGAGGGAACTTTACGATCATCGTAATGCCCGGATTCACCTCCCTGGCGGGAACGACCAACACCTTTTCAACGACTTCGGACAACAGGTCGCAGCGGTAGTCAGACCAGGAACGGGTCCCCCTCGCCTTGGTTGACTCCTCGCTCACATCGGCGGTGCAAAGGAAGTCATCCAGAATGAGGGCGCCGAATACCTCGGCTGCCATGCGTATGACGCTTTCAAGATCGCGCTGTGTTTTCTCGTTTTGCCAGTTGAACCATTTCAGACGACCCACCTGGCGCACACCGAAATCGCCGCCAGGCACAGTCGCCATCCCGCCAGCCACCTCCAATCCATGAGCGAGGAAATAGTCGCGCACCTTTTCCAGGTGGCCTTGGCTAACAACAACTCCGCCCCGGTATACCTCGAGATAGACCTTGGTGATGCCGTAGTCTCGCACAAGCGCCGCCGCATCCTGGCTGTCGTCCAAGAGGCTCTGCACCGTCTGGGCGGTTATATAGACGCTTAATTTCAGACCCTTCTCGTGGTGCTGTGTGTAATCGAAGACGTGTTCGGCAGCCGTTCCTACGGTGGCGGACGAGACGCCCCAGGGTATCAGCAGACAAGGGATGACCCACATAGACTGAATTTCCTTTCCACGAAACGTTCCTAGTCGCCCGTTTACCCAATAAAACACCATTCGTAAACGCCGTATTCATACGCCGCGTCAAACAAGGACAGTCCCTGTTTTGCTATCGGGGTTCAACCTTCATTACTTCTTTATTAGCCAGACCTCCGACACCACCGTGCCTATCCCACCTTCGACGCGCTCGAAGGCAAGCTCGAGCGAGCCGTCCTCGGTGAGGCGCTCCGGAATGTCGTAATCGAACTGCTCGGCGGTGTACTCTGGGATGTCAACGTCCTTGGCCAGATACTCGCCGTCCACGAGGATATGCTCCGCCTTGCGAGGGGGCGCGGGCAGGTCCAGGAGGTCCAGGGGAATGCGGGGCATCACCAGCGTCATTCGCACCTTGTACGCCGCGTCGGGGTCCAGGCCGGTATAACGAAAGACTACACCCCGAGCTTCCTCGAGATCGTAGGCCAGCGTGTTTTGCGACGGGCGATTGGTGGGGTCCATCATAGCGGTGGCATCGAAGGAGTCCCCTCTCGCCAGGTGCGGCTGCCGGTCTTTATTCCCCGCGTCGTCATAGAATTCGCCTTCACCAAGGGTCGTGTAGCCCGCCACCAAAGTCAACAGTTCGCGCTTCTCCTCGAGCGAATCACTCGCCGCGGCCTGTTCAAGGACACGGGATATCCACGGAAGGCCTGTCAGGGGCTGATCGAGGGAAAAATATCCGACGTTGCGCACGCCATAGAGCGCATCGCTTTCTTCGCCCAGCCGTCCGGCCTCATCCTTCAAGGCCTTCATCCCAGGGGTTTCAAGAGGCTCTTTGGCGATCGCGGCAGCTTGCCCTATGCCCGAATCCAGTTCGCCGGACTCCAGCGATGCCCGTAGCCCGTCGACTATCCGGGCTTCTTGAGCAAGCTCGATGCGGAGCTTGAGTTGGAGATATTTGTCCAGCGCAGCCTTCTGCATATGGAGCCGCCAGCGGTGATTCCCTTTCATAATGTGAGGGGGTATCTTCCACCCGGCCTCCTTGACCAGCAGATAATATCGGGCCACACCGCTATTAGCCGCCAGAGGCGCCTCGAGGGTCTCCTCGAGCTGGTACATGGCCTCCTGCATCAGATCGGCCGCCGTCTCGCCGAAATGGAGTCGGCAGTATTCCGATGTGACATCATCCAGGCTCCGGCTCGAATCCCACAGCAGACGGTTCCACAGATACTGATGGAACTCGTCGTGATAGCCTTCCGAGTAAATAATATCACCCTCGGAAAAGGGCATGATCGCCTGAAAAACGCGATAATAGGCCTTGGGCCGTGTATGAAACGTGCGCCGGCCATAGACGCGCAGCAAATGCGGTTCCGGGTTTTCGACCTGGTACTGCGCGCTGATCCAGTGGGTGATGTCCGAGTAGTGGACGATCTTCTGATATTTCGGAATCTGGTTGAGCGTCTCTGCAAGGTACCGGTTAACCGGCCCCGCGCAGGGATAAACGAACAGGTCCTCACGAAGCTCGCTGCGGAAATAGGGTGACATGGCGTTGCTGCCCGGCCCGTAGGCGATTCCGTACAGCCAGTCTCGAGGGGTCTCATTCAGATAATCAAAGATGGCCTGATCGCCAGCGTTGGTGACATCCTGGTTGGCGATCATGACAATGCTGTTTGGGTGATACTTCAGCCAAAGCTGGGCGACCTCCTCACACAGATGAATAAACGTGCGGCCCCAGGGCATGCACCGTTCACAACGGCAACCACCCGGGTCCCCCGCAAACATACGCATGATGTCGTAGTCGCACCGGTTCTGGAATTCCCGGTCCCATCTTTCCAGCAAGGCCTGGCGCGCTTCCGGAATGGACGGGCAAACCCAATGTCCCCGCTCTGAGGCCTGCCATTCCTTCGGAAAGTCCGATAGTTCGTTTGGCCGACAACCGGTTACCGACAACAAATCGAAGGACTTCACGAAGTCCAGCCCGGCCCCGCCGGCGTAAAAACAGTTCGCGCCGGCCAGGGCCATGTCCAACACGTATTCCTGCCACTCTTCCACTGTCCACGCCCGGGCCTTGGTGATGCTCATCATCGTGCCGCCCTGGCTCGCGGAAAAGCCGCGAAAGCGGTAGGCCGGCGCGGTCGCCACGTCCACCTCGCCCAATGCTACTCCCTTGGAACAAAAGCGCAGGCGCCGCAGCAGTTCCCCTCCTGCGTACAGCACCCCGCGATTGTCAGACCCCACGGCCAGCACCGCTGGTACGGGCTGAGGAACATCACCAAATGAGCTTCGAGGTGCCGCGTCTCGCACGGTCTTGACCGCAAATCCTTCCGGCGCGGGCTTTTCTCTGCCCGGCAACGTGACCCCGTGCTTGACGCACAACTCATCCAGTGCACCGCCACGGCCTGCGCAGCCGAGGAAAACGTGGAGGTCCACCTCCCCCACGTCGCCTTTTCCTGTCTCGACCGATGCACCGCAGCGCCTCTGGATCCGGCGCTTCAACACGTCAGCCACGCGCGTCTCCACATCGTCGGCGCCGCGCTCGAGAACGATTCCGATGCGCTGGGCGACAATGGCGTCATCGGCAAAGGCAATCGTCTTCAACGGCCACCCGCAAGCGAAAAGTCCCGCAAGGATACAGGCGCCCAAGACCCAAGAAAGAAAACCGGACTCACATTTATGACCTCGTTTCCACAACATGGCTGCGTCTCCTTATTCCGGCATGATGAATTTCCAAGAGCAGGTCAACCCGCGGCTATTGTACCCTTGAGTGTGACGTTGCGCAATAAGGGTCCTGCATGCTTAGTACCGCTCAACACAAACAGGGTTACACTAAAGACTTGGTGGGTGCCACGCTCAAACTCTGTTTGAGCGTGCTTTGAGGCCCAGGCTTTCTT
>CAYRLQ010000174.1:0-9018 GCA_964425145.1 uncultured Nitrospiraceae bacterium
GCCCCGACCGGCATATTCACTCGGAATCGAGCATATCGATCATCGCGCGCACCTCGGTCTGGATCTTCTCGACAAGGTCCACGACCTCCCGACGGGTCTTTGGGCGGCCTTCGCCATGTAGTTCCTGCGCAAGCTGCAGCCGCACGCCTTCGATGGTCACCTTTTCATGCCGGATCAGGTGCTTGATCCGGCGGGCGATCTCGATGTCCTTCCGGGTGTAGTATCGGCGATTGGCTCGATCCCGCTTGGGTTTCAACTGTGGAATCCGGCTTTCCCATTGCCGCAGCAGATGCCCGGGCACGTCAAGTATTGCGCCAACTTCGGAAATCTTGTATCGCCGGTCTTCAAGTTCAGCCATTATACCGAAATCCTGCCAGAAATTGCAATCGATCTGCCCTGACTATGCCTCACGCCAAGACGCCAAGGCGCAAAGTTCCTCGATCTCTTGGCGTCTTGGCGCCTTTGCGTGAGGTTCTCCTCGTTGGACACGCCAGTGGCTCATTCCAGCGGCGACCCATCCTGGGTCCAGAGTGTCAGGTTATTCAAATCGCGCTCGCGCTTGGGCAGCACCATGCCCAGCACATAGCCCACAAGAAACATGATAACATGGCCGAGAAGTCCGGCATAATACGTGTCGATTGGGGACTGGAGCGCCTGTGGCAACCACCCGAGTTTGGTGAGGGCCATCCACGTGGTAAACGCCAGTGTGCAGAGGATACCGATGCCCATCGCGCGGCCATCGCATCGTGTGGTGAGGAAACCGAGCAGGTAAAGACCGGCCAACCCGGCCGCACTGAGTGCGGTGATCTGGGTGGCGGTGTCTTGCAGGGTTTTGCTCTCCAGTTTTACCAGTATAATGGCTCCGATGATCATGATAACCGCCTGGGCCACACCGACTGCCTTGGCCACGAGTACGTAGTGGCGGTCGTCGCGGTCTTTGGCGAGTCGGCGACGGTACACGTCGACGATGCTTACCGCCGATACGCCGTTTATGCTGGATGAGATGGACGACATGGCGGCTGCAAGGACCGCCGCGATGACGAGTCCGGATACGCCCGCAGGGAGCTCGCTGATTATAAAGAACGGCAGAATCCCCTCGGCCTTTGCCCCCCCCTCCCCGGTCAGCATGGCCATCGCTTCAGCGCTGGGGGCCGCCTGGTAAAACACGTAGAGGCTCGTGCCCAGGAACATGAACAGGGCCCAGGTCGGCACGCTGAACCAGCAGCAAATCCACATGGCGATGCGGGCATCCTTGGGGCTTCTCGATGCGCAATATCGCTGGATCACATTCTGGTTGCCGCTGTATTCGTATATCCAGTTCCCCATGCCCATGAGCAGCATCAACAGTACGGTCTTTTCGGTCAGGTCGAATCCCCACTTCACTGTGCGCGGCACACCATCGGTGTATTCGGCAAACTGGAACTTGCCATCGGCCACGGCAACACGAACCACCTCCGCCAGGCCCGCAATGGGCCCCCCGAGGTGCACCGCAATGACGAGGATACATATAACACCGCCTACCCAAAGCACGACGGCCTGGATGAAGTCGGTCCACAGCACGGCCCGGATGCCCCCTGTGATGGTATAGAAGGAGGTAATAACCCCCCCAATGAGTACGCTGTAGAGGGGCGAGAGGCCGGTGGTTTTCTCGACCAATTGGGAAACGAGGAACAAGATCAGGCTGATTCGGATGACCTGGGCGAGGATGAATGCGCAAGCGGCGTACAGCCGTATGTTGGGCCCGAAGCGCCCCTCGAGGTATTCATAGGCGGAGGTGATCTTGCCGCGCCGGAAAAAGGGCAGGAACATGTGAGAGGCCATCAATACGACCAATGGCAGCATGAAGTTGGGAAGCATACGCAGCCAGGCCGTCTTGTAGGCGTCCCCGGGGTAGGCCAGAAATGTGATCGAACTGATCGACGTGGCGAACTTGGAAAACCCCACCAGCCAGCCTGGAAACGACCGGTCACCCAGGAAGTAGCCTTCCGTAGTCCTGCTGCGCCGGGCGAACAGCGGCCCCATGGACGCCATCGCGCCAAAGTACACCACCAACACCACCACATCTAATACCCGCATCGTTCCCATAGGCTTCGGGGTCCTTTCCTATAGGCGGCGTAGCCGCAACCAAAAACGAAGAAGTGGGAGATAGGGGGATACGGGGAGGAGATGAGGAGATATTGGAGATGCAGTTTGTCTCCACATCTCCTCATATCTCCATATCCCCTTTTCTTACACGTGTTTATGAAAAACGCTCCCAAAACATCGTCGTGAGTTTCGAACATGTTACGGAATAAGACTCTAACAAACGCTCGGCGCGGCAGGCCACACCTTACCAATTCGTCGCCGGCTGTTCAAGCGTGGCACAGCCGCCCTCGGCTGTGACGCACTCGGTAGGGTCACGCTCCTGCGTGGCCGAAAAGGCTTGTCCGATTTGAGCCGACGGCTGCGATGGCCTATAATCGCCTGTGGAACGGTCTCTCGTGCGATACGTGATTGGTTTCGGGAATAAACCAGAAAGGAGTGCACTATCATGGCGAAATTCAGGTTTGGATTCATCGGAGCGGGGTTCATCGCGAAATTCCAGGCCAAGGCGCTCACGCAGGTCCGTGACGCGGAACTGGCCGGCGTGCATGCGCTCAAGGGCGCGGAGGAACTGGCCGCCTATGCCAAGGATAACGGCCTGGGCGAGTGCCAGGTGTACTCGAACGTCGCGGAGTTGTGCAAGAACTGCGACGCAGCGGCGGTCTTCGCGCCGAACTTCGCCCGCATCGAGATCGGCCAGCAAATCGTCGATGCAGTCAAGGCCGGCGCGGCGTTGAAGGGCATCATCTGTGAGAAACCTTTAGGCCGGACCGTGGCCGAGGCGAAACAGCTCGTGGCGCTGGCTGAGGAATCGGGCTTGCCGACCGCGTATTTTGAGAACCAGATTCATATGAAACCCATCAAGTCACAGATGCAACAGCTCGCGCCGCAGCAGGCCGCCATGGGACCAATCGCGCTGGCGCGCAGCGCCGAAGAGCACGCCGGGCCCCACGAGGGCTGGTTCTGGGACCCGACGCGCCAGGGCGGGGGCGTCCTGTGCGACATGGGGTGCCACAGCATCGCCTGCGGCTGGTATATCCTTACGCCCATCGGCAAGCCGGTCACGTTTCTCGAGCCGACCGCCATCAGCGCCGAGACAGCCCTGCTCAAGTGGGGCCTCCCGAAGTACCGCCAGAAGCTCTTGGACAGGATGGGCGTGGACTATGCCAAGGTTCCGGCCGAGGATTTCACGACTGGCATGGTGACCTACCGCAATCCGGACACCGGCCAGGTCGTGAAGGCCCAATTCACCAACTCATGGATGTACGACAAGCAAGGCCTGCGGCTGTGCATGGACGGCCTCGGCCCCGGTTACGCATTCGAGGTCAACTCGTTGCTGTCGCCGCTGAACGTCTTCATCGGCGACGAGGCGGCCGACGCCGTCGCCGACGCTGAGTCCGCCCTCGAGAAGGCCACGGCGAGCCGTGGGCTGTTGGCCGTCCAGCCGAACGAGGCAGACCTCTACGGTTACACAGACGAACTCGAGGATGCCCGCGACGCCTTCCGCGCGGGCAAGGACGGCCTGTTGAACTGGGCCTATGGCCTCGAGATCACCAAACTGGTCCAGGCCGCGTACCTGTCCGCCGAACGCAAACAGACGCTTGACCTCACGGACGCCAAGCTCCGAAAAGAGCTTGACTCGTATACATCTCTCATCGCCCAAGGGAAAGGCGCCGAGGTACTGCAGGTTCTGTGAGTGCTTAATGCTCTGAGTCTAAGTACTGCTCAACACAATTAAGATCACACAATGGGGCGGAGTATATCCCCCGCACGTCATTGCGGGGAGCGAAGCGACGCGGCAATCTCGCTCCGGCCAAGTCCTTGCACTTAAGGAGATTGCCGCGCTCCCTGCGGTCGCTCGCAATGACGGGGGCGGTGGTTGCCTCCCGCAGGGCGCTGAACCCGATTTGTGGCCTTAATTGTGTTGAACTGGTACGAAGACCAGGCGTGGGGGGCAGCTCTATGTTCGGCGCAGGTACGAAAGGCTGCTATTTGCTCCAGGTCCTGATGAACGCCTCGAAGGACCGATCGTAGGTCTTCTCGACCTCCGGCGGGAAACAGCATCCCGGCAACTCGCGCCTGACCAAGTGCGACTGCAGGCAATCGCAGCACATCCCCTTCGTCGGACAACCGTAGGTGCAGTTGCATCGGGCAAGATTCCTCTCTTTGTTGATGCATTCTGCCATTACTGAAACTCCTTTCGTGGCTTTCCGCTATCGGTACTTCACTACTTTATCCTTCAAAGGTAACCGTTCACAGGGTAAAACACCAATAGAATCAGGGGTTTACACATCAAGCTCACAAGAACCGGGACAATCCCTGTGGAACACAGCCGAGGGCGGCTGTGCCACGCTAGCGCGCGTCCACCGTTACCCCGGGCCAATCATCGGTCCGGAACGGCGATGCCGGCAGTCCCGCGCCGTTATACAGGTTACATTCAGGATTGATCGCCCAGGCGTAGCGCACAGCAACGGGCTCGGCCAACTCGTCGGACCAGACGACCACCTTTGTGCCGTCGATTTCAGCATTGGCCCACACGAACTGCCGGTCTTCCCCGGCAATGGCGAATCCCTTCAAGGGTCCCCCGCCCCTGGCCTCCAAACCATGGTCAGTGTGCGAGAAGGACAGAACGATCTTATTACCTTTTTGCTTCATCGACTTGTATATGGGCCCGGAGTAGACCACCTCTTTGCCATACGTGTTGGCCAGGGCATTTAGGGCCAGCCGCCTTCCCACCTCCTGCTTGTTCTTTGGGTGAATATCCTCGGCCTCACCGATATCAATAGTCACCGCCATGCCCGTGTTAGGCAAGTCAAGAGTCATCAGTTGCGCCTCGCGCAACTCCGCCCAGTCCGATTCTCCCGGCTCGGGTTGGCGCTCTTGCCAGTTGGCCAGTTGAACAAACAGGAACGGGAACGGGCCTTGGCCCCAAGAGGCGCGCCAATCCTCGATCATTAGCGGGAACAGCTTCCGATATTGCCAGGCCCGGTCCGCGTTGGACTCCCCTTGGTACCAGATCACCCCTTGAATCGCATAGGGGACCAGCGGTGAGACCATGGCGTTGTACAAGCCCGCGGGCGTCCAGGGATGACCCGGTCCCCACGGCTTGCGCGGCTTGTCCGGCGGTTTCTCCCCTTCGGCCTTGGCCTTCTTTGCCACTTCCTTCCATTGGTCCAGCTTCTTATCGAAGTCTGCCTTGGCCTGAGGATAATTTGCCAGGACCTTCTCCCAGCGCTCGAGAATGTGCTTGTACATCGGATCGCTTTGCAGGCCGGCCATGCTCGTCCAGGATTCCGCCGGGGTGCCGCCCCACGAGCTGTGAATCAGCCCCACGGGCACATCCAAGGCCTCGTGCAGCGCCCGCCCGAAGAAATACCCTGCGGCGGAAAAGCCCGGCACGGTCTCAGGGCTACACCCGACCCACTTGCCCTCGCAATCCTCCTGGGGCTCAGTGGCTACGGTCTGCTTAACGGAGAACAAACGAATCCGGGGGTGATTCGCATCAGCGGTTTCTTGTGCCGCGTTGTTTGAACTGCGGACAGTCATCTGCATGTTGGATTGCCCCGAACATATCCACACCTCGCCCACCATGATATCCGTCAGCACAATGGTGTTGTCCTCGCCCGTGACGGTCATCTCGTGTGGCCCGCCGGCCCTCATGCGCCGCAGCTTCACCGTCCACCGGCCTCGATCGTCGGCTACGGCACTCGCCTTGCGGTTGTCTATTGCAACGGTTACTCCCTCGCCCGGGTCGGCCGTGCCCCAAATGGGCACTTTCTTGCCCTGCTGCAGCACCATGCGACTGCCTATCACATGCGGCAGGGTGACCACCGCTTCAGCCGAAAGCGCCCAAATCAGCGCCCAGGCGCACACAAGGACACACACTACCCTACGTAAAACACGCATCATTACCTCCTTTGTAATCGTTCACAGGCTGAAAAGCTAATGAGATCAAGGGTTTACACATCAAGGCCGCAGGGACAATTCCTGTGTTGCTCGGGCTTTACATCTTTTTGCCGATTTTCGCAGAATCTATCAGCGAAGGGAACCCCTCGAAAGCGGGGCTATTAGACCACCGAGGTGCCGGCAGTTCAGGCTTTCCGACAAGAGCGGGCGCTACTGGCCGCCACCGTGGAGCTTTCGATACGCGCGACATGCGGGACAGCCCTTCTCGATTGTCCGCCACGTCTTAGCGAACCGCGATTCGGGGAACTTCCGCGCCGTAATGCAGAATGGACAAATCGTGCAGATAAGCGCAAGGAACCTTTTCATAACTCGACTCTTTCCGAAGAATCGCACACTGAAGCAACCTTCTCACCTTTAGCGTAGGGCCGCCACCTGCGCCCCTAGTGGTCGCAGATGTTCGCGCCGGTTTCCAAAACTCCGTCGAGATACGCTTGCACAACGGCCTCGGGCGCGTCAGATGGCGCGCCAATCATCACCTCGATGCCTTGCTGCTGAAAAAGGGCTTGGGCGCGCTGGCCCATCCCGCGGGCAATTATCATGCCGGCTCCCCGCTCAGCAAGCCATTGGGGCAACAGGCCAGGTTGGTGCGGAGGGGCTGGAGCAAACTCCGTATTAAGGATTTCGTTCTTCTCCTCGTCAACATCGACCAGGGCGAATTCCTCGCAGTGGCCGAAATGCAATGCCAGCCGCTTCTCTGTCAAGGGGATCGCTATTCGTTTTACTGACATGTTTCTCCTTTCCTCATTTTTATACAAGGCTTGTGGCTACAAACCGCAAATTTCTGCTTCATTTTTCCGTTCCCATAAGCTGTGAACCCGTGAACGGTTACCCACTTCCTATCCTGGTTGAACAATTAAGGACTATCGGGAAACTGCATCGCCATGGCGAAGGCCGTCTGGAAATCGGCGTCAAGCGACAGGTCCACGTGTTGGGTAGTCCGGGCGAGGCGCTCTGCCCGTTCCCGGGCCTTACGGGACGTCACCGCCAGGCGCGCCCCGGCCAGTGAGGCATTGCCCACGTACGCGATGCGGGTTGGCGGCACTTCGGTGGGGAGCAGGCCAATGCGCTGGGCGTTGCTCCGGTGAATGTAATTGCCGAATCCCCCGGCTATCAGCACCCGCGCGACGTCCGACGGCGCAAGCCCCACCTGCCTCAGGAGAATCGTCACGCCGGCCCGTATAGCCCCAGCGGCCAGTTGGAACTCGCGCACATCGCGCTGCGTAAACCGTATGGGTTCGGCTGTTTTCGTCATCTCACCCGGGGCGACGACAAAGGCTGGACCGTCGTCATCCCCGGTGATGCGCGCACGGATGGCGGGCGGGATATCCTCAGCAACATGGCTGGGGTCAAGGAGGAGGCCCTGCGGAGTGATGATGCCACACCGCAATAGCTCCGCGACAAGGTCGATCAGTGCCGACCCGCAGAGACCCGCCGGCGGGCCATCGCCAATGACCTCGATGCGCACATCGTCTTCAAGCATGACGTGTTCGATGGCGCCGGCGGCAGCACGCATACCGTCCGAAATGCGCGCGCCCTCGAAAGCGGGCCCCGCCGCGGTCGACGCCGCCAGCAAACGCCCCGCGTGGGACACGACGATCTCGCCGTTGGTGCCAATATCCACCAGCACCGTCGGCTCTTCAGCTTGGGCCAGGTCCGTCGCCAAAATACACGCCACCGTGTCGCCGCCGACGAACCCGCCGGTAACCGGAAACACATAAGCTTGTCCTCGCGGGTGGACCGCCAACCCCACGTCAGCGGTGGGAATCCGCAGGCCATGGCTGAACGCGGGCGTGAAAGGCACCTCACCCAGAGCGCGCGGGTCGATTCCGTTGAACAAATGCAACATGGTCGTGTTCCCGGCGAAGGCCGCTTCGTAAATCCGCTCGATCGGCACGGCGGCATTTTGAGCCAATTCCCGGATCATCGCGTTGACTTCGCCGACGATGGCCTGCTGCAATTGGCCCAGACCCTCGGGGTGCTGGGAAACATGCTGGATACGCGACAGGACATCGTCACCGAACCGGGTTTGCGGGTTCAGGCGCGAGGAGGTCCCACACTCCCGACCCGTTCCCAAGTCCAGCAACACTCCGACGAGCGTCGTCGTGCCGATGTCGAACGCCACGGCATAACATTCGGCGCTCGTGTCCCCCGTTTCAAAATCGATGAGCCGGCCGTTGTGCAGCACAGCCGTCCCGCGCCAGTTCCCGGCGCGCAACCGCTGCGGCAAGTCGCGCAACAAATCGATGTCCAGTTCGAACAGTCCGATGCTGCGTTGCAACCGCTCGAGGTCGGGAATAGAGTCTCCGCGGCTGGGCCCAGGCAACTCGACGAAGTGCTTGCGCACAGCCACGTCCGAGACGTCAGCCGCCGCGTGGACGCTCCCCCCGCCCAAGATTTGATGCGGCGAGAGCAACAGCGACTCGTCGGGAACCTCAATCGTGCAGGGCCGGTCGACGCATGCCTGGCACGCCAACCGAATGCCTGCCTCGATTTCCGCCGGGCTGAGCAGGTTCTGTTCCGTCTCGGTCGCTTCCGTGGCATTGTCTACTACGCGGACTTTGCACTTGCCACACGTGCCGTGCCCACCGCAAGGCGTGTCAATCAAAACACCCGCGCGCGCGGCGGCGTGGAGAATCTTGGCCCCCGCGGGCACGAGTATGGTCTTTCCACCAGGCTGACACTTGACTGCGACTTTGCCTTCCGGCATCCGTACAGACCTCCTCAGTCGGCCTCACTCGGAAGATACCTGAGCTGCACTTGGGCGAGGTACGATACCCAGCACAGTTCAGGTGTGTAGCGGGACCATTTGGGACTCGCCCCAAACCGCCTCGACATCCTCAGCCACCGAACCGGAAGCATACCGGGCGACGGCCTATTTTTGCAACCATCGCGCAGTTTGCGACCAAATCCAACCTACCCGTCATTGCGAGCGAAAGCGAAGCAATCTCGCCTGAGTAAAGCCACTGTGCC
>CAYRLQ010000175.1:0-9016 GCA_964425145.1 uncultured Nitrospiraceae bacterium
CGGACGGAAGAAGGCGTGGCCAGGGCGTTTTACCAAGTGCTGACCACTACCAGCAACGGTGGTTTTTACGAGGCCTTCATGGGCGTGGACGGCACGCTGGTGATCTCTGAAGTGCCGGACCGGGGTAATCACTTGCTTAAGGAAGTGCACGCGGACGACGGGCCTTGGGAGCAGATGGCTAAGAACGGCCTGCTGGAAGAGGTGGGGCAAGAGGCGGGGCCCGCCGACGTGAAGGATGTCCTGGCGGACGTCCGCGTGTCGCCGATACTGGGGTCCTGGGAGTTGTCCACCAAACTGAACAAGCCCGCTCATCAGCCACATCTCGAGAACTTTTTCGATGCCATCCGCATCGGCAGACCCCTTAATTGCCCCGCGGAATTGGGCTACGAGACCGCCGTGGCCGTGCTCAAGGCCAATGAAGCCGTCGAGGCAGGCCGGAAGCTTGGGTTTACACCCGAGGAGTTTGAAGTTTGAGAAACATACGTTTCCCTCTGGCGGTCTTGACGGTGTTGCTGATGGTCTACAGGGGCACGGCGTGTGCCGAGTGGGACGGTAGCCGGACAAGGCCGGTCCATCGCATTCCCTTATACGATGAGAAGGGTGAGGAGATTAGCCCGCACGATAAATGGGCCATGCCATTCTCCACGCGGGAAACCTGCGGGGAGTGCCACGACTACGAGACCGTCAGTCTGGGCTGGCACTTCAATTCACGTGACCCGAATGTGCCGGCGGGCAGGCGCGGCGAGCCGTGGGTCCTTGTCGATGAGAAGACCTTTACACAATTGCCCGTATCCAATCGCGATTGGGAGGGCGCCTGGCGTCCGGAGGAGATCGGCATGACGCCATGGCGTTTCACACAGACCTTCGGAAGGCACATGCCCGGCGGGGGCTGGGGTGAAGTCGAGGCGGAAGTCCCGGACATCGAGTCGCGTTGGAGCATCTCGGGCCGGCTCGAGATCAACTGCCTGGCTTGCCACAACGCATCGTCCGAACAGGACCAAAGCCATTGGGTGATTCAGATCGCCCGGGAAAATTTCCGATGGGCCGCTACGGCGGCTGCGGGCCTGGGCGTTGTGGACGGCATGGCGTCGCGCTTGCCGGATACCTGGGATATGATCGATGGTCCCGATCCGGACAATCCGTGGGCCTTGCCGCCGTCGGTCGAGTATACCCCCGCCTTGTTTGACGCGAAGAACTGGGTCTTCCTCGACCTTACCCTCCATCCGCCCGCCGACCGCTGCTATTCCTGCCATTCTACTGCAATGGTCGGCGAGGAAATGGAGTATCACGACAGCGACGTGCACCTGGCCGCAGGCCTGTCCTGCACGGACTGCCACCGCAATGGTCTGGAGCACCACATCGTGCGCGGAAATGAGTCCGGCGCCTCCGGTCCCCAGGTTGCGACGTTATCCTGCGAGGGATGCCACTATGGCGAGGGGTCTGCCGAGGGATCGAAAGCCATGGGCGGTCGTTTTGGTGCGCCTTGGCCAGAGCACACCGGACTGTCGACGAGTCATATCGATGAGATGAGCTGTACCGCTTGCCACTCGGGGCCATGGCCTCAATCCGAGACCGGTCTCGTGCGGATGTCGCGGGCCAATCGCCTCGGCGTCCATGGCAAGGCGCAGTGGTACACCGACCTGCCGCTCATTGTCTCTCCGGTTTACATGAAGGACGAGGGGGGAGTGATTGCGCCGCACCACGTCTTCTGGCCTTCGTTCTGGGCGCGCGTCCAGGGCGAGACAGCGACGCCGCTGCTGCCCGAGGCCGTGAGCGAGGCGGCCGGCGATGTCCTGGAGCCCGAGAAGCAGGTGGCGCGAGTTTTGGCGGCCATGACGCCTGAGGATGACCCCGAGGCCGAACCGGTCTATCTGGCTGGCGGCAAGATGTACCAGAGGCTCGGCCCGGTAGGGCTCGCCGCGTCAGACTATCCCGAGGCCGGCGTAGGGGCCGCTTGGGGGCTGTTGAGAGGGGAGCGGGTGGGCCCGGTGGTGCTCGATACCCTTGCATGGACGGCCGAGGCGATCTTGGGCGCCGAGGAGACCTTGCCCGAGTCGCAGATTGCCAAGGCGCTCGAGGAACTTGACTACGAAAACGCTGCCCAGGGCGACCCCGTGTACATTGCTGGCGGCAAGATGTACCGCTGGACTGATGATGGCGAGATGGCCGTATCGGCGGCGCCCGAGGCGCAGGCCGGCGCGAAGCCTTCATGGGGCGACCTGACTGAGGGAAAGGTCGCGGTGTTTGAGGTCGAGGTCGTCAAGCAGGCCGTCGGCGAGATGCTGAGCACCGAGCAGCCGCTGACCGAAGAGAACGTAGCCAATGTGCTGCAGGTCCTGTCCGACGTATGCGGTCCGGGTTGCGAGGCGGTCTACATCAGTGCCGGCAAACAGTATCGCTGGACGCCCGAGGGCGGCCTGGCCGCTTCCGAACCGCCGCCGGGCGCGCCCACAGTCGAGGTGTTCTGGGGTTTGGCGGTGGAGGACGAGATAGTGCCGCTTGTCCCTGCGTACGTGACCGAGGCGATTGCCGTCACCCGCCTGACCGAGGCGCAGGTGACCCGGGTGTTGGCGGCGCTTGCCGAGGACAGGGGCGCCGGGGATGAGCCTGCGTACGTTTGCGGCGGCAAGCTCTATCGCCTGAGCGGCGACGCGCTCACTGCTGCGGACCATCCGGCCGCCCAGCCCTATGCCTGGACCTTCGGCCACGATGTGCGCCCTGCAGCTCAGTCGCTCGGCATGAATGGCTGTACCGATTGTCATAGCGAGGATGCGCCTTTCTTCTTTGCTAAAGTCGTGGCGGAATCCACAGCGCAGATCGGCCAGGCGGCCGTCATTCCCATGTTCGAATTGCAGGGATTCGACCGCGGACTCCTGCGAGGGTGGGAGGAGAGCGTGCGGTTGCAGCCCGTGACGGTGTACGGCGGCCTAGTGCTTGCCGGACTCATCGCGGTGGCCCTGCTCCGCTACGGATTCATAGCCCTCGAGGTCATCCTACGGGCCTTCGTCGCTAAGGGCGGCAAGCGGTTCTAGGGGAAGCGGCATGTTCGAAGCTATATCATTTCAGCTTATCGCCTTGGTGGGCATCGTGGGCACGGTCGGGATCATCGCGCTGCACTACATTATCTTCGGCCCGCACCGGCTTGACGTCGACAAAGCGCAGGCGAAGAGGGCAGATGTACGCCGGTTCAGCATTATCGAGCGCCTGATCCACATCACTAACCTGCTCAGCTTCATCACCCTGGGTGTCACAGGTATGATCGCCGCGATTGGGTATGGCAGCCGATTGACCGGCTGGCTTTGGGTGATCCACGCCTTTGCGGCCCCTGTGTTCGCCCTTGGGCTGACCTGCATCATCGTCATGTGGGCGAGGGATGCCTGCTTCGCCACATACGACCGGGAGTGGATGAAGTATGTAGGCGGCTACCTCGGGTTCGGCAAGAACCGGCGCCTGCCCGCGGACCGGTTCAACGCGGGCCAGAAGGCCCTGTTGTGGATCATTGCGGCCCTCGGGCTGGCGGCCTTGTTGTCGGGCATTGGCCGGATGTTTCCCGTATTCGGGCCGGTCGGGCACGAGCTGCTTTATCAGGTCCACCGCTACAGCGCGTTGTTGCTTATTATGGCCGTTCTCGGCCACGCGTACCTTGGCACCTTTGCGAACCCGGGCACGGTTCGGGCGATGATCCTGGGGCGTGTGAGTCCCGCCTGGGCCGAGCACCATCATTCAGTCTGGTGGGAAAGTTTGAATAAGGAGCGCGATAGATAGTCGATATCTATGTACAGTGTTTGCGAGCGCGCCAGCCGCCGGGTGGGCGGTTCGTTCCCTGGAATAAATGGCGGCGCTTCTTGAGAGGATTTTGGAATTCACGTCGGGCGCAGCCCGGACGAGTTCTTGAGGAGGTGGCGGTATGAAGGCGAGAAAGTTGATGGCGATCGGAATGGTCCATGTATGGCTATTGGCAGTTTTAGGCGTCCTTCCGGTGGCCCATGCGATGGCCCATGTATGGTTATTGGCGACTTTGGGCGTCCTTCCGGTGGCCCATGCGGCGGAGCCCGACGAAGAAAAGGTCCTGTTGAAGCTTAAGTTGCCCAAGCCGATGTTCATTGGAACGCCCATGAACATCAAATCGGCCAATCTCGAGAAACCGGGCACGAAACGACCGAGGGTCATGGTTCCCAAGGGGTTGGAGAACGTGGCGCTGTACAAGCCGGTAACATCGAGCGATGACGACCCGATCATCGGCGACCTCGAGCAGGTCACCGATGGCGACAAAGAGGGCGCCGATGGCAGCTTCGTCGAGCTTGGCCCCGACCTCCAGTGGGTCCAGATCGACCTCGAACGGGAGCATGAGGTCTTCGCCATTGCGCTGTGGCACTATCACTCTCAGGCGCGTGTCTATCATGACATGGTGGTCCAAACCGCGGACGATCCCGATTTCATCGAGAACGTCAAGACGTTTTTCAACAATGACCACGATAATTCAGCAGGCCTGGGCGTCGGGAAGCAAAAAGAGTACGTCGAGACCAACGAGGGTTACACGGTCGATGCTAAGGGCGTGAAGACGCGCTACATCCGCCTCTATACTGACGGCAGCACCTCGAACGACATGAACCACTACATCGAAGTCGAGGTGTACGGCCGGCCCGTGGGGCAGGTCAAGTAACGGCGTGGCGCTCC
The DNA here is from genome assembly GCA_964425145.1 of uncultured Nitrospiraceae bacterium. Lineage (GTDB taxonomy): Bacteria > Hydrogenedentota > Hydrogenedentia > Hydrogenedentales > SLHB01 > CAYRLQ01. Next base: position 4,678 of record CAYRLQ010000175.1, read on the forward strand.
GTGGGTTTCTTACGGAGAGTTAAGGCGCGGATTTTGCATTCCACGCGGATAGCAGGGATTTTTATTCTGATCGTGGCAGTCGGAGCGCTGGCGTTTCGGCTGCCGCGTCTCGATCAGCGGCCGATGCATACTGACGAAGCCGTCAATACTGTCAAGGCCGGCATCCTGCTCGAGACCGGGCGGTACACGTATGATCCGAACGAGTATCACGGCCCGACGCCTTACTACTTTGCATTGCCTTTCATTTGGCTTAGGGGCGCCAAAACCCTTGCCGAAACCACCGAAACCATGTTCCGGATCGTGCCGGTGCTGTTCGGCGTGGGGCTGGTGCTGCTCCTGCTCGGAATGAGCGATGGCCTCGGCCGGCCCGCCGCCATGTGCGCCGCCGTGCTCACGGCAGTGTCCCCCGCCATGGTGTTCTACAGCCGCTACTATATCCAGGAAATGCTTCTGGTGTTCTTCACGTTCGCAGCTATCGTATGCGGTTGGCGCTATACGCGATCGCCGAAGCTGCGCTGGGCGTTGCTCGGGGGCGTGTGCCTGGGCCTTATGCACGCCACGAAGGAGACCTGTGTGTTGGCGTTCATTTCCGCGGTGGGCGCGCTTGGGTTGACCGTATTCTGGGCCCGCTGGCGCGAGGGCGAATCAGGCATTCTCACTCGGCGATTGGCAACCCGGCGCAGTGGCAGGCATCTCATAGCAGCGCTTGTGGTGGGTGCGGTGATTTCCACGGTGATCATGTCTGCATTCTTCACAAATCCCAGGGAACCGCTCGATGCCATTCTGGCTTACCTCAACTACTTTGGCCGCGCCGCCGCCGCAACCGGTCCGGGTGTGGCGGCGCACCACCATCATCCCTGGTACTACTATCTCCAAACGCTGCTTTACGCCAAGTACAGCCCTGGCCCTTGGTGGAGCGAGGCACTGATCGTTGTGTTGTCCCTGGGGGGGGTGATCGTAACCTTATTCCGTGCTCGTGCTCGGAAGGAAACAGGGACTGTCCTAAGCGAGCGACTCCGCGAGCAAGACGAGACTGCCCCCGTTTTCTTCAACCGCCACCTGGTCCGCTTCCTGGCCTTTTACACGATCTTGATGACCGTCGTTTACGCCCTCATCCCGTACAAGACCCCTTGGTGCATGCTCGGGTTTCTGCATGGGATGATCTTGCTGGCCGGCGTCGGCGCCGTGGCAATCGTGCGTGCCCTGCCCAATAGGCCGGCGCGGGTTGTTGCGTGCGTGCTGCTGGCGGCTGGCGCGGTCCACCTGGGCGTGCAGGCGTACCGCGCAAACTTCGTGTTTTACGCTGACACGCGCAACCCCTATGTGTACGGCCATTCCGCGACCGACGTGGTCCGGCTTGCTGAGCGTGTCGAAGACCTCGCTGCGCTTCATCCTGACGGCCACGGCATGCTGGTGAAGATTATGGCGCCCGACTCAGACTACTGGCCATTGCCCTGGTATCTCCGCCGGTTCGAGCGCGTTGGCTACTGGACGGACGTGCCGGACGACCCTGATGCGCCCGTCGTCATCACCGCAGTGGGCCTCGAGGAGGATTTGAACCAAAAGCTGCGCGATACCTATCAACAGGAGTATTATGGCCTGCGTCCCGAAGTGCTGCTGACAGCCTACATCCGGTTGGACCTCTGGAATGAATTCATCAAGTCCCGCTCTTGAGCGCGGAGCGCGAAATCGAACTCAAAAAATGGATGACAAACTTAATAACGACAAGATGCACCGGTTCACGCATGAAGCTATGGCCACCACCTTCAAGGTAATTATCGCCGGGGAGACCAGGCAGTACGCCCGGCAGGCCGCCGCCGCCGCCTTTGCGGAGATCGACCGCGTCGAAGGTGCGCTCAGCCGATATATCGAGTCGAGCGACATTGCGCAGCTCAATCGCATGGGCGCGGGGAAGGCCACCCGTATCGGTACGCGCGCGTTTGAGTGCCTTCAGGTGGCGGCGCGGGTCTGCGCGGAGACCCGCGGCGCGTTCGACGTGACCGTTGGCCCGCTCATGGCCTGCTGGCGCAATCCTGACAAGTCCCTGCGGACGCCTACCGACGAGGAAATTGCCGCGGCCCGCGAGCGCGTCGGCATGCATTTGGTCGAACTCGATCCAAGTACCTTTTCGGTCCGGCTCAAGGCTGATGATATGTGCATCGACCTGGGCGGCATCGGAAAGGGTTTCGCCTTGGACCAGGTGGTTGACCTCTTTGCGGATTGGGACGTCGAGTCCGCACTGATCCACAGCGAAAGCACCGTCCTGGCCGTCGGTATCCCGCCCGGCGAAGCGGGCTGGTCCGTGGGCGTCGGTGGCAGCGGCAAGGAAAGCCCGCCTCTGGGCAAAATCCGGCTGGAGGATATGGCATTGAGCGGCTCAGGGATTGAGATCAGAGGGCGTCATATATTCGACCCGCGCGAGGGCCGTCCGGCCACGGGCAAGATCGCCACGTGGTCCGTGTGCCTTTCCGCAGCGACTGCCGATGCGCTGTCTACGGCCTTCATGGTTCTATCACCGAAAGAAGTCGAGCAGTACTGCCATGATCACCCCGACACCTGCGCCATGCTGTTGCTCGAACGCGGCGGCCGGTCGCGATACGTCTGGTTCGGCGACTGGCAAGCATCCTTAGGGCTTCAATTGACGCGCCCCGAATCCGAAGGAAACTGATGCTGACGATGCCCATGTGGATATCGGGCAGACAGTCTGTGGTTTTCAAGACTTGGGCAGGCATTGCCGCTGGATACAGGAAGGATGGTTCCAATGACCAGGCGCAAGTTCTTAAGTGTGATGGGGGGTGGCATGGCCGCCGCGACGTTTTCGGACCTCGTGAGGGCCGCTGTGCCGGCCAGCCTTTCCCCCAAGCGCCCGAACATTGTGGTGATTCTGGCTGACGACATGGGCTTTTCCGACCTCGGCTGTTACGGCTCCGAGATTCATACGCCCAACCTCGACGCGCTGGCACATGAGGGCGTGCGCTTCACGCAGTTCTACTGTGCCGCGCGGTGTTGCCCCTCGCGTGCGGCGTTGCTGACCGGGCTGTATCCTCACCAGGCCGGTGTGGGTGCTATGGTCAGCCGCAACCCCGATGTCACGCCGGGCCCGTACCAAGGCTATCTCAACGATCAGTGCATGACCATCGCCGAGGTGCTCAAACCAGCCGGCTATCGCACGTATATGTCCGGGAAGTGGCATGTGGGCGAGTTGCCGCCGCACTGGCCCAGGAAACGCGGGTTCGACCGTTACTTCGGGCTGATCAGCGGAGCCTCGAGCTACTGGGAACTGCTCCAAGAACCGCGCCGCAAGCGCGTCATGGCCTTGGACGATGAGCCGTTCACACCCACGGCCGATGACTTCTACATGACCGATGCCTTTGCCGACTTCGCCGTCAAGTGTCTCGACGACCATGGCCAAAGCGAGGCCCCCTTTTTCCTCTATCTGCCCTTCACAGCGCCGCACTGGCCGCTGCACGCCTGGCCCGAGGATATCGCCAAGTATAAAGGCACGTATATGTGCGGGTGGGATGAACTGCGCCGCCGCCGGCACAAGCGTATGCTCGAGCTGGGCATCGTCGAGGAGAGGTGGGCGCTGTCGCCGCGCGATTCGGAAGTGCCGCCTTGGGACGAAGTAGGCGACAAAGCGGATTGGGACCTCCGGATGGCCGTCTATGCCGCGATGATCGACCGCATGGACCAGGGCATTGGTCGCGTGCTCGCCAAGCTCAGGGAAATCGGCGCCGAAGAGGACACGCTCGTCCTGTTTCTTTCGGACAACGGGGGCTGCCACGAGAGCGTAGAGAAACGAAAGCTGCACCGGGAAGGCGCGCTGCCCGGTGAACGTGGGTCCTTCGCGGCGTACCGCCGGCCTTGGGCAAATGCCGGCAACACGCCGTTCCGCCTCTTCAAGCACTGGATACACGAAGGCGGGATCGCCACGCCGCTCATAGCCCGGTGGCCCGCCCGGATCAAACAGCACGGCGCCCTCACGCATCAGGTCGGACACATCATCGATATTATGGCGACGTGTCTCGATATCGCCGGCGCCGAGTACCCCAAAACATGCAATGGAAATGCAATTACACCTCTTGAGGGGAAAAGCCTCTTGCCCATCTTCCAGGGCGACACACGCCGGGGCCACGATGCGTTGTACTGGGAGCATTTCGGCAACCGGGGCATCCGGCAGGGCAACTGGAAGCTGGTGGCGACAAAGGAGGGCACTTGGGAACTCTACGACCTCGAGGCTGACCGCACCGAGCTCGACAACCTTGCCGAAGCCCGCTTCCCAAAAGCCGAAGAGCTCCTTGGCCTGTACCATCGCTGGGCCAAGCGCTGCGGCGTACGG
>CAYRLQ010000176.1:0-8964 GCA_964425145.1 uncultured Nitrospiraceae bacterium
CGCCCACAAGGTGAGCTTCGCGAGCGCGCCCCCGGAAGGTGGTCAGCAGAAGTTGGCCTTTCAGGGCGTCGGGCACGTCCTTGACGTAAAGGTCGTCCCAGTCGCGATACTTCCACGCGCCCTCCTGCATTTCGATGACCGCCTCGCCTGCGGGGAAGAGGTTGGCGATCTGGACTTCTGCACCGGCTTCTTGTGCCCCGACACAAACGAAATAGACCGTGCGATGCATGCCGAAACCATTGATCCCCAATTCAACCCGGCCCGCGTCGAATTTCTCTTGCCACACTTCGAAAGGCCAGTTCTCAGTGTTCTTGAGGGTCAGGTCGGTCTTCGACAAGGGGTTGCAACCCCTTGCCCGAGCCAGAACGGACCCACCGGCTGGTCGACATTCCGAATCACCGACACCACTACGGGAACGTTTACGTTCAAGAACCAGTACTTCGTGGACAGGACCTCCTGTTCTTCCTCGGTGATCAGAGTCAAGACGCTGTCGTGCGTCAAGGAAGAAAGCGCCTCCTGATCCATGTCGGCGTAGAATCGCGTGACGATGTTGTCCATCGTTTCCTTGAGCGACGGTTCCGCAAGAGCAGGACTGCAGAAGGCCGACGCGAGCGCCAGCACGAGCGCAACTGCGTACAATCTCAGCTTGCCATTCTTCACGTGTATTCTCCTTACTTGTCGCTTTCCTTCCCCAACGATGGGCAGGAAAGCATTGCGGCGGCCGCATTCAGGCCTACCGCCGCTTCAACTCCGCGAGAAAGGTTCCGAAAATGTGAATCCCATTCTAGTCCAAAAGAACAGAAATCCCTACCTTGAGATCCTGGTTATGGTGTTCAAGTGTTTAGTTTCCCACCACGTCATCAACCCTTCCGAACAGGGCGTTGAGACGGGCGCGGTCTTCGAACGGTAAGTCCGGACGGTTCAGCGATTCGGCATTGACCTGCAAGTGGCCCGGATCGCCTGTGCCGGCAAGGATAACGTGTGCGCCGGGCTCGTGCCAGCAGAATCGGTAGGCGGCGTCCGGTATGCTCACCGCGCCCTCGGGATGCACGAGGAAGCCCAAGGGGTCGTCCTTTTCCAGCGCCCCGTCGTCGTATAAGCCGCGCCCCGCGGCGCTCGCCGATGCGAGCCCGCTGACGCAGGTCGGAAACGACCTCCCGAAGGCGCTCGGGACGGGACAGGGCGCGGCGTACCGCGAACATGAAGCGTCCGTCCGCGGACGGCCGGATAGATGAGTGTGCCGATGTTCCTCTGGATCGTCTGTGGGAAAACAAGCTGCCGGGCCGTTTGGTTGAGGAGATTAAACCCGACCATCATCACGTCCCAACAATCGTCGCGGAGTGCGTCTTGCAGCATGGTGTGGCCAGGGTCGAGCTCGAACGCTTCCGTGATCCCCACAAACCGGATCTTCCCTTGGTCGCGCATGATGAGGATAAGGTCGGCCTTTGGGAGCTTGGCATAATCGGCCAGGCGCGTCCACGGGTCGATGTGGATGGTCTTTCCGCCAAACTGAAGCATGAGCGTGCCATGGCCGATGAACGCGATTTCGATGTCTCCGGAGGGCGTCTTGAGGCGGTCGCGTGCGAATTTGGGCTCTGCCGCAGCGGCCGCCCACTGCGTCTCGACAATGATCGCCGCTGCTGCAATCATAGGCGGCATTCATGGTGCTAACCTCCTCTTTCTCGGTCGTCCCGAAGGTGTTCTCCGTACTATTATGCGGTAGCGCCCATTGGGCACATCTGTGGGTTACAGCATACACTTTGGGCCGAGAACTTGACAACAGCAGGGAGAAATGCCAATGTCTGAGGCGGTCTGTCTTGGGTTCACCTACTATTTTGGGAAGAGATCGTCGATCGGTCTCGCAACGCGTGAGGATCTTAGCATGAGTAGTCCATTCTCCCTGTCCGGAAAAGTGCTGGTTGTCGCAGTGATCGGCGCCCTACTGTTCGGCTGCGCGCATATCGCCGAGAAACCGCGAGTGAAGGGCGAACTGACCGGACTCGACCGGTACGTGGCCAAAGCGGATCCGAACTATACATATAGCCTTCACAATACGATTGAAGGAAAGGGTGTCACCGCCTACGTCATCGACATGACCTCGCAGTCATGGCGCAGCGAGAAGGAGGTCGACCGGACCCTCTGGAAGCATTGGGTGACTATTGTCGTCCCCGATGACGTCCGTCACGACACAGGTCTGCTTTTCATAGGCGGCGGCAGCAACCGCGACGACGCACCCGACAAAATCGGCGGCATGTTGGCCCAGATCGCCCTTGCCACTCAGTCCGTCGTGACAGAACTGCGCATGGTGCCCAATCAGCCGCTGACCTTCATCGGCGATGAGGACCGTCCGCGAGGCGAGGACTCTCTGATCGCCTACACATGGGACAAGCTCCTTCGCGGAGGCGACGAGGAATGGCCCGCGCGCCTTCCGATGACCAAGAGCGCAGTGCGTGCGATGGACACGATCACCTCGTTCTGCGGAAGCGACGGGGGGGGCGGCGTGACGGTGTCGAACTTCGTCGTGGCCGGCGGCTCGAAGCGCGGATGGACCACCTGGACAACAGCGGCTGTAGACGACCGCGTCATTGCCATCGTTCCCATGGTGATCGATCTGCTGAACCTGGTTCCCTCCTTCCAGCATCACTGGCGGGCGTACGGGTTCTGGGCCCCCGCTGTGGACGACTACGTGGAAATGCGGATCATGGATTGGATGGGCCACCCGGCATACGAGCGCTTGTTGGCCAGCGTCGAACCTTATTCGTATCGCGAGCGCTTGACCATGCCCAAGTTCATCATGAACTCGACGGGCGACCAGTTCTTTCTGCCGGACTCCTGGCAGTTTTATTTTGACGACCTTCCAGGTACGAAGTACCTGCGGTACGTGCCGAATACGGATCACGGTCTGGATGGCTCAGACGCCGTGGAGAGCCTAACGGCGTTCTATGGGACGGTCCTGACCGGAAGGCCGTTTCCGAAGTTTACTTGGCAGGTGCAGGAGGACGGTTCCATTCGAGTGAAGACCAAGAGCAAACCCCTGGCCGTTCGATTGTGGCAGGCGACCAATCCCCAGGCCCGGGATTTCCGGAAAAAGATCATTGGCGAGGCCTGGTCCAGCACCGAACTCGCCGAGGTGAAGCGCGGTGTATACGTGGGCCGCGTGCCGGAACCCGACAAGGGGTGGACGGCCTTTCTCGTGGAACTGACCTACGAAAGCGGTCTTCGGGTCCCGTTCAAGTTCACGACCGGGGTTCATGTCGTGCCGGAGATGCTGCCGTTCACCTACGAGCCTCCCTCGTGGTAGCGCAGACCGGACAGCGCTGCCGGTGGGCCGTCCCCGTTCAGGTCCCTCGAGAACTACCTATATCCGCTCCTGCGTGCTTACCCGTGTTTGCTGAGCATAGAGAACGGGCGCTAAGCTGTTCTCATAGGCCTTTCCGACGGCAGTCGGAAATCACCCCGAGACCAGGGAGGGAATTCTAATGAACAAGCGCCAGGGACGTTAGCAATCCTCGGTACGTCCGTCTTCTTGAGTTTGGCTGTGCTGATCCCGGTTTCTGCACAGGCTTTCGAGATGAAAGCGGGCGTGGCAAAGGCCGTTATCACACCCGATAAACCCCTGATCATCACGAACGGGCCGGTCGCGACCGGCAAGCTAACAGAGATCTACGCCCGCGCGTTGGTCCTAAACGATGGAGAAGGACGTCTCGTCATTATCACGTACGACTTGAACTGTCTGGGCAGTACTACGGACGTTCGGCACATGGTCTCAGCCCCTCATTTACTTGCACAAAGGAGAGCGACAGATGCGATGTACTGATTCAACAGCCCTGACCAAGGTTTCTGTTCCACGGCGGTTCCTCACCGTGGGCGTCATCGTACTTGTTCTGGCCACGGCCGCCAGCCTGGGCAAGGCCCACGCTGCAGGCGCGGCGGAACGGGAGACGGTATCGGGTGCGTTGATGGCCGGCGCCGCCAAGCGTAACATCGTCCCCCCATTTCCTACTCACATGGGTGGTTTCGGCGACCGCAACGGCACGTTCACGGGCGTCAGCACGCCTATCTACGCCCGCGCCCTTGTGTGCGACAACGGGCAGACGCGCCTCGCGGTGGTAACCACGGATATCTGCTACGTGTTGCGGGACCTTGTTGATGCGGTGCGGAAAACGGTCAATGAAAAGACCGGGATTCCCGGTGAAAACGTGTTGATCTGCGCCACCCACAGCCATTCGGGACCGTCGGAAACGCGCCGCGGGTCGCCCGAGGACCGGGAGCGTTTGCACACGTTCCTGGCCGACCGAATCGTCGAGGCCGTCACCAAGGCCTCGGATAGTGTGCGGCCTGCCAAGGTCGGATTCGCCTACGGTGAACTGCGAGGGGTTACGAAAAACCGGCAACAGCATAATTCCATCGTGGTGGACCCGCAGGTGGGCGTCCTGCGCGTACAGGAAGCGGACTCGCGGGACATCATCGCCACGCTCATCAACTTCACGGGCCATCCGGTCATCGTGGGCCGGGAGAACTACCTGATCTCGGGCGAGTATCCCGGACAGGCGGAGCAGACGGTCGAGGACGTGCTGGGTGGTGTGGCCCTGTTCACGCAAGGCGCGTGTGGCGACGTGACGATGGAACGCAGCGGGCCGCCGTTGAAAGAGGTGGAACGGGTGGGCCATGTCATCGCGGGCGAGGTCATCAAGACCGCTGAACTGATCCGCGTGACCGACGATGCGACGCTGCTCAGCAAGTTTCAACCCGTCGAGTTGGGTCTACGCGGGCGCCCGTCAGTTGCCGAAACGGAAGCGGCGTTGGCGTCCGCGCGGAAGGCCCTGGCCGATGCGGAAGGGGCGTCCGCGCCGCCCGAGCGACTTGCGCAATTGAAAGAGGCGGCGGACGATGCCGAAAGGGATGCGCGGGTGGCCGTTTACCTCGAGGAACGGGCCGCGGCGTACGACGCAGCGGGCAACGGGTCCACGCACGTCATGCAGATCGGTCCGCTGGTGATCGTAGGCATTCCCGGGGAGCTGTTCGTCGAGTACGCCCTCGAGATGAAGCAACGCGTGCGGCAAGCGAAAGACCGTCCCTTGATCGTGGCGGGATACGCCAACGACCTCATAGGCTACATCATCACGCCCCGCGCCAAATACACGGGCGGATACGAGCAAAGCGTAGCCCGCGTGGACGAGCATGCGGGCCGCGCCTTGACCGAGGCAACCATGCAACTCGTGGCCGAATTAGTACACTGAACGGAGCGGGGACTAATCAGGCAAGTGACGCTCAGAGAGCGTTTCTTGGCAACGTTTGCGGTACGAACCGGTGGACCGTATATCGTTTCGGAGCAAGCCGGCCGAGTTCCACGGGACATGACGAAGGAGAACAAGATGGCTAAGGAACCGACTGTAAGCCTGGGACCTCTGGTGTTTGCTTTAGCGGCCCTGCTTGCCGCGGGCCCATCGTTTGGCGTTGAAGGGCCTCCCGGCGTGGCAGCGCCGACACAACGGGAAATCCGCGCGACGCGGCTGGCCATAATCACAGGCAGTGAAAGCGAGGCGCCCGAGTTGAAGGCCGCTGAGATGTTGGAGAACCGCATATTGAAGCGGAGTTCCGAAACCGGGGTCGAAAGCCCCCATGGTTGGCATTCCGTGGAGCACGCCCAGTGCCAATGGCTTGTCGGCGATGCCCATTTGGGGGAGAAGGCCGTTCAAGCGGTCTCGGCAAAAGCGCGTTCCGCTTGGGTCACCGAGAGTTTCGCTATCGATGCCGCGAATCCCCACATCGTGGATGGTTGGCTGAGAACAGCGTCCGGCGAGGCATGGCTGGAGGTTCGCTGTTTCGACGCTGATGGCCGGGTGCTGAGCCGTCTGAAAAGCCCGCGGGCCAAAGCTGCAAACCGATGGGCCTACGTGGCCCGTCGAAGTCCCCCGAGTTGAGGACGCCAAAGCAAAGGGTTCGTGTACCGCCCAGGTCGCGTTCTGGGTAAGGGGCGATGCAGCGCTGGACGACGTGACGCTTCGGACCGTGCAGACAGACTGCATCATCAACGGCAATTTCGAGATGGGCGTGGACAGCAAAGGCCGGTTTCCATACTGGAACGAGGAGAAGGACCGCGCTTTCATGCAGGGGAAGCGTGATGGACGTTTCGAACTTGATGCAACTGCCCCTGGCGAAGGCAAGGGAAGCCTCCAGGTGACAGCCGTGGGCGACTGGTTCGCCTTCACCTCAATCCACTACCCCATCTGGGAGTGGACGGACGAGGCCGTTCTTCAAGCCATGGTGTGCGCAGATACGGACACACGCCTCGCCTTGGTGTGGGTCAATTCTGGACAAGAGGTCATGCGTGTCAATTTTGGCGATGTCGTGAGGGCTGCTCCTGCATGGCGCCATACCACAGCGGGGCCGTTCAGACCGCCCGAAGGCGCTCATGGAGTCCGGCCCGTTCTCGCTGTTCTCAATGGGGATCGTGAAGCAGGAAATGAGGCCGCTGCCCGGTTTGATGCGGTGACCTTGTGCACGACGGACAGGCGTTTTGCGAGGGTCACCGTCAACCAAGTGGGGTACGAGGCAGAAGGCCCGAAGCGCGCATTTGTGCTCACCAACTTCTTTCCCGATAAACCGGAGTCAGTCGCGTTCGGTATCCTGGACAGCAGCGGGCGCTCTGTCTACGAAGGGACTCTTGTCTGCAAGGGCCGTATGACGGGCGAGAAAAACGCGGACTGGGGGTGGTACTTCTGGGACGCGGATTTCTCACACCTCGTTGAAGAGGGGGAGTGCCAACTCCGAGCTAAGATTGGGAAGACGAAGGTAGCATCCCCTACGTTTCGCATCGACCGGAACCTGTTGTTCCTGGAGACGGCTCACGCCAATGTTGACTTTTTCTTCGTTCAGCGTTGCGGGTTCGAAGTGCCGGGGTGGCATGCCGCCTGTCACCTCGACTGCGCAAAGCTGCCGGACGGAACGCATCGCGACCTGAACGGCGGCTGGCACAGCGCGGGCGACTACAACAAGCTCAACTGGGAATATGGCGACGGTGGGGTGTTCTACGCCCTCGTCAATGCCTACCAAGCAACGCCCAAGCACTTTGAGCAATTCGACCGGGACAACACCGGCCTTTGTGACATCCTGGACGAGGCCTAGTGGGGCGCGAAGTTCCTGGCGAAAGTGCAGATTCCCGAAACCGGAGGCATCATTAACCACATCGAGCAGGGCCCCGATCGCAAGACGTGGATGAACTGGTGTCCCCCAGAGAACACCACGGACAATACGGTCGGCACCGCCGATGACCCGACGGTGATCGAGGGAGCCGGCAATTCGCCCCTCGCCATCGGTGCGTGGGCGCGGCTGTCTCGTCTGCTCAACGAGCGTGGAATCGACAACAGCTATATGGACAACGCGTGGCGGCTGTGGAAACATGCGACCGTCGACGGAACAGGCGGTCCCAGCCCACTACTTCTGATCAGTTCCGTCGACCTATACGGTGTTACGAAGGAGGCGCACGTTCTTGAGTATTCGCGACGTAGCGTGGAAGGGTTGCTGGCAACGGGTGAGCCTGGCGGCCAACTCAATGGCGGCTACGGCAACAGCGGTGACATCCCCGCCGCGGCATTGACCTACTTCGCGCTCCAGTTGCCCGATCACCCGCTCTGCGCGAGAATCAAGGAACGCCTGAAGGAGCATACCCCGGGATTCCTCGCCGAGGCGGACAACGCGCTCGGCCTCATGATGCAGAAACCGGGTAAAGACGGCTATTTCTTTGACCCGTCAAGCGCGCTGGGATGCAATTACCAGATTTGCTGCCGGGCGTGGTCCGCGCTGATGGTCTACCGGGTTACGGGTGACAAGCGGCTGTTAGCCTATGCCACCGACCAGCTCGATTTCCTGCTGGGTAGAAACCCGTACGGTCTGTGCATGATGGAAGGTGAGGGCTCGGTCAACCTGCCGCGGTATCACCACCGATATATCACGATCCCAGGCCATGAGCGCGGTGCCGTGCCCGGCGCGATTCCCAATGGTTTTGTTCGCGACATGGCCGGTAATGATCGCCCCGGAGTTGACCTGTCAACGGGAGGACGATTATACCCCTCCTATCGCACAAACGAGCCTTGGCTGGTTCACAACGTTTTCTACACGTTGGCCGTCACGGCGTTGCACGAGGCCTTGTGAGGCATTCAAACCCTTCCCAAGACGGCTGGCCTCTTGCGTCTAGTCTTGCACGACCTCTGATGGATTTGCCTCCGTGACTGAAAGCGCCTTCCGGGCCGCATCTAAATGGTTGCTGGTGAATCGGATGCGCGAGGTTTGACCACCGGCGATTTCTGCAAAGGTCCGTGTCCCTTCGGCGGCCATGCAGCCCTGCACGAGGGCGTCATGGACGTTTACCAGCCGCAGGACCGCGTCGTCCTCGGTGGATGGACGTGCACGGAGACCATCGACCCGGAGCGCGGTCACTTCGTCGCATAGCAGCGCGATGCCGGGACGACCAAGGGCCGAGGGTTGAGGGATTCCGGCATCATTCACCCACTCGATGTCCCTGTCGTTCACAGCCTTGAGTCGATAGAAATCGTCTTCATAGCCGAGATTCACGTCGGACAAGGTCAATCCATCCACGTGGCGGCAGTAAAGGCCGTAAGCGGGCATTGCCTCAAACATGTCGCCGTCGGGATACCCGCCCTCCATCTCGGGAATCGCCTCGTCAGGGGAGCACTTCAATCGTGCCTCCAATATGCGAAGCCACGCTTCTGCCCCATCCACCCGGCTTATACGGCCGGTAGCCTCAAATCTCACGTTGATCCGACTGCCGCCGACCGGGCCGGGTTGAAATGCAGCCGATGATTATCGATACAATGGCGGCCTAAAGACAAGGGGTTGCAACCCCTTGTCAGGACAGACATCAAAGGAAGGAAGGGTTCATGACAACAAGGAGTCCTGTCGGACGTGCTTCAAGCAGTGTCGTTTTCAGATGTTTTGCTACCG
>CAYRLQ010000177.1:0-8961 GCA_964425145.1 uncultured Nitrospiraceae bacterium
AAGGCCTCCATGAGGTGCATGTGGATATCGAAGGATTTGCGGTCGCCGCCGTAGACCCCGGGGCGTTTCTTTGACCAGTCGCGTTCGAGAAACTCATAGTACCCGCCGTAGCAGTTGTCGGCGACCTTGGTCTGGAGTACCTCGTAACTCCTGAGCGCCCACTCGAGTCCGCGCGGGTCGCCGGAGGCCATGGCGTATTCGCTGAAGGAATACACGCCGAAGGAATGGCCGTAGGTCAACTTGCTCATGTTGTCCGGGGTCCCATCCTGTTGGCATGTCCAGAACCACCCCTCGTACTGGGTATCCCAGAAGTGGTTCAAGAGGAAGTCGACGCCTTGCCGGGCGAATTCGAGAAACGCACCGTCGCCCAGGTTGGCGCGATGCGCCGACGCGGCGGTGAAGACCATTCGGGCCTGGCAGACCAGCGTTTTGAGCGTTTCGCCCGTAGGGTTGCCGTCCTTATCGAAGTATGTTAAGAAGCCACCGTATTCCTTGTCCACGCCGTGGCTGAGCCAAAACGGAATCAGCTCCTTCGAGAGATGGTTCTGCACTTCTTGCAGGAACCCTTTGCAGCGTTCTTTTACTTCCATTGGTTTCACCCCATGGTTCGCATCATCACCCAAGCATGCCGGATAGGGGCCGCGCCGTAGCCGGCCACACCGCCTTGAATGTAAGTTTATTGATACCGGTCGAAAAAGGCAAATGGCTGATAGCTGTCATCGGAAAACCTCACGCAAAGGCGCTAAGACGCCAAGAGCACGAAAATGGTGAGAAGTCTATGCGGTCTACGGCCCGGCGATGGTCCTCCGGCGCGTAGTCGTATTTCCGGCTTCATCGGAAACGGAGAACAGCAGCTCTTTGGGGCCTGGTGGCAGGTCCTCATCCCGGGCCCATTCGATAAGATTCCGCTCGGGATCGTATTTCATAAGGAGCCATTGGCCGTTGCAGGTGACCGTGATGTCTTTGACGCCGCTGCCATGGTCGGTAACCGTGGCGCGGACTGCGGGCCGCGCCGTCGTGACATGCGCGCCCTGGGCGGGGGTTATGTTTGCGATCTGGGGGGGCTGGTCGTCTTCCATCACGGCGAACGTGCCAAGCCGCCGTGTAGCGATGGTGAGCCGGTCGCCCGTGCGCCGTGTCCTTTCGCACGACCAGCCCCGGGGCGCCTTCTTGCGGTAGACATGGACCCGCTGGAGTTGCTCCACGCCCTCGGGAATCGGAAAGGCTATCTCGACCGGCACGTCGATAGGGGCGGCGTCGGGCCATAGCCGGTATGGCTTTCCCAATACCCGGATGCGCGAGGCCACCTCCCCGCCGGATTCGCAACCTCGGATGAACAGCGTGCCATAGGGCGAATTAGATTGCACGCGCACCAGTGCGCCATCCAGGGCCGCGGTCCGCTCGCCGGCGCCTCGCTGAAATACGAACAGGCGGCGTTCATACGGCGCGATGCGGTCGTGTTGCACGCGAAGCACCGCCTCGCGTGTGCCCTCAGCCGGAAGATACCCTGCGCGAAACGTCTTGGCGCTCACGCGGTGGAATCGACCGCCCTCGACGGTCGCAGGGCCGTCGAGCATCAGATCGGGGGTCTCGGTTTCGGGCTTGGAGAACCGCGCGGTCAATAGCAGCCAGTTGCCGAGACATTCAAGTTCGACCTTGCCCGTGCCTGTGCCGCCTTGGGTGGGTCCGGCCAGCGGCAAAGGGATATCGGGGCGCAACGGGATGGTCACCACGGCGGTGTTGCCGAGGAAGTCCTGGGTTTCCACCCTGACGTCGACCGGTTCTTCCGGGATGCTGTACCAGCCCTCGGACGAGACTTGCTGAAAGGGCTCGCACCGGTTGCCCGGCCAGCGCCATTGGAGCAAGAAACGGCCTTCGGCCAAGAAAAACGGGTGGAAGGACACGTCGCCGTTGTGGTTGGTGTCGTACGACAGGCGGTCGTTCTGAATCCGAAATATCTCCTTCCCGGCAGCGGTAGTGGATACGGTGTACACGCCGAGCTTGTTGGCGCTGTTGTTGGCCGGGTCGATCACATCCAGGCCGAATCCAATGCGGCCGTAGGCGAAGACCGGGTCGCAGGTGTATTGGCCCGGCCCGGTCGCGCGCACCTCGCGCACAAGCGGGACGATGTCGCCGTTGAGCGAGGCGTTGGGCCCGGCGGGTGCGATCAGCACTTTCCGAATGACAGGGCGGGTGGTGTCGGGCCAGGAGATGCCGAGGCGCCGTGGGTTGATCGGACGCCCCGCCGGGTCGCGAATCTCGTAGTGCAGGTGCGGCGCGCCGGTGCCGGTCCGGCCGCTCTTGGCGATGACGGCGCCACGGGCTACAGGAAACATCCCGGCCTCGGGATACAGATCGACCGTGTAACTCTTGCGGGCGTGCTGTGCCCGGCGCACGTATTCGGCCAGGGGTTCGGCAAACCCGTCGAGGTGACCGTAAACGACCGTGTAGCCGTCCTCGAGCTGGAGGTAGACCGCCTTGCCGTAGCCCCAGGGGGAACACCGCACCCGTGATACATACCCATCCTCAGCCGCATGCACGTCCCGACCGATGCCGCCGGTTCTCAGGTCGATGCCGGCATGGAAGCGCCCCACGCGATATTCCGCGAAACTCGATGTGAGGACACAGGGCAGGTCCAGCGGCCAATGGTAGGCCACGTCCGCACGCGCGGCCCACGATGCCGCCGTACAGAAGGCCACCAACAACCCCATCAGTCGTATTCGGCGCGCCCGAACACGAGCAGGTCGCCGCCTCAGAAGAATGGAACTCCCTCTCTGCTCGGCCGCCGCCAAACCCAGGGCCTGGGCAAGCATTGGGATTCTGTAGCTCTGCGCTATCGGCATGGTCAGGCCCTTATCCGTTACGAGTTTAGCTTTGTGAAAAAAGGCCATAATACCTTCGGGCGTTTCGATTCGTGCTTCGCGCCCGTAATCGAAAAGGCGAAGACAACTACGAATGACGAGCACGCCTCACGACCAGAGGCCCTGTTTGGGGTTCCAACTTGTGCGGGTCAGGGTTTCGACGACGGGTCGGATACGGCTCCTGGAACCGCACTTCTCAGTCCCTGCTCGGCGGGATGTGTCTCGAGCGTCTTTTCCAGCTCCAGGAACACTTGCACGGCGCCTTCCGTGCCGAGCACAGGCTTACAGAACGCGACGACGACCTCTTTGCTCTTCTTAGCGAGGAGCATTTTGCGAATGAGGGGCTTCGCCTTTTCGAGATTGGGCGCGGCGCCGGGCAGGAATTCCACAAGTTTGATCACATGAAACCCCAGTTCGCTCTCGATGATATCGCTGGTCTGTCCAGGTTCGAGCGTATACGCCGCGTCCGCGTAAAAAGGCGGCAACGCCACCATAGGCATCATGCCCATATCCCCCCCTTGCTCCTTGCCGGGCGCCTCGGACATGAACTTGGCCACGGCCTCGAAGCTCTCCCCGGCGCGGATGCGTTGCATGGCTTTCTCGATTTTTGACCGAGCGCGCAGTTTCAGCTCAGGATCGGCCGCGGACCGCTCGGGACCAAATCCTACGAAAACCTGTTTCAGGTGGCACCGGTCCGGCCGCCTGAACAGGTTCTTCTTTTCCTCGAAGAATGCGGCCAGCTCCGCATCTGTTACCGTCACGCCTTCTTCTTCAACGAGGGCGTCGCGCACCCTGGCGATGAGCATTTCCTTGCGGATTTCCGCCAGGGCCTCCTCGCGCGAGAGCCCCGCCCGCTCGAGGAATTCCTTTTCCGTAGGCGGTGTGTCCGACTGCTTCGATAGGTGCTTGCTCACACGCAGTAATTCATCTTGCCAGCCCTGCTCGATCTCTTTGTCACTTACCGTCAGCTTGCGCTTCAGGGCCTCCTGGAACAGAATCTCGCGCTGGATCAGCACGGTCAGGCAGCGCAACCCCGTCTCGAGCCGGACCTGGTCCGGGATGCTTTTCCTGCCCCGCGATTGGGCCAGCGCGGCCGACTCAGTCTGATACAGCCGGGTGAACTCATCAGACGGTATATTCTTCCCATTGACCTTCGCCACAGGCCCGTCCGGAACGGACTTAAGCACAAAGTCCATGTGCTCCAGGTCCGGCGCCTGGGCACATGCCAGAGCCGCCCAAGCCCACGCGCCCATAACCACCACCGCGCTACGCCACTTCATTCACCTCTCCTCACCTCTTCCGAAACCGGTTCGCCCCGTTCGGAGGCCTCCTCCGAGGCGCTCTGTTCCTGGACGGTCTTCTTTTCCCTCTCTCGCGCACGGACCTTGGCGAGCTCGGTCGAGGCGATGTGCTTGAGCACCACCACGAAAATGAACGTCGCAACGTAGGACATCACGAAGATTAACGCGACACGAATCGCCGTCTCGAACCAATCCGCCTGCCGATAGAAAAAGCAGAACCCCATCACCGCCGTAGCTAGAAACGTCGCCACGACAAGTCCAAGCTTGTCGGGGTTCAGCAGCAAGGTCCGCTGCGTCTTTTGCCTGGTTCTGATCTTGGCTTGGGCCACTGTGCCACTCACGCCCCATGGCTTGGGGTTATACACTCGTCACCGACCAACCACGTCATGGCTTGCCGCGGAGAAATGCTAGCATAGATGCGCCGGCTGGATAAACTCAGGCGTGAGGGCAAAGGTCTACAATCGAAAGTTAAGGCACAGCAAATGTTCGATCAACTCAGTCGGTTTTCCGGCTTTTTCGCAAAGAAAAGGATTCTTTCCCGACCGAACGTCGGGAAAGAATCCTTAAGGGATGTCGTTACAACGTTTTATATCCGTGGGCCGCATACCAAACCGCGCAATACCTGCGCCCTCGGTGGTCTCAGCCCACTCCTCGCGAAGGGCTAAAACGCGGGCACTACTACCAGGGTGCTACTGTCAACGGTCTAGTGTTGTTCGGTACAGCGACCGACGTCAGGTTGCTCAGCAGGTCGGTGTCGCCGAACTCAAAGTCATCCGGGACACCATCCTTGTCCCCGTCGTTGTAAACCGGGGCGCCGGCCGAAAGACCGACAATCGCGTCGATTTCATCCTCGGCCGCGAACCAGGAGATCGCGAACTCGTCAGCGGTATCAGCGCTATCATAGAACAGCTCAACCTGGAAGCTATTCGCGCCAGCGAAATCTTTGTAAATGATCGCCAAGCGGTCTCCGAGGTCTATAGCATACACATTCCCGGCGGGGTCGAACGCCTTGTACAGCGCGGAAATGCCCGGTGTTGCGAAGTGCCCGGCTGCTGTCCCGGCAGCCGCAACCGCGGGGGCCTTTCCAAAGCTGACCCGACCGTCGTCGCCCACCAAAATGCTCCCGTACGGCGTTCCATAGAACAGGACGTTGTACATGGCATCGGCCGAGGCGAGAAGGCTAATGACATTTTCACCCTCTCCAAAGGACTGCACAAACTCGTCCAGAGTATGAGAGGTTCCTGCTAGTGCATTTGCCTTGTTCAACCTCATGTTCACATCCGCGCCCTCAGGCAACTCCGCGTATTCGGCCTGATAGTAAGTGGGCGAATCCGCGTCGGACACGGTAAAGATCACCATCTTACCTTGCATATCCTCGGCCGCGTCCTCGCTCTGGGCAAACTTCTGGGTAAAGTACTCACCCACTGTAACGTTGATGATCGTGGTGAGGTCCTCTACGACAACCTCCTTCTCACCCTCGCCCGTTTTCGCGATAACCGTAATCTCGCCTTCCTTATAGGCGTACGCCTTGGTATAGTCCAGCGTCACCGTTACCGTTTTCTCCTCGGCCTGTGCAAGGGAGAACGACGCGTCGCTCACGCTGAGCCAGGCATCCGGCTCCGCAGAGATCTCGATGTTTAGTGTAAGCTCACCATCAGTTGTGTTCTTGACTTTCAACGGCTGCTCGTCGTCAGCAGGCGCGAACGACAGAGAGGCAGGGGGCGTTACCTCCATCAGTGGCACTGGGGGACACCCCACCAGCAATATCGAACACACGCCCGCTATAATTGTTGGCACCCCGATCGAAAACCTTTTCATTACTTAACCCTCCGCGTTATATCACTCTACCACATCAACAAAAGAACCTTTACACCGGTCCTTTTGCATACCCTTATTTTCTCCCAACCGCATACGCCGTTGGGTTCGCACACCAGGCTAGGTGTTGGCATTATACGGAGTTACTATACGAATGTCAAGCAATTTCCTTGGGTTATCAATAGGCCCGTAGTTGTCCCCGTTTGATACCCCTTTGGAATCAACAGAACGCATTATACAGGTTTCGTATCCAAAGGTCAAGGGCTTAAACGAATTTTTTTGAATCTGCAAAAATAGGGTAAAAACAAGGCGCTAGCCCGTTTTGGCCGGGCACCGGCCCTACGAAAGAGAACTCTTGCATGGGGCGCACGGGAGTGACGTTTGTGGGGGCGGAGATGCCGGGAGGGGGCGCCCGGCATCTCCGGTGAGGTGCATCACTCTAACTTTGCGCTAAAGTGACGCAGAGGATTAGGCATCCTCTTCTTGGGGGAAGAACATCTATGGAAGGCACACCCGAGGGTGCGCCTAAGTAAACAGTCTCTTACGCACGATAAGCAACCCCGCCAACACAAGCAGTGAGGCAATTGCGACAAGCCCCCACCTGACGGGCGCGCGTGAAGGCGTTTGGGCTTCCTCGCTGCGGCTCGCCTGGACCGCACGCGAATCGGCGCGTCTGTCATTCTCAATTGCGCTAACCGAGTTCCGGGCCGCATCCGCCGCGCCGATCAAGCCACCATCGCTCGCCGCCTGACGCCCCTCGCCGCCGTTCGCGGGTAGGGGCTCCGGCGGCTTACCGGTTCCTGGCACCTCATGCGGTGGCGACGGTTCCTTCGCTGCGATGGCCGGTGTCGGGAGCGCGTCGCGCATTCTGTCAACCGCTGCAAGTCGCTCCCTATCGACGTGACCTAACGGACGGGCAGGGATGACGTCAGGATCGGCCGGACGGGCTTCTATATCCTTATCCTTGCCGGCCCTTTCAAACGATGCCTCAACCGCCGGGCGCCGCCGCAACACATTGCGGACTACCCCCGCCCCCTCATTCATCTCGATGTCTTCCCGAGGCGGTTTGACACGCTCTTCGCTCTGCGCGGCCGTCTCGGTGGTGGCCGTGGGCTCCCCCGTTGCCTCGTCATTCGTCTCGTCCCGTTGGGGAAGTTCCTGGGCCAGACTGGAAAACGCCATCGTTTCGCTGCTGCCTCTAGCAGCGATAACCTTCCCTTCATAGGACGAAAGCGTCGGCCGTGTGATGGCGAACCGGCACTCTCCCTGGCCTGACTCGCTTACACGTTGCAGCACGACATGCGCCAGCTCACCCGACTGGCACAGGCTCTGATTCATGCCCATCATCACCACGATGCACTCGCCGGGGGTGCGTACGTTCCACTCGACTCGCTTGTCCGCCTCGAGGGCTACCGGGCCAGCCATTACCGAAACCGGTTCAAACATGACCGCATCGTAATTGAAGCGGAAATCCAGCGCCGAGACCCCTCCTGCCACATCGCCTTCCAGCATTATGGGGAACGTGACGCGCCTATCTTCAACTGTCGGAGCGCCGATCTGCAGCGTACCCGCGGAAATCGGCGCGGCGTTCATCAACATCGGGATCATCATCCCAATGATCGCCCTGCGGTTCATTTGCATCCCCGCAGAAGGCCCCTGTCGAGTACCTTCACTTAAAAGTCTAAACCACCCACCAGTTAAACGCAATAGGCCCCAAATGTGTTGACGTGCGAGAGGCGGAGGCTCGTAAGACATTGCTTCGGAAGAGGTTATGGATGGCCTAATCAAGAATGGGCCTCGATGGGGCAAATGACGGGTGCTTTGGTCGCGATTCTAGTGGGGCGATAGATATGTAATTGAGATTACACTTTAGGGGTTTAACAGGCGCGGAAAACAATATTATTATATTTCCCATATTTGGCTAATTCGGCACCAAATCTCTCTCATCCATCGCCTTTTACCCGCACGGATCGCCCTCGTCCGACTGCAATGCCGCCTCGTGTTTTTCCGTCTCCTGGTCGGTCGATGGCGGTTGTTGGACCTTTGGCGGGTCTTGGTGCGCGCCACGACGTACGCTGGGCAACAGGGAAGCCATCCGGGTGAACACGCGCGGGTTGCCGGACATGTAATACCTTATGAATAGCAAGAGAAGATACCACCACGCGATCAGTTTGACCGTTCCGAGCATGTAAATGAAATGCCGTGCGCTGGCGACGGGGATATCGCGCGCCTGGACGAGGAGTTCGAGCGGCAGCGGCAGGAAAGCCAACAGTGCAATGACCCCGTTTTGCAGGGCGTTAGCGCGGGCAACCGCCTCGGTCGCGTCAGCCAGGCGACACTTGTTGAAGCAAAACACGGCCAGATAACCCGCAAACCCTACCGTGATGAGGTAGGGCGAATTGATCAGCGCCTTCTGCGTCACCACTGCGCCGAGGATGCGCAATTCATCATACACCCACTCGGGTAGCAGCCCAACCCCGAAAAAGACCAGCCACAGGGCTAGACTCGGCAGGCGCCAGTAATCGAATTGGCCGCCCGAATCACGCAAAGAAAACCTCCGAGGCAGGGCCCAGCGCGATATGCCTCGCTGTGAAAAGGCGAGCTGCGCCTTTTCATCCCCTATTCCCGTACTGCTTTAGTGCTTTGTCAAATTGCTCTTGAAACCAAGGAGCGCCGGTTCCGTTCTACCGCATTAAGAGAGTGTGCCGTTTGATTTTACGCAACTGCGTAACGTAAATGGCCGCGCGCCGGCTCACCGGAGCCACAACAGGGCCATTTTTTGCCGGCAATCCGGGCGGTTTCTCCCTCGCCCGCCAGCAATCAGTCGCGCCGGATGCGCCACGCACTGAGGGCATTTGCACCAGGATTGGAACAAAGAAGGTCGGTCAAAGTCAAACGCTGGGTCGAGGATGGTGGTTTGCACCCTTCTCTAATCGCCGGGTAAGTCGGAGAAAGCCCTGTTTCGGCTATGCCGGCGGGGCGTT
>CAYRLQ010000178.1:0-8951 GCA_964425145.1 uncultured Nitrospiraceae bacterium
TTACAAATGGCAGGAGCATACACCTTTGGGTAAGATTTTAGATGGCGCGATACGATGGGCGGAAAACGCGTCTTTATCGGTGTAGAATGGAGTAACCTGTAGCAACGCCTACAGGAATCCGGTAAGATTCCTGGATGTATTTCGGAGTGTCGTGAGGGTATGAACGTTTACACCAGACCGCAGTATGCTGTGGCACGGGAACGCCTCACATGGGCCGTGCGACGGCTCATCCTTGCCAACATCTTCGTGTTCGTGGTGCAGCTCCTGGTGGACATTCCCCTCGGGTACAGGGTCTCGCCTATGAGCGAGTTTGCCCCACCGGGCGGGCCGGTGGCCGGTCTGCTTGCCTTTCAGCCGGGGCTTTTCGTTTCGGGGCTGTTCTGGAAACCCTTCACGTACCAATTCCTACACGCGGGCCTGATGCATCTGTTTATGAACATGCTTTGGCTGTTCTTCTTTGGACCCCACGTGGAACGTGTTCTCGGCACGCGGCAGTTCTTTCGGTTCTACGTCATCTGCGGCACGGGGGCGGTATTGGCCACGCTCATCCCGTGGTCGATGTTTGGCAGAGAGGTTTCTGTGACGGGCGCCAGCGGCGCGGTTATGGCCGTGCTGGTCGCGTTCGCCGTGATAAATCCCGAGCGCCAGTTCTTCTTGTTTCCGTTTCCCCTGCCCATCAACGCGCGCGCCCTGGTGATCATCGTGATTATTATGAACCTGTTCTGGGGTTTGGGAAAGGGTAGTACCACCTCCGTCGCCACGCATTTCGGCGGCATGGCGGTTGGATATTGCTATATGAAATTCACTCCGATTTTCCGCCGCTGGCGGCTTGACCAAAGGCGCCGGAACCACACCGCCGAGAACAGTGTGGACGTCGCAGGTAAAATGGTCGATAATATCTTCAAGTTTGAGAAGCGAAGACGCCGGCGTTAGCCCCCTTCCGCGCGCGGAAGGAGGATTTGCCTTGGAGCATCAAGTCATTGAATCAGGAGTGCTGAGGTCGCGCGATGTTCGGTATGACTGGTCTACATGAACTCATCGTCCTGATGTTGTTGATCGGGGTCTTGAGTTTGACGGGACTCTGGCCCCGCATCATCCGTGGCATTCGCGAGCTCCGCGGCGAAGACCTGCCCCCGGATGTCGACTCTTCCAACGATCTGGACCTGTGCTACCGCATGCTCGGGCTATCCCCTTCGGCCACGTGGGAAGAAGTCGAGAAAGCCTACCGGCAAAAGGCCAAGATACACCATCCCGACCACGGCGGCGATGAAGATGCCATGCGCGCCCTCAACGAAGCCTATGTGCGCCTGAGAAGACTCCACGGACCCACCCTACGATAACCTCAGTCAAGGAAAGATTTGAATTTTGAAAGAAAAGAAAGGAAGTGAAGGTAGAATCAACTTTTCTGTAAAGACATAGTTGACAGGGACAAATAGAATAACAGCAAGGGGGAAGGAAAAATGAAGAGTAAGGATTCTTTGATGCTGGTCTGTAAGGGAAAGCAGATTGCAAAGAGGAGGTGCACTATGACGTCTTTGCAGAAAAATAGTGATTTGAGAAGGCAAGATTGGTTGACGAGAATTGTTTTTCTCCCCCTTGTCGTTGTCGTGACTCTTTTCTCTGCGGCCTCAGTTAAAGCTCAGGTAGTGGTCAATTTTCCTGACCCGAACCTGGAAGCAGTGATTCGTATGGCTATAGGGAAACCTACAGGAGATATATACGATACAGATCTTTTAGGGCTGATGTGGCTCGACGCATGGAGCCAGGATATAGTCGATTTATCAGGGCTTCAGCATTGCGTGGATTTGATCGTGGTGGACCTCTGTGACAATCAGATCAGCGATATCAGTCCTCTGAGCGGGTTAACGCAGTTGACCGTGCTGTGGCTCGATTTCAACCAGATCAGCGATATCAGTCCTCTGAGTGGATTAACGCAGTTGGCCTGGCTGAGCCTCTGGGACAACCAGATCAGCGATATCAGCTCTCTCAGTGGATTAACGCAGTTGGAGATGCTGGACCTCTATGACAACCAGATCAGTAATATCAGCCCTCTGAGTGGGTTAACGCAGTTGATCGGGCTGAGCCTCGGGAACAACCAGATAAGCGATATCAGTCCTCTCAGCGGATTAACGCAGTTGATCGGGCTGGACCTCGGGAACAACCAGATAAGCGATATCAGTCCTCTAAGTGGGTTAACGCAGTTGATCGTGCTGTACCTCGATTACAACCAGATAAGCGATATCAGTCCTCTGGTAGCCAATCCTGGTATTGATAGTGGCGACTACGTGAACCTGATTGCCAACCCGCTCAGTCAAGATGCCTTATACAATGACATGCTGACTTTGAATGCGCGCGGCGTCTCGGTGGCTTACGACTCTGACAGCGATGGTCTGCTGGATATGGTTGAGACCAACACAGGTATCTTTGTGGATGAAACCGACACGGGCACGGATCCGAACAATCCAGACACTGACGGGGACGGCGTGAACGATGGCGATGAGGTCTTCTGGGGTACCAATCCGAATGATGTGAACGATACGCCCCAGTTACCGACTATGATCTGGCCAGGTTTTGTCCTGCTGGCTGGTACTGTTACTCTCACTGGCGCCTTCGTGCTCCGCAGAAAACAACATACTAGATGATCCTTTTTTGGAGACAGGCTGAATGGCCTTGCCTGCACCCAGGGTTTCTTCCCAACATTTAGTATTCTGGGGACAGTATACTTAATTCAGTAGGAAGCGAAAACCAGGACCAAAGACCAAGAACGACTGAATTAAGTATACTGTCCCCAGAATACCCCCAGGTTTTCATCGCGTCCGGTCGCCGCCACGATGCGGCATGAGGGTTGTGGCCGCCTTTCCCGTCGGAAAGAAACGCCGCGGAGGCCGTGGCCTCCGCGGCGTGCGGTGTTTGAATTGCTTAACTCGCGGGGTTCAGATGAATCGTGAGGGCCCCACATTGCCAGCCGCCGACGAGCTCCTGCGTCATGCGCACCTCGCGCACCAGATCCGTGACAATGTTGATGACCATCGAGACTTCGGGCGGAAGATCACCGCGCAGCGCCGCCACCTCTGATACAACCTGCGCAATCATTTCCGTCTTTAAGACCAGCGCGCTGTAGCGCGGCACGGCCGCGTCGAGGGGGGGATCAAGCGATGCGAACAGCGTTGAGCTCTTCCCGGCCTCGAGCAGGTCCAGTATGCCCTTCATCGCCTCCATGTCCGTCGCCAGCAGGACGATGTCCTTCGCGAAGGCGATGGACAGTTGAACTGGCAACGGCATCGCCACCGAGTTAATCTCGACCTCTTTGTAGGTTTCGGTGAGCGACATAGGCACGAACATTTGAAGCATCGCCTTCGTGTTCTCTGGGTCCCCCATGCCCAGCATCAGTATGGCTTTCGGAACCTGCTCTTCTATGCCGATCATCGCAATGGTCAGTTCATCGCCGATCATCTGGATAAACTGTGGCAGCATCGACGACACTTGCTGCGGCACCACATCTGACGGCAGCGCGTTGAGGTTGTTGTTGATGTTCGTCTTGGTTTCCTCGTTGAACCGCATGCTTAGGAACAGTTGGGTAGTTTCAGGCAGCAGCGTCGCCAGCCGCAATGGTGAGGCATCGCCCGTCAGCGCCTTAAGCTGTGGGTGCGCTTCCATGTCGATGCGCGTAAGGAACTCGACCTTGTCTTCGTCCATCGCAAGCGTCAGCACCGCCGGGTCCGCGCCGCTGTACGCCGCAGTGACTTGCTTCATCATCGCTGCCTGCGCTTTCATCATGGGCGCCATCAACGGGTCCACGACCTCCACGACGGGCAGCAGGCTCTCGACCAACGGCACGAGTTTATCAAGTCGAGCCAACTCGACGAGTTCGTCCGACGCGGCCGCTGGGCAATCCGCCGTGCCATAACGAATCTTCGCCGGGTCCTTGAGACGGGCCGCAGTCGCCTTTACCATGTCCAACGAAGTGCCGCCGATCACCAGATTTCCCGAGACGAAATAGCTGAACATTTCCGGGTCGTAGCAGTGGATGGTGACGCCATCGGCATCGAGGTCTTCCACCTCGGCGCCTGTCAGGGGGCTCCCCTCAGACGCAAGGATTTCCTTCAAGGTGGTTTCGGCAAGCGCCGTATCCGTGCAGGCGACCACCCCAACTATCCCGGGCGGGCTCATTTCGGCCATAAGAGCGTTCATCTTTTCCGCCTGGTCGAACGTGGCCGCGGGAGTCGGCTTGGCGCTTTCCGACTCTTCAGCGGCCTCCTCTTCAGTCGCCTCTCCTTCGGGCGCTTCTCCTTCGGGCGCCTTGGGTTTCAATGCCTCGGCAGCCTCCGCGAGCTTCGCCACCGTTGGACCCAAATCCACAAAGACCGCCAGCGGCGCGTCCAGGTCGAATCCCTTGGCGCTGGCGATATCACCAAGTGTCTCGGCGTCACTCACACCAAGAACCTCGGCCATTTCCGCAATGCCGTCTGCAACCACACTGTCGATGTCGATCTCATCGGGCGCTACCCGTTTGGCCAACGCAACGCTCTTTTCGACCAGACCGTTCAGGTGCGGCAACGCCATCGCAATCATGGCCGATTCGGGCATGAGTTGCAGAACATCCAACGTCGCGGGCGCTAGACCTGCCTCAGGCTCTGGCTCGGCTCCCTTCTCCACAGCTTTTTTCGCTGCTTTGGCCGCTAACGCGGGTTTCGCACCAGGCTTTGTTGCCGGTTCCTCCTTGCCACCGCATGCGGAGAACAAAAGTGCCATTATCGCTAGCACCATGAGCCATTGAGCAAAAGATCGCATGTTTCGTAGCTTAATCATGCATTCTCCCTCCAAGTTTCTGTGGCTTTGATCCAATACGCCGTTCCCAGTCGAGAGGAGCGCCTCCAAACCCATTCTCCCGCGCCCTCTAAGTCTCAACCCTCGAGAGAATAGCAGATTATTCGCTCGGAAACAATGGATTTTTTTCACGGGTGTGTTTCCGTTCTACCGCTCGTTTGTGATAAAACAAAAAAGAACCGTCCTCGGGAGTCTGCGAGCGGGGTCTGTCACAGTTTTCCTCTCATGATTCACTTCGGTTTATAGTCCGTACACTTGACCGCATTTGGACGTTCCGGGTGGTTGCATGCGCTTGGATAGTCATAGCGGCAACTGTCGCACAGAAACTCGGTCGTGCAGCGCACGCGCAACCACCATTGCCGTAGTTTCTCCTTCAGACTTATCCACATTGTTTGCCCCCGAATAGTTTTCGATATTCCAGCGGCGACATGCCCTCGAGCTTCCGAAACAGCTTGCTGAAATTGCTCGCGTCGCTCGTGCCTACACGCCGCGCGATCTCACCCGCGCCCAAGCGGGTCCGCCTTAGTAATTCTTTGGCCTTGTCGATGCGTATGCGGCCGACATATTCCGAAAACGACATGCCGAACTTCCGCTGAAGCCGGTGAGTAATCGCCGTAGGATGCTGGCCGAGTTCGGCGGCGATCTCATTTAGCGTGATCTTCCCGGGAAGGCGCGACATAACCAGCCGGTTCAACTCTACAAAGCTGTGGGCCGACGTGGCCACGCGCTGCGCCTTGCGCTTGATCGCGCCCAGGAGCCGCATGGCGGCCGCTGCCAACTGCTCATCCGTGCGAGCGCGCTTCACCTGGGCGACGAAATCACTAAATCCTCCCCAGCATTGCGAGATATCTACCTCGGCGCGTTCCGCTCCTTCGAGCACGGCGGAAACCATGGCGACTGCCCGCGCACGGCGCACGGCGATCTTAGCGCGTCGGCCTGAGCGCGATTCCGCTAATGCGGCGCGGACCAGCGCCCGTGCTTGCGCCTGGTTGCCCCCAAGCAGCGCGGCCGCGATGTCTCCGGCATGATACGGGTCGGGAGTGGGGTAGGGCGGCCTGCGGCGGATTCTGCCCGCGCCACCTCCCGTTTCCGGTTCAACCTGCGGCGCTTCGACGTGCTCCTGCGCCGCCTGCCACAAGTCGGCAAGCACCTCCGCGGTCCATCCGGCGATTTCCGGGACTGCCGCGGCCGGCACTACCCGCACGTCTGACAAAGATACGGGGAAGGCCGCTCCAGGCGTGACGCCCAGGTTTTCCAGCCCGCGTACGGCGTCCTTTTCCAGCGCGCGCGGTTCCTCGGCGGGACAATATGGACCCAACGTCAACACGAATCTCTCCTCTGCGTCGGGCAATGCGGGAATTGCGACGCAACCAAACCCCATGTGGCACACAAATGCCGTCGCCTTGCCACGCCCCAGTGCCGCCGTCGCCCCGGCCAGACGCGATGCCCGGCACGCCTGGTTCCCTTCGGGCAGACTGGCGACGTAGCGGCACGCCGCGCATTGCCCGATACTCATGATCTTCGGGCCCTCTTCCCCCTGGTCGACGTAATGCAGGCGCAGGGGCACGGCCGCGCAACGCGCCGCCCGGTCCAGTGCCTGCACGACCGCCTCCGTGTGAAAGAAATCCAGAGGTTTCATCCGCCTGCCTCAGCCGCGTTACCCATGCCGCGCACCTCGAAGATGGGCGTAGGTTGGTCCTGCCGGGCCACGAACACCTCTGCGCGGTGGTTCTCAAGCACCCTACAGGCCAGTTCGCGGGCCAGTTGCGGCGTGTTGTTCTCTTGGCTGATATGCGCGAGCACCACGAGCTGGAGGCCATCATGCAGCAAGCTTGCCAAAAGCGTGTTCATGTCCCGGTTGGAAAGATGCCCGTGCCGGCTTCGGATGCGCTGTTGGACCTGAGGGGGATAGGAGCCGCGTAAGAGCATGTCTGGACAGTAGTTTGACTCCAATATCAGTGCGTGCGCGCCTCTTAATCGGGTTTTCACCAGGTTCGGCGCGTGCCCGAGGTCGCAGGCGATCCCTAGTTTCACCTCTCCCCAGCGCACCACGAAGCTTACCGGGTCCGCGGCGTCGTGAGGGACACTGTAACTGCTCACGAGCAGGCTGTCGACGGCAATGTCGTCTCCTGCTTCGAAGAGCTCGACGCGGGGAATCTTACCCACGGACAGGGGGAGATGGTCATAGGTCTCTGGGGTCATGAACACCGGCACGTCAAGCTTCCGCGCCAACACGCCCAACCCGCCGACGTGATCGTTGTGCTCGTGCGTGACGAACACCGCGTCGAGGTCCACGAGCGATTCGCTCAGCGCTGCCATGCGCTCCCGAATACCCTTGAAGCTTAACCCGCTGTCTATCAGTATCTTGGTGCTTGGCGAGGCGATAAGCAGGGCATTGCCCCTGCCCCCGCTGCCTAAAAGACTAAACCGGATCAATGTTTTGTTTCCTCAAACGCACCTGGGAATGGGTCTGTTGGCTCGATTTGGCCATGTTCACGAAATTACCGAGCGAGAGGGGCTGTGTTCCAGTCCTGCTGCGCTGGAGTATATCACCCATTTGGGGCGGTATCAATTGACAGGTTTTGGTTGTCAATGGTATGATAGGCATGTAGTTTGCTTGGAAAAGGTGCATGCGGCATGATGGAACAACGACTGGTCCAAAAGCAGGAACTGCGGCTCCAGCAGCGGCTCGCGCTGACTCAGGAAATGCAGCAGGCCATCCATATCCTACAACTGTCCGCAATCGAGCTCGAGCAATATGTCCAACAAGAGCTCGAGGCCAATCCGGTCCTCGACCAGGTCCAGCAAGATACCACGCCGGAACCCGTGCCGGAAGCTACCAATGTCAAGGCCGACGCCGACGTGTTCGATGAATCCTTCGACCTGGACGCCTTCGCCGGGCAATGGGACCGGCGCCATGTCGAGGGCCGCGACCTCAGCTACAACCCAGATGCGGCTAAACGGCGCCAGTTTTATCAGGACTCCATTACTCAGGAGGAATCGTTCAGCGCTCGATTGTTGGGCCAATTGAGCTGGGCCGCTAAGGACGAGCGCGACTATCAAACCGGCGAGCGCATTATCGGCGACATCGACAATCGCGGCTACTTCACGGGCTCCCTCGAGGAAATTGCGCATGAATTGACCGTACCGCTCGAGGAGGTCGAGCGCGTGCTGTCCCTTATCCAGCGATTCGAGCCCATCGGCATCGGTGCACGCGATGTGATCGAGTGCCTCCTGCTCCAGATTGACGTCGAATACCCCGCCGAACCCCAGCTTCGCACGCTTGTCGAAGACCACCTCGAGGCCCTCGAACGCCGCCAGATTCCCAAGATCGCCAAGGCTATGGGCATCACACCCGAACGCGTCGAGGAACTCAAGAGTATGTTGGCCAAGCTCGATCCATGGCCCGGCCATGAGTACACCTTAGCGCCGCCGCAATACGTCACACCCGAGCTCATCGTGGAGAAGGTCGATGACGAGTACGTGGTCTCGCTCACCAACGAACGCGTGCCTGAATTGCGGATCAGCAACCGCTATCTTCAGATGGCTCGGAAAAAGAATATCGGCCAAGACGAGAAGAAATTCATCCGCGATAAGCTCGAAGCCGCCGACTGGCTCATCCGCAGCATCCGGCAGCGCCAAAAGACCATCTTGCGCATCGGAGAAGCTATCGTCGAGGTGCAAGAAGAGTTCTTAGACAACGGCATCGAGTACATTAAACCATTGACACTACAAGAGATAGCGAAGAAAGTCGGCGTCCACGAGTCTACCGTCAGCCGCACCACCCGCGGCAAATACATACAGACGCCCCAGGGCTTGTTTGAACTGAAGTTCTTCTTTTCACCAGGGCTCCAGTCCGACTCCGGCAAAGTCCAATCATCCAAGAGCGTGCAGGCGTTTATCAAAAAGATCGTCGCCGAAGAAGACAAATCTAAACCACTCAGCGACCAAAAGATCGCCAACCGCCTCAAGGAACGTGGCATCAATATCGCCCGACGCACCGTCACCAAATACCGCGAGAACCTCGGCATCCTCGCCGCCTCGATGCGCAAGGAATACTGAACCGCAGAGCCCTAATCGCCGGGTAAGTGGTAGAAAGCCCTGTTTCGGCTATGTCGGCGGGG
>CAYRLQ010000179.1:0-8857 GCA_964425145.1 uncultured Nitrospiraceae bacterium
TGCAACAACGATTTCAAAACCCGCCTCTTTCAGTGCCAGGGCCGTGGCTCTTGGATCATCCCCACTAAATCCGTGCATCCAATACGTACATTCCGTCACCGGGCTACCCTCCTCACGGCGCGCCACACGGCCAGTCTCATCCTCGTTATCGGACGATACCCCCGCGGCAAGATGCGCGGTACCTGCCGCCGCAATCCCCAAAAACGTCCGCCTTGGCATACGCCGAGCTTTTCCACATTTCATTCCAAACCTCCTTCACGAATTTGGAAGAACCAAACAAATTGGGTTCGATTTCCCTCAGCCGGACCCTGATTGCCAATAATCAAATATCCTCAGCGTGTTCAAATATTTCCGGCAGGTCATTCCTGGCTTTGGCCAGCCACTGTCTTGCAATCTCGATTATTTTTAGATAGGATTCACAGGATTTACATGATTCATCCATTGCATCCTGTCAATCTTGTCAATCCTGTCAAAAAAAGGTTTTTTCTCCCTCGTATTCAGCTTCTTCTATGGTTCAACAAGCCCTAAGGGCAAAACGCTTCGTCGCTCTTACTTCGCCTTTCTTACCTCGTATGTTAACCTTTTCCATCGCCTTCGGCCAGGTACTCATCATTCGGATCGAAAGGTGGACAGACGATATTGATGATCTCAAAGTCGCCCCTGGCGACATGTTTGGTAAGAGGCGGGATCATTACGACGTCGCCGGGCTTGACAGGGACACGATCGTCGTTCAGCTCGATTTCACCTGTCCCTGACAAAACAACGTAGTACTCGGTCAATCGCTTGTGGTAATGCTTTTGCGCCTCTTTGCTAATCGTCACGCGATGCACACTGAGGAGGTCGTTGTCCGCACCGGTGATTATCCTGCGCGCAGCGCCGCACGGGCATGACACGACCTCGACGTCCTCCAACCGCCTGACGACATAGGGCTGGCTCATAACGCCCTCCTTTCCTGAACTGATAATTACCACAAGAGTCGGGTCAAATCAAAGCGGCCTTCCCAAAAACATCTTGAGCGTTGTATAACCAATGGATTAGAGTACAGATACTTCAGGTTGAGCATTGTCGTTGGATAACATCAGGACAGGGGTCAGCGATAATGAAAAGACGTGCTTTTCTCAAACACGGTGTGCGGTCTGCGGCGATGCTCGCGGTCGGAAACGCCTTAGCGCAGGGGGGTGAAACTGACATGCAGGCTCAGAACAACGCCGCCAACGCCGCGCTCTTACCCCGCCGGCCCTACGGAAACACGGGCGAAGAGCTTTCCATTATAGGACTCGGTGGAATCCTCGTGGCGAATATGGAACAGGCGGAGGTGAACCGCCTTGTCGCGGAGACCGTCGAACGCGGCGTGAACTACTTTGACGTGGCCCCCACGTACGGTAACGCCGAGGAGCGGTTGGGGCCGGCACTCGGGCCGTATAGGAGGCAGGCGTTCCTGGCGTGCAAAACGACCGAACGTGAGCGCGAACCAGCCGAAGCCGAGTTCAAAAGCTCCCTGGAACGACTGCGCACTGATTACTTCGACCTGTATCAACTCCACGGGATCAACAGCGTTAAGAAAGATGTAGACCCTGTTTTCGTTAAAGGCGGCGTGATGGACATGCTCCTCAAGGCGAAGAAGAGAGGGCAAGTTCGGTACCTCGGGTTTTCTGCACATTCTCCCGAGGCCGCCTTGGCCGCCATGGCTCGGCACGATTTTGACTCGATACTCTTCCCAATCAATTTTGCCGCGTACTACAAGGGGGATTTTGGCCCCCAGGTGATTAAGCGGGCGCAAGAAAAGGGTGTGGCGCGGCTCGCGATAAAGGCCATGGCACGACAGAAGTGGCCTGAAGGGAATCCGCAGCGCAAGCGCTACCCCAAGTGTTGGTACCAGCCACTGTCCGATCCCGCTGAAGCGGAGCTGGGCCTGCGCTGGAGCCTCAGCCAACCTGTCACTGCGGCGATCCCGCCTGGAGAGTTACCCCTGTTCCAGTTGGCCCTAGACATTGCTTCGCGTTTTTCCCCAATCACGCACGAGGAAGAGGCCAAACTAAAAAGCTTCGCCGAAACGCTCAACCCCATCTTCCAGGCGACTTAGTGCACGTTTTCACAAATACGATGACGTATGAGGAGGAGGAGCCGTTAAAGGAAAGCCCGGCAATCGGTGCGAGTGGGAGGCCTGTGTCCGGTTCCGCGCACCCCGTGGCGAAGAACTCGAAGGCCTGAAAGCCAAGATCGACTAACCACGCCCGAACACAAATGAAGGGACCAAGGTACTTCTTAAAGCGTGGTGTAATTTGTCAAGGACTTGAGCATCACGCAGGGCACACCATGAGTGTTGGGGATGACGGAGAATACGTCTGCTGACAGGCGCCGCGATACGCTCCTTTGCCTGCTGCTGGCTGTGGGCGTGGTGGCGGTTTACGCGCAGGTATACCGGTTCGAGTTTCTGAGCTACGACGACACGCTGTACGTTTCCGAAAACCCGCTTATTTACAGCGGGTTTACGCGGGAAGGTGCCGCCGAGGTGGTTCTTCACGGCCATTACCTGCTCTGGATTCCGCTGACCTCCTTCACGTATATGCTGGGGTGCGAGCTATATGGCTTGAGCGCCGCCGGCCATCACCTCACCAATGTCCTCTTCCACTTGGCGAACGTCCTTCTACTGTTTTGGGTCCTGCGAAAGCTGACCGGACGCGTCTGGCCCAGCGCGTTGGTCGCGGGGCTGTTCGCCATCCACCCGCTCAACGTCGAGCCGGTCGCCTGGGTCTCCGGCCGTAAAGACCTCGTATACACACTGTTCTGGGTTCTCACGCTGGCCGCCTACGGCCGGTATGTCCGGCGGCCCGGGGCGAAACGCTACCTTTGGGTGCTGGCGTGCCATGGGTTGGGTTTGGCCGCCAAGTCCTCGCAGGTAACTATGCCTTTTGTATTACTCTTGCTTGATTACTGGCCGCTGAAGCGCTGCACGCTCAGCGGCGTCGCGCAAGCGGATGGCCGGAAGAAACTCGCGAAACTGGCACTGGAGAAGCTGCCGCTGCTGGCCCTTTCCGGCCTAATTGCCGTGTCCACTTACGTGAGCGTCGAACGCGGAGGCGGCGCTCGTTCGCTCGAGGCCGTGCCGCTGGCCGACCGTATCATGAATGCGGCCGTGGTATATACCTTCTACACTGCGAAGCTGTTCTGGCCCAGCGGCCTGACGGTGCATTATCCCTATCCGGTCGACGGCTTCCCTACATGGCAGGTGGTTGCCGCATTTGCGGTCTTGATCGGCGTCACGGTGGCGACCCTGGCGCTGCTGCGGAAATGTCCCTACCTGGCGGTGGGGTGGTTTTGGTATCTGATAGCGCTCTTTCCCGTATGCGGGCTGATGCGGGCCACCAGTTTCCTGACGGCCGATCGGTACGCCTACGTGCCGATGATCGGCCTGTTCATCATGCTGGCCTGGTCCGGGGCCGCGCTGGTGGCGAAGGCGCCGCGGCTGAAGCGGGGTCTCGCCGTGGCTGCCGCCGCCTATCTGGCGGGATTGGCCATGTGTGCGTCGATTCAGACGCGCTGCTGGCGCAGTAGCATCGCCCTGTTCGAGCACGCTGTCCGCGTAACCCCCAACAGCCCCATCCCGCACAACAACCTGGGCACGGCCCTGCGCCGCGCGGGCCGCTATGACGAGGCCATCACGCATTTCACGCGCGCCATAGACATCCCCGGCCCATTCAAGGTGCACCCCCACATGAATCTGGGCACGCTTTTGGCCGAACAGGGCCGGCTCGACGAGGCGGCGGCCCATTTTGCCAAGGTCGTCCAGCATAACCCCGGCTACCAACCTGCCCACGTCTTCCTGGCCAAGGTCTGCACCGACCGGGATCGAACCGAGGAAGCGATCCGCCAATACACGCAGGCCCTGGTACTCGAGCCCGAGGATGCCGAGACGCGCCGGGCCCTCGATGGCCTCCTGGCCGGCGAACCGGATTTCCTGATGGCGCACAATGCCTTGGGTAAGGCCTATTACGCCCTGGGCAAGCTCGAGCAAGCCATCGGACATTACACCCAGGCACTGCGCATCGGCCCGGACCATCTCGACACACACAACAACCTCGGCGTGGCCTTGGGCTCGGCGGGGCGATACGACGAGGCGGCCACACATTTCAACGAGATCCTGGCCCTCCATCCCGATAACACAGACGCGCTCAACAACCTGGGCACGGTCCTGGCATCGCGCGGTCGAACAGGCGAAGCCATCGCCCGTTTCAACCAAGTCCTACAAATTGCCCCTGACAACCTAACCGCCCACTACAACCTGGCCCGCGCCCTCGCCGAACAGGGCCGGCTCGACGAAGCCGCCGGCCATTATGTCGCGGTCCTACGCATTAACCCCCACCACACCGGCGCCCGCAGGGAACTGGAGCGCCTCCGGTCCGCCGCGCGCAACCTTGCCCCGACGGAGCGCTGATGGGTCCGTGGCACCCTCAAACGGGTTTGAGGATGAAAGATCGGCGTGCGGGTTTCACAGACAGATTAGTAGATCGATTCCACAATAACGCAGCAATAACACGCTTTCCCGTTTCTAACCACGGAGAACACGGAGACACAGAGATGTAATCCACGTTTGCTAACCGTTCTCGACCACCTTTATATATCTTAATGCAAAATGTGAAAAGTCCCAGATATAACCAGAGCGATTGCACCGGTTCAGCAGTATTTATTCTCCGTGTCTCCGTGTTCTCCGTGGTTAAAAACGGTACTACTTCACTTGTCATCTCTCACGTGTTTGTTGCTATGTTGTTTTGGAATCAACTCACTAGGCAATAGATATGTCACCCTACCCTCAACAAATAATTGCAGACTCATTCATTAGAGAGTTTCGTAGTCTGAAACCCCATACAGGACCGCGGCGATTACTCGGCGAGTTCCGCGAGAATGCGCTGGGTCTTCTCGGTCAGGGGCCATGTACCGCGTTTAACGAAACGCACGCCGCTGTTAAAGTAGAGGACGTTGGCGCCACAGGGGGGGCCGTCCCAATCAGTATAAACATGGCCCCGGTCGCGTTCGATAAGAAAGGGGACGTCGGTGGCAGGGCCCCGGTCGCGTTCGATAAGAAGAGGGACGTCGGCGGGCGCGGCACCCGGGCTGTGGTACGGCGGTGCTGAGTAGTGGTCTAGTGTCGCGCGCCGAACATCTTCGGATAACCTGTGGATAATGTGTGTTCCTTCGTCGTCTTTCACTACCAGGTCTTCGTCAAAGGTTCCGCCTTCGGCGATCTGCTTGCGATATGCCTTCGCAAACGCCTCGACATCGTCGTCGTCGAGTACGGCGTACCCGAGGTAGAAGTAGCTTTGGTCGTCGTGGGGGGGCGTCTGCATGTGAGCGGCTTTGTGGCCTGCCGTCCCCTTTTCTGCATAGCGTATGGTCGGACACGTGAGCGGGAGCGGGACGCCGGAGATCTTCGGAGGGATCGCCTCCGCCGAGAACATGAGAACGCCGGGCTGCGAAGACAGAGGGGGATACATCCCCTCATTCTCCTTCGCATATATCTCGAGCGCCACTCGCAGCAGCTTAAGGTTTCCCTGGCAGACGCCCATATCCATGTTAGGGCGCCACTTGCTAAACAGTGCAAGGGCGAACAGCGCAAACAGCGCGATGTTGAAGTAGCCGAGCAAGGCTCCGAGCACGGGGCGCCACATCACGCCGCCGGTTCTGGGAACACGCCTGCACCTCGTGATGGCAAGATGTACGAAAATGAAGGCTCCGAGTGCCGGAAATAGCGCGAGAACCGCGAACATATAAACGAAATGAACACTTTGGGGAATGTCCCGTGGCAGAAAAAGCGCAATAAGTGGGCAATGCCGTAGCACAAAAAGCGGGCGAGATAGAATGACCCATGCGGCCAATAGAATGATCAGTGCGACCGCCAGGTAGCCGAGCAAGGCCGCGAACAGGCGGCGCCGCGTCCCGCCGCCCTTGGTGATGGCAAGGTGTCCGGCAACAATGGCCACAAGCGCCATGAAAAGCGCGGTAATGACCGCGCTGTATAACGGAACGTAGGAAAGGGGAATCAGTCGCGCCACGAAAGGCGGGCGCCATTGGCCCTGAAGACCCAACACATTAAGTACGGGGCCGGCAGCCCAAGCCAGAGAACACGAGAGAACGGCCAGGATCACGCTCGCGTTCGCCAACTTTCGAATGCGTCTGCTACGGGCTGCTTGCGCCAGAGCTTCTGTGCCGAGGTTATCGCCCTCGCCCAGGCCGCCCGGAACGTAAGGCTTCAGTTCCATTCCGCATTGCGGGCAGACACGCGCGTCTTCATCCACCGTGGCGCCGCACTCAGGATTTGGGCAGTGCATAGGCTGCTCTCCCTGTCATTTTTGCTCCGTCCACAGGGCCTGTCGCGCCTCTCTTTGAGATGACCCCCAGTATTTGGACAGGTTTTCAGGTGGGCTAAGGTAGTCTTGTCTAGTCGTCCTACATAACGACCCACATATTCAACCGAAAGGACCGGGTGGGGCTTCGCCCCTGGCCCGCTCCTCTCCGTTGGTTTATTGGGCGACTCAACGATAGCACCTTCGGTCGCCGCGCGCAACCTTGCCCCAACGAAGCGCTGATAGGTCCGTGGCACCCTCAAACTCGTTTGAGGGTGAAAGATCAGTGTGCGGGTTTCACAGACAGACCAGGCAATAGATATGTCACCCTACCCTCAACAAATAACTGCAGACTCATTCATTAAAGAATTTTGTAGTGTGTCCCTGAAACCCCCTGCGCGGTAGCGTCTGGCCAATCGGGATGAGCCACAGGCTCGCCCCGATTTCGTATAATGAGGTGAAACCGCTTCAGGCCCGCCTGAGGCGGGCAGGCACAGCACTATAACCGGCCGGAAAACAGCAGGATGACGGACGCCTCTACAAGAAAGCACTTTGACTGCCTGGTGGCGGTGGCACTGCTGGTTTTGGTCGGCGGCTCCGTCCTTCACGCGACGGGTCAAATGGCATGGGGCTGCGACGATGCGTACATCTCGTATCGCTATGCGCGCAA
Organism: uncultured Nitrospiraceae bacterium; assembly: GCA_964425145.1. Taxonomy (GTDB): domain Bacteria; phylum Hydrogenedentota; class Hydrogenedentia; order Hydrogenedentales; family SLHB01; genus CAYRLQ01. Next base: position 7,012 of record CAYRLQ010000179.1, read on the forward strand.
CCTCGTCAACGGCAATGGGCTGGTCTACAATCCGGGCGAACGCGTGGAAGGCTACTCCAACTTCCTCTACGTCCTACTCATGGCCCCCGCGTTTTTCTTCCTGGGCGATGCCCAGGCTTACCTCTTTTCCCTGGGGCTGAATCTCGTCTTCATCAGTGCGGCTTTTCTCGTATTTTACTTCCACATCCGCGACCGTTTACCGTGGCCCTGGACGAGAATCGCATGTGTCTTGTTCGCTATCTGTCCGTTTATGTGGTGGGCCGTGGGCTCAGGGCTCGAGACCCCTCTGATCGTCCTTATCCAATTGCTCATCTGGATCGCCGTCAGCCGCGTGGAGACCAGTCCGTCACCGCGCGGCATCGCCCTGTTGTGCATCGCCCTGTCCCTTTCCATCTTGGCCCGCGCCGACGGATTCATCGCCCCGGCCATAGCCATCGTCTACCTCGTCGTTAAACGACACCACCGAACTGCCGCCTGCGCAATGGCGGCCACCGCGCTGACCTTTGGCATCTACGTTAGCTGGCGCCTTGCATACTATGGATACCCGCTGCCCAACACTTATTACGCCAAGGTGGCCGGTCCCTTGGCCATGCGTGTGGGAAATGGATTCGATCAATTGATGGAGATCACGTTCAAGTGGGGCATGTTGCCCCAGGCGATTGGGTTGCTCCTGCCGCTCGTGTTCCTGCCCTACGATGCCCTCCGCAGACATAAAGGGCTTTTCGCGCCACTTGTGCCGATCGTTCTGATACCCTACAATACCCTTCGCAAGTACAAAGACCTCTTCCCATCGCTTCTGCCGATCATCTTGGGGGCATATAATGCCCTGCGCAAATGCACACGCCTGGCCTCGCCGCTTCGACCGATCCTGGTGTTGCCCTACAACGTATTCAGGATAAAGGACAAGGGCTTCGTCGACTCGATCTCGTTTGAAATGTTCTTCGCGCTCTCCTGGCTCATCTATTGGCACTACATCGGCGGCGATTTCCTCGGCGAGCGTTTTGTGCTCTTCCTGTTTCCACTCGGGACATATGCGCTGTTCAAGCACCTGGCGCCCCGCGTACACAAACGCGCCGCCATTCTGGCCATTGCGGCGGGGCTGGGCTTGTTCCAATTGACGCCGCTGGCTGCCCACCCCCATTTCAACTATACCTTCAAGAAGTACGATGCCTGGAAGGTGACCGGACAGTTTCTCCGGGATAGATATCCGGGGAACACGATAGCGGTCGACGCCGCGGGGAAGATACCTTTCTTTTCTGGGCTGTATACGATTGACATGCTCGGTCTTAATGACAAACACATCGGCCACTTACCCATCAAGCGCTTCCGGCACTCGGGTCATAATAAATGGGACGCGGAATACGTGCTCGATAGACGTCCCAACCTCATCGCGGCGTTTGCATATGTCGGCACGGACTTGCAGTGGGGACTTAATCGCAGCCGATATGCGCGCGCCGGTTATCGGTTGGCCTACGTGGTATACCTCCACCCTCTCGAGTCGGGGAAAGGGCCCATAATCGATGTGCGCGACCTCTCCGAAGAGGAGCAGGAAAAGCGGATACGCGACGGGCTCGCGATGGCGATCCTCGAGCATTTCGAGAAACCGCCTGACCTTCGTGCAAGTAAGTTCCTGGACTACCTTAAGCCGGAGGAGGGGCTTGACAAAGGGAGGAGCAGGTGGTCTAATGAAGTTCGTTCGGGCAGCATTCAAGGAAGGAGGTGATAACGGGGTAGCAGCTCATCAAGGCGGCGCAGACTGTAGACTGAAAGGGGTCGAGAATGTGGGCGGTACTTAGTACAGCTCAACACAAATAAGGCCACAAATCGGGTTCAGCGCCTTGCGGGA
>CAYRLQ010000180.1:0-8849 GCA_964425145.1 uncultured Nitrospiraceae bacterium
CCTCATAGATGGCATCATCAGGCAAGAGCGGTTACTTATTCCGCTCAAACGTGTGCTGCTGATCGGAGAACTCGGCTTTGAACTGGCAACGTACGACGAGTGGGGAAAGGTCATGACGAGGAGGTATGGATCGGAGCGTGACTGGTCCGCCTTGTTTCCCCAGCATAGGCGGTCTGACGTGCCACTAAAGCAAATTGAGGAATACTACGCTGGCTTTGCTGACGAGAATCTGAGGGTGCTGGCTGCTGGTTATTCGGTATGTCTATCCATTGATGAGGACATCCGGGGGATAATTGACCACGAGAAAGTGCCGCTCGAAGAACTTGAGACACAGTACGATCCTGAGCTTGGGTATCTCACATTGGTGCGCAAACCCTGAGGTGCGTTCGTCGGCGCGAATGGACCTCGGAGCAGTGTGGCTGTCTCCATGATATTTTACTCAGTAATAGAGCGCGGCGTATCTACAATTCTTCCGTATCACGACGTTAGGTGGACTCAGCAGTCGGGAGCGCACAAGAAGGCCACGGGATTTCGGGCGGCAGCCTCTGTTACCAGGCCTGCAAGAGGAGGGCTCGTGGCGCTGCGTCCACGACGAGTTTTCTGCCCCTCCAAACCAACCTATCAACGGCCATCTTCGTATATCGACTTACTCAAGGACGCGTAGCGCGAATAGGCCTTCCCTTCTTCTGAAGTCGTGGTTATAGACTATACCATCTCCCGGGCTCAGTGGCGGGTCATTATCGTGCCAGTAATACTGAAGCGGGGTGTTTTCCATTTCAGCAATGGCTACAATGACATGCCTTTCTCTAGGGAGGACTTCTTGCACTATGCCTTGATATTCGAAGAAAGCGTCTGGGCCAGTTGGCGCTATCCAAGGTTTCTTAATTCGTTTTGGTGGTTCACCGCCTTGCGTTCTGCTCGTCGCGCGTTCGTATCTAGCCAGTCGCTGGTGGTACTCGGCAATTGCGTCCTCTTCTTCCTCAAATTCCCTTTGCGAGCGCACGTTCCCTCCAACGTACCCAACAGTCCATGTCATAATGAGATTTTGGCAGAAAAGACTTAAATGCTTGATTTTAAAGGAGTTACAAGCCAATACAGCAGCCTGGGCGTGTCACAGCAATGGGGGTTGTGGGCAGGGCAATTCGCCGGTTTCTGACATCACATGCAGCCTCTGTGAGAAGCGGTAATGCCACTACACGCTGCCTGGTCTGGTCAGGCTGTGAAAAGCGGCGCCCGGAGGGCGAAAATCATCAAGAGCGAGCCGGCGATATGGGGAGGGGTTCGTTACCAGTTCATGTGGGTCGATGCCCTGTTGACGTTCTTCCAACCAAGCCAGGACTTTGGCGCGGGCTGCTGGCGTGATCGGTGCGTTTGAGGCGCCGCGACATTCGTGCAGCTTCCAATAGACCTTGCCGTGGTTATTGCCTTTCGCAATGGTTGCGGTGGCGTGTTCGTGAACCGTGATGATTTGGTACGCATACAATCTGCCTGCGGCGATTGCGTGGGCGTACTTGGCTATGCAGTGCTGTTGTCTCTTCCCCTCAGCGGGCCGTTTCTGTCTCAGATTAGAGTTGCTTAAGAAACGCCCAATTGACAGCGACCTTACCCAGGACGAGGGCGTTGGCCAGTTCCTCTTCTGTGTACGTGTCGTTCTCGTGACCGGGTTCCAGGATGGCGTTGCCGCGGAGGTGCTTGAGCGCGTACATGGCGAGGAGGAGGTTGCGGAGGTAGGAGACATCCTCGAGAACGGGAAGATCCCCTGTTCTGGGCGGGACATTATCCACGCGGACGAACCGATGCTCGGAGAAGAACGCGTCCAATTCCGGCTTTCTCTCCTGATACTGCTCCGCAGCCAGTCTCGCCAGCTTCCGAAGGAGAGTGTCTTTGTTACCGGTCATGGAAATGCCGTACTCGCGTAGTATCTCCTTGAGTTGTTCACCAGTGCTTTTGTGGTCGCGAAAGCGGCCGATGTGGAACGCCTGGACGCGGCTGGCCGCCACTTCCGCGGTGGCGGTCGGACCTGAATGCTGGTAGGTGTAGTTGAGCGTCGGGAAAGATGGCACGACTGCGCGTTCGTCGACCATCTGGACGAGCCTGTCCATGCTGGTGGTGAAGCACAGCCTGCCCTCATTCATGCGCCAGTCTTGGGCGAACTCACGCGATCTCGCACGCTTGGCTTCGCTTTTCCCGATGTCGGGACAGAACCGGCAGGTTTCGCCCTCGCGCTCTACGTGCCAGACCAGGTGAACATAGTCCGGAGGCGTCGGTATTCCGGTCATTGTCACCTTCGTGATCTCTGGAACCAACCGGAGCCGCCCGCGGTGATCGGTCACTGCATCCAGAAAAGACGCCTTCCGGAAGTTGAGCGATGGGATAGCCTCCGAGATCAGAAGGCTGTCCTGACCTTCGAAGTCAGCGAGCGAAAGGATTCTGCCGAGGTCATACTGGCCGATGTCATCGAACCCAGACAACTTCACAGACTTGTCCTTGGTCTTCAGAAAGCGCCGCAGCTCCTGGAATCCAGAGCACATCCGCTCGGCCAAGGCCCTAGCTGTTTCATGGCGCCAATTGTCGCGCAGCCGCTTCTTGGCGATGTCGAGCAATTCGAGGAAATCCAAGTCGTCCACCAAGCACACGTCCTTCCGGACGGTCTCCAAGACGCTCTCGAACCGCGACTTCCTCTCGTAGTAGTAGCCTTGCACCGCCGATAAGTCGTGACAGTAGCCGAGGGTCTCCAGGGGCGCCACTTTCGAGCCTTCCTCGTTCAGCCGCTGCAGGAACGCCTCGATGAGCGACGGATGCTTGTCGCCGCCGCCCGACGATTCCATCCAGGGATGGATGCCCTCTCTCAGCACATCGCGGATGGGCGACTCGACCAGTTCCCAGTTTAAGCGGCTGAACCGCGCTATATCCTCGTCTCGCTCGAGCCAGAGTCTGAACGTCTTCAGTGTACTCATGCTGCAACACCTCCTCTCGGTTGGATGGCTTTGCCGTCGAGAAGCGCCTCGAATGTGCGCGCGTCCTCCGCGATGGCTCGTTTCGTCTTCTCGAGTGATTTGGGGTCGACGTTGCCTGAGTCGACCAACTCAGACACGCGCTGATACGCCACGAGCTTAGCCAGGTCGGATTCCTGGTCGAGAAGCTGCTCGACCTCCACGACGTACTCGACCGCGTCGCCCTCGAGTCGCGAGATGCACTTCGCACTGAGCTTCTCGGCCTTGACCTTGGCGGATAACGAAGCGAGCAGTTCTTGGGGCACGGTGCCCGGTCGGCGCGCCTCGACCTGGAGCGCCGTGTAGGCCAAGAGCGTGATGTCACGATCTTCGTTCATGAGGTCGGTCCAAGCCTTGGACAAAGCCATCTCGCCTAAGTCGTGCGTCAGGAGGAGTTCCGCTTTTCGCATCAGGTCCGGCGTTGTGAACAGCTCATAGATGAGGTTCACGCGGCTCAGCTCCGCGTTTTCAGCGAAATAGCTGGACAGCAGGTCGAAGCAGACCTCCATCTTGTGGACCGCTTCTTCTCGCTTAGGCCCTTCGTCGTTCAGGCCGACAGGGATGCTGGACAGCACCACGTATCGCGCTGACTCGACAAAGTTCGGCAGCGGCGTGCGGAACACCTGTGCCTTGGCCAGTTCCACTGCACGGTTGGCCAGCACGTTCCGGTGAATGAAACCGAGTCGCCGGCCATCAAGCGCTACCTCGCCCTTTGTTTCCCGAACAAGCAGGTCGGCGAACTTGGCAAGGAATTCTGCCAGGGCGGCCATCTGCTCCCTGAGTCTGGGGAAATGCCCGGCGGCCAGTTTAAGCGTCTGGCGGAGTTTGTGACCGACAGCCTCGACCTTGTTTTCGAACACAGTCCCGACAGCGCCGCCGTCGGTCCACTCAGACAAGCTGGGCGCGTCATCGCCGTTGATGTGCATCGCCACCTTGATGCGGTCTTCCTCATCCATCTGCAGCACCTCTGGCGGATAGAGGAAGGTGGCGAAACGCCCGATGAGCGCATCATCGAGCGCGTTCGTCGCCGAATAGCTCAGTGGATTCATGGCGCTCCACACCCATTTGACCTGTGTCGGGAACCCCATGATCTTGCGGCTCCGGATGATCTCCAGCCACTTGCTTTGGAGCTCCGGCACCGCGCGATTGAGTTCGTCGATGAGCACGAGTTCCTTGTCCCAGATGGTGACAGGACTTGGCACGTACTCCACGACACCGTGTTTGAGCTTCTCCACATTCGGATAACCCAGCACATCCTCAAACATGGCCTTGGACGCGTCATACACCAGGAACTTCCTTCCCAGTGCCTCCGCAACCTTGTTCGCCACATGCGTCTTCGCGCACCCGTGATTGCCGATGAGCAACAGCGGGTCGCCTGTAAGGAGAGAAGCCAGGACAAGATTCTCGTCCGCCTCTTTCCAGCCGTAGATTCCTAGTTGTTTCATGATCATTTTTCTGTTCTCCTTGCTGGTTGTGGGAGCCTGCACTACGCACGCCCCCTCTTTCATTTGATTTACTGACAAGAACAGACGGGAGATGCCCGAGTCGGGAAAGACATCTCGCGTTTGAGTAAATCTGTGGTATACTCCCCCTTCGTTGGGCTTGGGTTAGGCGTCCACAGCCCGGCGGACAGCCTTTGCCGCGGCTTATATGGTCAGTATGCACCAAGAGGTTCAGATCCGGCAGTAGGCTGTAAGCAGCTGAAATGAATGATGTTGGACGAATCAAGGAGACACCGGGACTTCTCATACAGAAAGAAACGGCCTGTATTTCCTGGATTACACAGTCTGTAAGCTGTTGTTAGGCATGAGAAAACGCCGAAGGAGGCATCATGGAAAAGGTCTTCGCCCTACTCACCGATTTGCTCCCACTTGAAATAGCCGGTCTGATCGTCATTTTCCTATATTTTCTAAAGGTCTTCAAGGACCTTGCAAGCCAATTCGTGAGCATCTCCCAGCAGCAGGCTGAGTACATGAGACAACGCGTGGACTCCATAGATAAGACAACCAGCATTTTCGAGCGGACAGTAGAGCACCAAGAAAAGGACTTGAAGCGTTTGTATGAAGTTAACGAGCAAATGAAGAGGGCATTGGAAGATGAGAAAGGGCAGGCCATCGCGAGGCTGGATGACCAGCTCGGCGATATTGTCAAGAGCATGGAGGACATCCGTCGTGAAAGACTATCCAAAGAAGAATTCGACAGACTCACAGATGAGGTGAACAGGGTTAAACGCGATACACTACGGCATTACGACGCAACCATTGAAAAACTCGCAGCGATTGACACACAGTCGGAAGATACTCCCAGCAAGATCGAGCACGTATTCCTCGCGATGCCTTGTACGGAGGACAACAAAGGCGTGCTCGACATCGTAGGAGCCGAACTGACTGCTCAAGGCATCACTGCACTCCGCGCCACCAAGAGGGATTACCCTGGTGAAGACATCGCAACCAGTGTTCGGCTGTGCATAGATTCTGCAGATTTTGTCGTAGCGGACATCTCTGCCAATAACCCAAACGTCATGTATGAACTGGGCTATGCCCATGGTCATGGCAAACCCGTTATTCTGCTTACTACAAGCGACAAGACTGCCATCCCGTTCGACGTCCTAAATTACAGAGTAATCCTTTATGAGGATTCCATGTCAGGTGTGGAGGTGCTGAAGCAGAAGCTACGCAAGACAGTGGAGGAGTTGCGCAAGCAGGCGAAGCAGGAGCAAATGAAGAAATGGCTCAAGGCAGTCGCTGGTGCAACGCCGTACACCGGTGGCCTAGTGAAGGCTATGCTAAATGCATATATTCAAAGCGCTTCCCGCTGACGCGCGCGGCGCGCCAGACAACTGCATCCAGTTGGGTATCTGGTATCTATCGCCGGCAATTGATGCAGAGCGTTCTGCAAAGGCTAGGACAGTTACTTTCTTGCATCAAAAGGTAATGTCAAACGCCCGTACCCTCGATAACTGATTTGCGTGCCACCAAATAGGGAACTCGGTTTATGGGTGACGCTCGTCCCCGATGCAGCTCACGGAATCCTCAGGGCGGGTGCAATTGTGTCGCGGCCAATGTGGCCCCCTACCTCGACCGTTGGGGCCCTCCTCTGTTATAGCACCGTGCAAAGATATAACCATCATTGGCTTAGACATAACTCCATAATGCGAGTACACATTGTGCTGAAACTGGGCAACCTACGCCTTTCGGAGGTACCTGGGCTGGTAGACTGAGGCGCAGAGAAAACGCTCCAACGGGCCGTATGGCTTTGTCCTACCCACACACGGTTTCGCGGAAGTCGTTAAACGTCATGCAATCAAGGCGAAAGCTCTGGCCGTACAGATACAGATGCCCGTTGTAAGCTCGTTCGGTAATGCTCCTAGGTTCCCATTTGTCGTCGGGCTGAGGAAATCCCCCAAAGACGGAATCGTCGGCCTTCTGGACCAAGACCTGAACCGCTAGCCGTCTCGCACGGCTCCAGCAAATGAGCTTGCTCGTCGGCCGCGCAAAAGACACAGGTTCTGGACCGAGCCTAACCGCAGACAAAGGGAAAAGCTGCCTGGGAACCAGGTTCAGCAGGAAGAATTTCAGCTTACGTAGATCTCTGGGATCTAATGGCATAGTCAGCTGCTCTGCAAGTTCTGAGACAACATGGCCCCCGAACACTCGGTTAGAGTATTCCTCAAAGATCTTGGACCAGTCGAATCTCGTTTTTCTATCCTCCAGGGCGGTTTCGACGGGCTCCTTAATGTATTCATCGTCTTCATCAAGTTCGAGTTTCTTCTCGACGAAGTCGAAGACGCTAAACTGGCTGAAAGCGTCTCGTGCTCGTTTGACTGTTCCGAACCCAGTAAGGACAATCATCAACATGGGCTCACCTGGATAATCGCGCTCGATTGCCTCCAGCAGTCTGAGACCATCAGTCTCTGCCGATTCGAACTCTTGGTCCGGCTTCATCGCGAGATCAACCAGGGCAACCGCAAAGCTTTGCTCCTCAAGCAAAACTTGCGCTTCCTCCATACTTGCCGCCGGGACAATCTCGCGATTCTCGGCCCTCAGCAGGGTTGAAGACTAGTGCGCCACGACTCCTGGTCGTCGACCACTAGGATTCTTGTTTGCACAGTCATGTCCTCCATGCTAAACGATTCATTCTACGACTGCAACGGGCAGCAAAACCCTCAGCTTTGCACCGGGTCCTTCTCCCTCATTGATCTGTATGTCACCGCCGACGCTTCTGAAAAATAGAGCGGCATAGAACAGGCCAACTCCATGGTTGCCACCATCCTTTGTAGTGATACCCGGGTGCTGGAGTAGCTTATGTCGTATGTTCTCGGGTATCCCAGGGCCTGTGTCCTGAATCGTCACTAGGATTCGGCTTCCGCTGTTGAGCAGTCTTGTAGACACGCGCAACGTGCCCCCATCCATCGCCATTGCCTCGCTGGCGTTGTCAATGATGTTAAGAAGCGCCTCTCGGAGCACGGTCGGATCAAGCATTAGTCCCGGTAGATCATCGTCCAGTAGCGTGACAACTTGAATATTAGTGGGCAGGTGTGCGCTTTCAAGTAACTCCTGCATCAACTTGTTGAGCTCGATGTGAGACGTCTGCTGCGTCTTAAACCGGGTTCCCAACTGGAACATCTTAACCATCTCTCCTAGCTCTGATAAACACTCTCGGATCGTGTCCAAGCCGCGGATGATGTCGCGGTCGGGCGCCGGTTCTGTCTCTTGCAGTTTCTCCCTTATAAATCTTGCCAGGGCCGGTATCGGGCCAGCGATGTTTCTTACGCGATGTGCAAAGAGGCCCGCGATTGATTCTAGCAAGCTCTGGGTCCCGCAAGCCTGGTTACGGCGCTTGGCGGTCTCTATCGCTTCTACGTTGTTCAGAGCGATCGCAATTTGGCTCGCGGAAGCTTCCAGCGCACGCAACTCTTCTTCGTCTATTCTCGCCTTCGCATCCTTGCGGTGGCCAGCTTCGATCGTACCGATGCCCTTTCCCCGATACTTTATCGGCACGAACACACGTATGAGTTCAACGTGCTTATACTCATCCCAAATCTTCTTGTTGAGCCGCGGATCCCACTCACTGATGATTTCTGTCTTTCCGGTTCTGACAACGTCAACCTGTATGTCCTTATCATCCAAGGAGTAACGAGCTTGGCTAACCCAGTCCGGGAACTTGTCGATTGTTCCCTGCCAAATACCGTGTCTTGTCGATATTGTGTTCGTGACCTCGTCCACGAGCGAGATCGTCAGGAACCAGAAATCAAAAACATCGGACAGGGAGCGTAGTATGTTGACAATGGCTGTATCTGGCTCGTGGGCGACGCATTTGGTGATTTCTTGAAACGCTGCCAGCTCGTGTGATTTGCGCGAAAGCTGTCGCCAGATCTCGTAGTTCCTGACATGGGCTTCCGCCGTGCAGGCAGCAAGCTCAAGAATACGTTCCTCGGAACTATCAAAGTGCCCTGCTTTCTCACGTTCGGCCTGGAGGATACCCACGACTCCATCTACGCCGAGTAGCGGAAAACAGCAGATGGACTGTGTGGTTGAGCTGAGCTTGTAGTGGGGCAAAGGACTTGCTGTATCTGGCATCGTAACGGATGAACGAGTTCGAATCACGTCAGCGAACGGAAAGCCGGAAACTGTCAGAGGAGGGACCTCCTGCTCCGTAGGGAGACTACTGAAGACTACTTCAAAGCTGGACTTCTGAGGATCGAGCAGACCAATAAAAGCTCCGGAGACGCTAGTAGTATCTACGACTTTGCGCAATAGGCTCTCGAAGGAGTTGCCAAGCTCCTTGGATGGTGGCGAATTATGCTCTAAGGGTTGTTGCTTTAGCATAGAGCCCTCCTCATCCTGGCAAGACAAT
>CAYRLQ010000181.1:0-8467 GCA_964425145.1 uncultured Nitrospiraceae bacterium
GATCGTTTATGTTCGAATCCCGTCATAAGGCCAGGGATGGCACGCTTTTCCCGGTGGAGGTTACGGTCAATTACATGCAATATGGTGGCAAGGAATACAACGTCGCCTTCGTGCACGACATAACCGAGCGCAAACGGGCCGAGGAGGCGCTGCGGCTCACCCAGTTTACGGTCGATCACAGCGCGGACCAAGTGTTTTGGAAGGCGCCTGACGCGCGGCTCATTTACGTGAACGATGCCGCCTGCCACTCGCTCGGTTATTCGCGCGAGGAGCTGCTCACCATGACCGTGCACGATATCGATCCGGATTTCCCTCCCGAGGTTTGGTCAGCTCATTGGGAGGACATCAAGGCTCGCGGATCGTTTATGTTCGAATCCCGTCATAAGGCCAGGGATGGCACGCTTTTCCCGGTAGAGGTTACGGTCAATTACATGCAATACGCTGGCAAGGAATACAACGTCGCCTTCGTGCACGACATCACCGAGCGCAAGCGGGCGGAGCAGGCGCTGCAGGAAAGTGAGGACAAGTTCAGATCGATTGCGGAACAGTCGTTAATGGCGATTATGATAATTCAAGATGGCATAGTGAAGTATGTGAATCCAACATGGTCTGCCCTGAGCGGGTATTCCATAGAAGAGGTTTTGGATTGGAAGCCCAACGAGAACGCAAAAGTAGTTCACCCGGACGATCGTGAATTTGTTATGGAACAAGCCCGAAGGAAACAGGCCGGTGAGAAGGATGTCGTTACCCAGTATTCATATCGGGGTATTACGAAAAGCGGTGAAGTAAGATGGGTCGATCAATATTCAAAGACCATAACCTATGAAGGAAGACCAGCCGATCTCATAACGCTGATTGATATTACCGAGCGCAAGCGGGCGGAGGAGGAGCGACGGAATCTCGAGGCACAGGTTCAGCAGGCACAGAAGCTGGAAAGCCTGGGTGTGTTGGCGGGTGGTATCGCGCACGATTTCAACAACCTGCTCGTGGGTATCCTCGGCAATGCGGACCTGGCGCTTATGGACCTTTCGCCCGTTTCTCCAGCGCGCGACAGCGTCGAGGAAATCCGGATGGCCGGGAAACGCGCGGCCGACCTGGCCCGCCAAATGCTGGCCTATTCCGGTAAGGGGAGATTCGTTGTCGAGCCGATTGACCTCCGCGAGGTCGTCGAGGAGATGAGCCATCTACTGGAGGTGTCCATCTCGAAGAAGGCCGTGCTCAAGTACGACTTCGCCGAGAACCTGCCGGCCATCGAGGCCGATGCGACGCAAATACGCCAGGTGATCATGAACCTGATCACCAATGCCTCCGAAGCCGTTGGTGACAAGAGCGGTTTTATATCGCTCTCGACAGGCGCAATGGAGTGCAAACGCAGTTACCTGAGAGGGACATATCTGGACGAGGAGTTGCCTGAAGGCACCTATGTCTATCTCGAGGTGACTGACACGGGCTGCGGGATGGGCGAGGAGATGCGGGCAAAGATATTCGATCCGTTCTTCACGACGAAGTTCACGGGGCGGGGCCTTGGGCTGGCCGCCGTGTTGGGAATCGTCCGCGGGCACAACGGCGCGATCAAGGTCTACAGCGAATCCGGGCGGGGCACGACGTTCAAGGTCCTGTTCCCCGGTGTCGAACGGCCGTCCAAGGCTGTGGGAAAAGAACCTGAGGAGGCGGGGGCTTGGCGCGGAAGCGGGACCATTTTGTTGGTCGATGACGAAGAGACAGTCCGCGTGGTGGGAGGGGAAATGCTCGAGAGGGCGGGCTTTACGGTCCTGACGGCGGCGGACGGGCGCGAGGCGGTCGAGCGGTTCCGGGAGCGCTCGGATGAAATCATCTGTATCCTTCTCGACCTTACGATGCCGCACATGGACGGCGAGGAGACCTTCCGAGAACTGCGCCGGGTCAGCAGCGATATCCGCGTCATCCTCTCCAGCGGCTACAACGAACAGGACGCTACGCGGCGCTTTACCGACAAAGGCCTCGCCGGCTTCATCCAAAAGCCCTATGAATCCGCCACGCTTATCGCCAAATTGCGCGAGGTTTTACACGGCGACAGTATTCGGCCCTCTTAGCGCGGATTGCCTCTAAATAGCGTTCTTTTCCCATCTCACGGAAGAGGTGCATCGTGAAAAGGAGCACAGGGATGATTACACCGGAGCAAAGGCGAGAGATTTTCGAGCGAGGCAAGCCCGAGACCTCTTGGGTAGGTGAGCCGCTGCTGGGCAGCATCTATGGCGAGGAGGAAGTTGAGGCGGCCGTAGCGGCCATCCGGGACTCGATGGACGTTACCAAAGGCTTTGGCTTTTCCGCGCCGCCTATCTCCGACTTTGAGCCGGCTTTTGCGGCGTATGTGGGAACCAAACACGCGGTTGCCATTAACAGCGCAGGCCCCGGCCTGGACATGGCGATGCGCTATCTGAACTTGCAGCCGGGCGATGAAGTCATTGTCCCTGCTGTCAACTTCATGGCCGCACCGCTGGCAGTGATGGGCGCCGGGGGCCAGGTGGTTTGGGGCGAGGTCGCCCCTCGAACGTTCCAGCTTGACCCAAATGACGTCGAGCGCAAGATCACCCCGCGCACCAGGGCGATATTCCCGGTGCACATGAACGGATTGTCCGCCCCGATGGACGATTACATCGAGCTGGCGCAGCGCCATCCCCACGATACCCATGGGCCGCTGGCGGTCATCGGCGATGCGGCCCGGGCCTGCGGCGGCGATTACAAAGAGACGAAGATCGGGAAGAAAGGGCTGGCCACCGTTTTCTCGTTTCACACGATGAAGAACATGGTGACCCTCGGTGAAGGCGGCATGGTCACCACCGACGACGACGATGTGGCCGCTTACTGCCGTTCGACGCGATTCTACGGGGGCGCCACGGAAGTATGGGGCACCTCGAACGTGATGACCAAGGTGCAGGCGGCTGTCGGGCTTGTGCAGTTGAGCAAGCTGGACGATTTCATTGCTGGCAGGCGGCGCCTGGCGCACCGGCGACACGCGCTGCTCGAAGGCTTGCACGAAATCACACTGCCATATGAACCGCCCGATTGCACCCACACGTTTTATCTATACACATGCCTCGTCCCTGGGGAGTGGGCTGGAGAGAAGCGGGATGCCCTGATAAAGATGATGGATGAGGAGCACGGCGTGCGGTGCATCGTCGCCAACAGGCCCGTATACCAGGATCGCAAAGTCCTCCGCGAGCATACCGTCGGGCAGTCCCTGCCCTTGTCCGAATTGATCGGCGCGCGCCTCTTCTGCGTGCCCATCCACCCGGCCATGCCCGACGAGGACAACGAGTATATCGCCGCAAGCCTCATTGAATGCGTCGAGCGCTTGCGATAGGGCTCCCGGGGAGAGAGAACAAGGGGGGTACGCCGAGTACAGGCCAACACAAACAACGACACAAATTTAAACCGCAACTCGTGGCGCCCTCAAGCGCCAGCTTGAGGGTGTCTTAAGGTGATGCAACTCCAGAGTTTACGCCCTCAAATGAGTTTCAGGGTGCCACGCCCCGCTGGGCCCCGTTCGGCCCGGCCGGTCTAAGAAAACCCTGCTTCATACGTTAATATGATGAAGAGGCTCCCCGGGGAACCTGGATGAACGACACGGAAACGAACACAGTGGCGTGGGTCCGTGTGGCCCTTGAACACTACGAAGGCCCGCTTATCCGCTACGCGGCCCGCATTATGGGCGATCCCGAACAGGCCCGCGATGTGGTCCAGGACACCTTTCTACGCCTGTGCAAGGTCAAACGCCGGCAGGTCGAGGATCACCTGGCCCCGTGGCTGTTCAAGGTGTGCCGCAATCGGGCCCTGGACCTGCGAAGAAAGGAACGGCACATGAGGCCCTTGACCGCGACCCAGGCAGAGGCCTACCCGAGCTCTCAACCCTCACCGTCTGATGTGGCCGCGAGCCAGGAGGCGCAAGGGCGCGTATGCCAAATCCTCGCGCGGCTACCCAAAAACCAGCAGGAGGTGGTCCACCTCAAGTTCCAGGATGGCATGTCGTACAAGGAAATCAGCTCGATTACGGGCCTGAGTGTCTCCAATGTGGGATTTCTGCTGCACACGGCCATCAAGACTATTCGACAACACCTTCAGGCCGAGGACACCTCGGCCCAGGAAGCGTGAAGGAGCCGGCCATGAAACACGACGATCCGAGACTCACCGCTTACGTTCTGGGTGAGTTGGACGCGGAAGAACGGGCAAACGTAGAAGCGCTTATCGAGCGTGATGCCGCCGTCCGCGAGGCCGTGGAGTCGATTCGCGCCACGGCGGACCTCTTGGAAAAGGAACTGGGCGCTCAACCAGCACCCGCCCTCGAATCCCAACGGCGGCAAGCTATCCTCGACGCCGCACTTGGCGCCAATAGAAGGCGGCTGACGCCGCGCGTGGCGTTCGCCGGCATGGCGGCCGCGGCCGTGTGCCTCGTGGTGGCGGCGGCGAGCCTGTACGGCTTGTCCCGTACGCGCGGCGGTCCCCAACTGGCCGCCATTCGGGCGCCGGAGGGGCCGCGTCGGTCGGAGAAGCGGGCTCCATCCGTCGGTGATGTTCCTCGGGTCCCGGAGGAGGTCCGAGGGCAATTGAGAAGCTTGGGGTATCTTGGGGATACCAGCGCACGCTCCATCGATGGCATAGAGGAGGCCGCCGGCATAGAGGAAGAGGAGGTCGCCCGACCACCGGTGAAATCAGAAGCAGAGAACCTGCGTGGGTTGGCCATGCGAACCAGACCCGAACCGAGAGCGGAAGCCGACCTTGTCGAGGATGTGCAGGAGCCCTTCAATGCCGTGGCTGCTGAATACGGTCCCACGCTCTCCGCGTCACCAGGCGAAGCACAAGTTCCAACCGAGAGGCTGGAGGAAACGGCCGGAGGTGGTAGGTTAAAGGCCCGGTCAGTGGATCAGGCATACCTGCTGTCTGTCGGCGAGGGCGAAAAAGAGGAGGCGAAGGAGCTGATCAGCGGGTTCGTGTCACCTGCCGTCGCCGATGAGGTGCCTTTGCTGGGCGATGTGTCGGCATTTGGTTACTTCTTTCGCGACGTGCCCGCTGGGGACGATCGAGAAAGTGAGACTATCGAGGCGCGTCGCTCGGTTAGTGAAGTCTATGCAGCCATCCGCGAAAACCCCTTCACTCGCGCCATGGATAATCCCGTATCGACGTTCGCCATCGACGTCGACACGGCGTCCTACGCGAACGTGCGCCGGTTCTTGAGCCAGAGGACACTGCCACCGCGCGACGCCGTGCGCATCGAGGAACTCGTCAACTACTTCCAATACGACTATTCTGCGCCCGAGGGGGGAGACCCTTTCGCGGTCCACGTGGAACTGGCCGCCTGTCCCTGGCGTGAGCAACACCGGCTGGCGCGTTTCGGCCTCAAGGCCCGCGACATCCCTGCCGAAGACCGGTCCGCAGGCAACCTGGTCTTCCTGATCGACGTATCGGGGTCGATGAAGGACGCCAACAAGCTGCCCCTGTTGAAAAAGGCCATGGCGGCGCTGGTCCGCCAGTTGACCGCCCAAGACCGCGTCACCATCGTGACCTACGCCAACGATTCGCGCCTGGCCCTGTCTCCCACGCCCGGCGATGACAAGGCCATGCTCTTGGGCGCCCTCGACGCGCTTTGCGCGGGCGGCTCGACCAACGGCGCCGCCGGCATCGAACTGGCCTATGACATAGCTGTACAGAACTTCATCGAGGGCGGCGCAAACCGTGTCATCCTGGCCACCGACGGCGACTTCAACGTGGGCGTGACGGCCCGGCCGGACCTCGTCCGCCTCATCGAGGACGAGGCCAAAAGGGGTGTATTCCTCACTGTACTGGGTTTTGGCACGGGCAACCTGAAGGACGCCACGCTTGAAGCGCTTGCCAACAAGGGCAACGGCCACTACGCTTACATCGACACCTTCAACGAGGCGCGGAAGGTACTCGTCGGCCAACTGACCGGCACACTCGTGACCGTGGCCAAGGACGTCAAGGTCCAGGTCGAATTCAACCCGGTCCAGGTTGCGGCCTATCGCCTGCTTGGGTACGAAAACCGAGCTTTAACGGCCCAGGATTTCAACGACGACACGAGGGACGCAGGCGAGATCGGCGCCGGCCACACAGTTACGGCGCTGTACGAGATCGTCCCCGTCGGGGTCGAGACGCCTCCGCCCGGCGTGGACGAGCTCAAGTATCAGCGCCGTCCCCCCGCCCCGCCCACGGAACTCACCGGCAGCGAAGAGTTGATGACCCTCAAGCTGCGGTACAAAGCTCCCGATGCCGACACCAGCACCCGCCGCGAGTACCCGGTGGTGGACAGCGGCAAAGGGCTCGACGCCGCCAGCACCGACTTCCGGTTTGCCGCCGCTGTGGCCGGGTTCGGCCTGCTTCTACGCGATTCGCCCCACAAGGGGCAGGCCACGTATGAGGCCGTCATTGACCTAGCCCAAGGGGCTAGGGGCGAGGACCCAGATGGCTACCGCGCCGAGTTCACCCATCTCGTGCGCACCGCCCAGGCGCTGGCAGGACGGTAGTCCCAAGGTATAGGCTTAAGCCCAATGCTGTTCACTTAAGCCTTGGTAGACGTAAAGTGATGAAGGACTGCGACCATGCTAACGTTTCTCGGATCGTGCTCCTGCTCGTTTGTCGTGCTCGTAATCGAAAATAGGGAAACGATTACGAATGACGAGCACGAGCACGAAAGTACCTTAAGTGAACCGTATTGAGCTTAAGCCGGAGACTCCAGGGGATGGACCTTTTCATTCAGATGGGGACTCCGGCTTGACGTGTGTGCGTTTTCTGCTCACGCCAATGCCCTGCTCCCGGTGACTGGGATTATGCTTGACATCCAGCGCCCTTTTTCTTTCTAATACGCGCAGGCAGCAGCTTTGGTGTGGTAAGCGGCGGTTTCTTTCGGGACTTTCCGCTCTAGTTTTCCTTGCGGCAGAAGAAAGGTTGTTCCATGCCACGACGGGAAGACGTAAAAAAGGTGATGATCATCGGGTCCGGCCCGATTGTGATCGGCCAGGCGTGTGAGTTTGACTATTCCGGCACACAGGCCTGCAAGGCGCTGCGCAAACTCGGTTATGAGATCGTGCTGGTCAATTCCAACCCGGCCACTATCATGACCGACCCCGGCATGGCCGATGTCACCTACATCGAGCCGCTCAACCTCAACACCATGACAGAAATTATCGCAAAGGAGCGCCCGGATGCCCTGCTGCCCAATCTTGGCGGCCAATCAGGGCTCAACCTCGCCTCAGAACTGGCCAGGGCGGGCGTGCTCGAGCAATACGGCGTCCAGGTCATCGGGGTCCAGGTGGACGCCATCAAGCGGGGTGAAGACCGGAGCGCCTTCAAAGACACCATGAACCGCCTGGGCATCGAGATGCCGAAGAGCGAATTGGCATACAGTGTTGAGGAGGCCGAGCGGATTGTCGACAAACTGGGCTATCCCGTGGTCGTCCGACCGGCCTACACCATGGGCGGCACGGGCGGCGGTTTTGTCTATAACGCCGAAGAGCTCCGCACGATTGCCGCCCGAGGCCTCTCCGCCAGTCTGGTGGGCCAAATCCTGGTCGAAGAGTCGGTGCTGGGCTGGGAAGAGCTCGAGCTCGAGGTTGTCCGCGACGCCAAGAACCAGATGATCACAGTGTGCTTCATTGAGAACGTCGATGCAATGGGCATCCATACCGGCGACTCCTATTGCACCGCGCCGATGCTGACCATCGACCCGGGGCTCCAAGAACGCCTCCAGAAGTACTCCTACGATATCGTAGAGGCCATCCAAGTCATTGGCGGAACGAACATACAGTTCGCCCATGATCCGGAAACGGGACGGGTCGTCGTGATCGAGATCAACCCGAGGACGTCGCGGTCCTCCGCGCTTGCATCGAAGGCAACGGGGTTCCCCATTGCGATGGTCTCGTCCATGCTCGCAGGTGGCCTCACGCTGGACGAAATTCCCTATTGGCGCGATGGCACGCTCGAGAAATACACACCGTCCGGCGACTATGTGGTGGTCAAGTTCGCTCGATGGGCCTTCGAGAAATTCAGAGGCATCGAGGATAAACTTGGCACGCAAATGCGCGCCGTGGGCGAGGTGATGAGCATCGGGAAAACCTATAAAGAAGCCTTCCAGAAGGCCATCCGGTCGCTCGAAACCGGGCGGTACGGATTGGGTTTTGCCAAGGATTTCCATGAGAAATCGCTCGAGGAACTCTTGAAACTCGCAAGCACCGCTACGAGCGAACGCCAATTCATTATGTATGAAGCCCTCCGTAAGGGCGCGGAGGTCAGCGAACTTTTCAAGAAAACGCACATCAAGCAGTGGTTTATCGAACAGATGAAGGAGCTTGTTGAACTTGAGGAGCAGATCATTCAATGGAAGGGCAAGAAACTTCCCAACGACTTGTTGGTCCAAGCCAAGAAGGATGGTTTTGCGGACCGGTATCTGGCCCAACTCCTCGGGGTCCCGGAAAAACGC
>CAYRLQ010000181.1:8477-8843 GCA_964425145.1 uncultured Nitrospiraceae bacterium
GGACCTCATTGGGCGTCGTGGAGGCGTGGGAGCCCGTTCCGGTAAGCGGCGTCGAAGATGCGGCCTACTATTTCTCGACCTACAATGCTCCCGATAAGGTTCCCGTCAGCAAAAACCGCAAAGTTATGGTCCTCGGCGGAGGTCCCAACCGCATTGGCCAGGGGATCGAATTCGACTACTGTTGCGTTCATGCCGCTTTTGCCCTACGCGACCAGGGCATCGATTCCATCATGGTCAATTGCAATCCGGAGACCGTGTCAACGGATTACGACACGTCCGACAGGCTATATTTCGAGCCCCTTACCGTTGAAGACGTCCTGAGCATCTACGAGAAGGAAAAGCCCGAGGGCCTGATCGTGCAATTCG
>CAYRLQ010000182.1:0-8824 GCA_964425145.1 uncultured Nitrospiraceae bacterium
ACCGCCTTCGACACCTGATCGGCCACCTCTTTCAGCACGTGCTCCTACTCGTGCTCCTACTCGTGCTCGTGCCCGTGCCCGTGCCCGTGCTCGTACCCGTGCCCGTGCTCGAAATACGAAAAACGAGTACGAGCACGGAGGGTGCCAGTGGACATCCATCTCTACTTGCGGAGTTTGGTTACACAGCCCACATCGGGGCGCGTGGCCAAGAGGGTTGCGGCTAGACGATGCTAAAGATGTCGATCAGCGATGCCACCTTTTCTTGCACGGTGTCACGTAGTGCCTCCAGGTCTTCAGCGGCAAGGCCGAGTCGAGCAGCAGATGAATGGTCTGTGAACGCGATTTGCGATTCCTCTCCCAATCCATACCCCATGCTGTGCGCCAAATCACTCGACAGGCAAATGACATCGGCCAGGCGTTGTGGATTGCCCGCCAACGCCTGGTCGGGGTCGTTGTGATAGAACGTCGAAAAGCACAGGCCCGGCGCCAAGTTCCAATGTTGTGCAACGTGTAGCCCGACGAGGGCATGATACTTTTGGATCACTTTGAGCAGTAATTCGACAGAGTCGCGCAATCTACCGACATTCCCTTTGTACTTGACCGTAATGATGTCCAGGAGCACCAGCTTGCCAATGTCATGAACCAGCCCCGCTTCGAAGAGCACACTTGTGTCGATTCCGGGCAGGCGCAGACCGAGCTCGTCGGCACAGTAGGCCGTTGTCAGCGAGTGGCGCCATAAGTCCTGCATCAACCCGCGGAACTTGGCCACGCCCGTCCTGTAAAGATTGCTATTGGCCAACGCGTAAACCGTGTTGGCGATGACTTTCAGCCCCAAGCGGGCGCATGCAACATTCAGGTCCCGGATCTCGTGGGCGCTGGCATAAAACGCGCTGTTTGCCAGCTTGAAGACCTTGACGGAAATCACCGCGTCCTTATTGATTACCTCGGCCAGTTCATTCATCGAGACCAACGGGTCGTGTACCATGGCCAGGATACGTTGCGGTATTTCGGGAAGTACAGGCAGCGAATCCAGGGCCATGTTAAGCGTCCCGAGGATGCCCGCCATTACCGACCCCGGAGCCACCTCTTCGCGGATGTCCGGCCTGTCGGGCAAAGGCTCCGGCACGGGCAAGGCACTATCCAGGCGCACTAGAAACGGGTTTATACATCTCCTGCATGCCTGAAGAGCCACCTGGTCATACTCGGTTTGCGTGGGCGGAACCTCTTCGGCGCAGAAAGGACACGTGGTCACGGTATTTTCCATTCCCTTGGCCGAGCCAAGCATCGCACCATGAACTGCCACAATTCCCACATCAGCTTACATATATTGTAACAATTCTGCGCACATTGTCAAGTGCTATTCCAAGTCCAACTGAGGCTGCCACTGGTTTTACGCACTTAACGGTTAACGTCATTAGGGATGGTTGCGGTTGTTTGCGCGGCGTCGCGGGGGTCGTACCAGCGGCGGAGCGGGTGCGGCTCGACAGGAGTCTCGCCCTCCCCACGTAACCCTTTTGTCTGTTTTGATTTACACGATAGTCGACACTGAAATCCAGCGTTGTACTGTTAGATTTTCCTCCGAACTTACCCCGTGAACGGTTACTCTTAAGGACCGCTGGGGGTTGTGAGAACGACCCAGTTGTGAATCACACCAGCTCTTTCAGGTAAGCGATGCTGCGCTCGGCCTGATCCACGCTGCCGCATTCGACGCTCATGACGATGTCGCGCGGTGCAGTCTTGCAGACTTCGATCACCTGTTTCCAGTCTATGACACCATCACCGCAGGCGCAGCCTACGGGGGTGCCGGTGACCTTGCCCCGTTCGTCCTTGGACTGCTGAGCCGATATGTCCTTCGCGTGCAGGTGAACGAGGCGGTCCTTTACACGCTCCAGCCAGGCGATAGGATCGTGGCCGCACAGGTAACTGTTGCCGGTGTCAAAGTTGATCCCGATAGCAGGGGAATCAACCAGATCGTAAATCCTGTCCAGACCATCGGGATGCTTGCTGTACTGCTGGTGCGGCTCAATCCCGATGAGAATGCCGCGCCGCTCGGCCACTTGGGCGGCTTCTGTCAGCACGTAGCGCATCAGCACATGGTCTTCCTCTTCGGTGGTCCAGGCAGGTTTGGGCCCTTCGTCTGTGTTGACCACCGGCGCGCCGCATTCGGCCGCGAACCGGATGGCCTGTTTGAGGTACTCGGTGCTTATCTCGGGTTTGCAGAGGGGCGAGTGGGCCGAGAATCCGGAAATCTTGATACCGGCTTTTTCACAGGTGTCTTTGATTCGGTAGGGATCGTCCAGCATCGAGACGCTGTGGAAGTAACGCGCTTCGCTGAACAGTTCCCGACCCCAATGTACCATTGGTTCGCAGTATTCGTACCCCATTTCGGCCGCCTTTTCGACGGTCCACTCGAAAGACTTGTCCTGATGTCGGCCGAACTCGTTATTGATGCCAATGTGAATCTTTCCCATTTCTCGGTCTCCTTGGTGTGTGACTCGATCTGCACGTGCCATACCCCGACCGGACTTGCCAGAGGCATTCCTACAGGACGATCTCCTCCTTGTTTGCGTCAAAGCGCGCAACTTTGCCCTCGCGAAGACTCAGTGCGCCCATCTGCAACGGCGTTTGCACGTGGTACGCCAGGTCCATGGGGCTGTTGGTCTCCAGGTTGCGCGAGCGGCAGCAGTCAACGAGGTTTTGAAAGTGTTCAACCGTATCCTCGTCGTGTTCGATGGGGAATCGCTGGGCCTTTTTCTCGGACCCTTCGGCGGG
Source organism: uncultured Nitrospiraceae bacterium (assembly GCA_964425145.1). Classification (GTDB taxonomy): domain Bacteria; phylum Hydrogenedentota; class Hydrogenedentia; order Hydrogenedentales; family SLHB01; genus CAYRLQ01. Next base: position 2,773 of record CAYRLQ010000182.1, read on the forward strand.
AATGAACACGATCTTCTTGTTCTTGATCGTCAGCGAGCCTTCCCAGCCGCTGATCACAGGGATGCGCCCTCCTGCACCGCGCCCATCCGTGGCATTATAATTGTTCCCTTGCGTCCCGAGCACGGCGACGGTGATCTTCTCGGGATAGTCAATAAGCATATTGAAGGTATCGGGCACCTCACGCTCCTGGTAGCGGAACTTCCCGCCCGTCGCCACGACCATGCTCGGCATGCTGACGCCCAGCATGGACACCACGGGTGTCAGGGAATGGGGGAACAGGTCGGTGGCCGGACCGCCGGCATAGTCCTCGTACATCCGCCATCGGAAAAAGCGGCTGACATCGAAGGGGCGCTTGGGCGCATCGCCGACAAACGCATCCCAGTTCAGGTCGGGACCGGGTTCAGCATCGGGGTCGTCGATGGGCATACCGCGCTCACCCCAGTCGCCAACGCGGAAGTAGCCGCACTCGGCGTAGATCGGCTGGCCGATGAGACCATCCTGAACCAGCTTCTTCATCTGGCGCCAGGCCGAGTCGGACATGCCCTGTGAGCCGAGCTGGAAAACGCGGCCAGACTTCTTCACCTCGGCCGCCAATCGCTTGGTCAGTTCAAACTGGCGCCAGTGCGTCACGGGCTTTTCACAGTAAACGTCCTTGCCCGCCTGGACCGCGTCGATGGCCTGGTAGCCGTGGTGATGGTCGGGGGTGGCGATGGAGACGACATCGACGTTCGGGTCGGCGAGCAATTCGCGATGATCCATATACCCCTTCGCCTCGTAGCGCTCCGCGGCACGCTCCATCCGAGGTCGGTACACGTCGCAGACGGCGACGATCTCGACTTGGCCCTTGTCCTGCAGCCAGTCGAGTACTTTGAGGTGGGCGTTGCCCCGGCCTCCCACGCCGATGACACCCACGCCGAGGCGCTCATTGGCCCCCATGGCCTTGGTGCGGGTGCCGGCGCTCGCCAGCGCCGCCGTGGCAGCCACGCCTGCATTACGCAGGAAACGCCTCCGGGTCGTTTTATCCTTTGGGACTTGCCCATTGCTGCTTGGCTGTTTCATCGCGCTTTCCTCCATTTGCTCGTTACTCACCGCTGCTTATCGGCAACTGATCCGTAGCCATTAGCCCACTTCTGGTAAATCTGCTCGATTTGATCATTATCTGCGGGGCCATCCCAGAGGGCTACGCCATAGCGCAGCACCAGTGGCTGGCCCGATAGTATCTTCAGCGGCTCCTCATGCAGCTTCATCGTGGCCGACATGTAGGCGAAGGGCTTGGCCATGGTAAACCACGTCGCCGGGTGGCGCGGGTTGTCCGGATGGCCGAACATGGCTACCGTGACGGGTTTCCCGTCGGCCTGGGCGCCGAAGGCGCACCACGTCGACGGGGCAAGGCGTTCGTCACCCCGCACGGTCTCGCCCCTCTTGTCGTCGGCATTGCGGAACCGGCCGCCTGTATCCATCGATTCGAGAAACCGCACACCCAAACCATGGTAATGGGCGCCGGTCAGCGTAGCGGATTTCTTCCCGGGCGGCAGTTCAAACCGGGACTGCCAGACCAGCAGCGACACGCCCAAATCCTTGACCTGGGGCACTTGAATCGTGCGGCGCTCCTTGAGCAACACCTCTTGGCTGCCCGGATTGACCCAGTCGATGTGCTCGGTAAACGTGGCCACGTAACGATCGCCTCGTTTATCCACCTCGAGGCTGCTGAACGCCCGATGCTGCTCCCGGCCCGGCGCGACGTGTTCCTCCCAGAAGTTGACGCCGTCGACCTTGACCGCGAACATGAGGCCATGGTGGTGTTTGTGGTCCTCAGGGGCGTCACGAAGGACGTTGATGCCACCGGGCGTGAGAAACTCATCCACGTACGGCTTATACGCCACGTCTCCATAGCGATACCGCAGCAGTTGCCTGTCTCCCACGAGGATGGACACGGCATCCGGATAGGCCATGATCTCTGGTATCTCCTGAGCCGCCGCGATTCCGGCCATGAGGAGAACAAGCGCTACAGTGAAGCCGGCGAAATTAGAAATTGCCATCGTCCGTCTCCCGGTTAGGATCGACCTACCGACAAACATCGATACGACGTACGGTCGTATCACGTCTTACTGATGGTAGCGTTGCGGATATTATGATACCCATGCCCTTAAACTATAAGCGCGTAAGCGCTAAACGTAATAATACCAAATCCAGAACCCCCGTACAACGAAGTAGTGCCGTCATGGACATGAGAAGCGACGCCGTGCCGTCAGATGCAACGGTCCCTTTGCTCTGCTTGGAGCAAATGTGGTATCAACGGAGTCACGACGTAGAGGTTTTTTGAGAAAATAGGGACAATCCTATCTTCTCCGGGATGGTGAGATTTGATGAAAACAATCGAGATTACCGATGGGCCGTCGCTCCGGGCGGCGGCGGACCGCATCTGCGGGCTGATTGCGGACTCGGACGCCGCGCGGGCTATTGGGGAGAAGACCGAGGCGGTCCAAGGCATCGTCGATGCCGTCCGCGACCGCGGCGACGTGGCCGTGGCCGAGTACACGGAGCGATTTGACGGCGTGGCGCTGCGTCCCGACCAGTTTGAGTTAACACCGGGGGAAATCGACGCGGCGGTGGCGCAGGTAGACCCTGAGCTGGGCGCCGTTCTTGAACGGGCGCACGCGAACGTCCGCCGCTTTCACAGCAAACACCTGCGCCAATCCTGGGAGGAGACCGCCGAGGATGGCACCGTATTGGGCCAGCGCGTGACACCGGTCGCCAGCGCCGGCGTGTATGTGCCCGGCGGCAAGGCGTTTTACCCATCCTCCGTGCTCATGAATATCGTGCCGGCATCCGTGGCCGGGGTGCGCGATATAGTCATGGTCTCCCCGCCGTCACACCAGGGCAGTATACACCCGGTCGTGCTGGCCGCAGCGCGGATCGCCGGGGCGACGCGCGTGTTCCGCATCGGGGGCGCGCAAGCCATCGCGGCCCTGGCCTACGGCACCGAGCACGTCCCCGCTGTCGTGAAGATCACCGGACCGGGCAACATCTACGTGACTGTAGCCAAGCGTCTCGTGCAGACCGTGTGCGGCACTGGCATAGAGGCGGGGCCGTCGGAGGTCGTTGTTATTGCCGACGACCAGGCCAACGCGGGGTTTGTCGCGGCGGAACTGCTCGCCCAAGCGGAACACGACGAAGAGGCCTGCTCGACGCTGATTACGCCGTCCAAAGCGATGGCCGGCCAGGTGCAAGCCAAAATCGAGCGGGAAGTGGCCGTGCTTTCGCGAGCAGACATCATCCGCAAGTCCCTCGAGGTCCATGGCACGATCGTCATCGTGCGCGGCCTCGACGAGGCCGCCCGGCTGACCAATCTGATCGCACCTGAGCACCTTTCAATCCAAACCCAGGCCCCACGCGACGTGTTCGACCAAATTGACAACGCCGGGGCCGTCATGCTCGGCGCGATGACGCCGGTGGCAGTCGGCGACTACTGCGCCGGGCCCAACCACATCCTGCCGACGGGACGGCGTGCGCGGTTTTCTTCACCCTTGAGCGCGGAGGATTTCCGCAAGGTGACGAACATCCTGTCGTATTCGAGCGAACGCTTGCGCAGGGATGCGGACGACATTCGTAAGCTGGCCCAGGTTGAGGAGTTGACCGCCCATGCACGCGCTGTCGAGATTCGCCAATGAACTACGGCCGCAAAATCCTGAAGCATGTTGAAGGCTATGTCCCGGGCGAACAGTCCAGGCTGCCCGGCGTCATCAAGCTCAACACCAACGAAAATCCATATCCGCCATCGCCCAAGGCCATGGAGGCGTTGCGCAGCGCGCCGCCCGAAGCCTTACGCAAGTATCCAGACCCCTTGGCCCTCGAGCTCCGCGCCGCCTGTGCCGAGCGCTACGGGTTCGACGGCGCGGACTGGGTCGTTGCCGGCAACGGCATGGACGAGTTGCTGGCGCTTGCGGTCCGGACATTTGTAGACCCCGGTAATACGATCCTGACGACGTATCCGACGTACACGCTCTACGCAACGCTGGCCCAGTTGCACGGCGCGGCGATCCAGATGGTCGGCCTCGACGACGACTTCCAGTTGACCGAATCCTTTTTCACAACACCCGCCCGGCTCTGCCTTCTTCCGCGACCCAATGCGCCCAGCGGCGTATGCACGACGCGCCGCGACGTCGAGCGGCTCTGCCGGACCTTCGACGGGCTCGTCGTCATTGACGAAGCCTACGTAGACTTCGCCGCCGACGATTGCATCGACTTCCCAATGCTCTTCGAGAACGCCATCGTGATGCGCACGTTCTCGAAGTCATTCAGCCTGGCAGGGCTGCGCCTGGGACTGGCGTTCGCCCAGCCGCCAATCATCGCCGAGTTTCTCAAGACCAAGGATTCCTTCAACCTCGACGCCTTGGCCCAGGCCGTGGGACTGGCGGCGATCCAAGACTACGAGCACATGGAGGCCAACGCCGCCAAGGTCCGCGCCACACGCGCCCGGCTCATCAAAGAGTTGGCCGAGCTGGGGTTTGATGTAGCGCCGTCTCAGGCCAATTTCGTCCTGGCGCGATGGGACGGCGTGCCGACCGCCATGGAAATCTTCACAGCCTTGCGCGAACGCGCTATCATGGTGCGCTATTTCGACGCGCCCCGGCTCGATAACGTCCTGCGCATCTCCGTCGGCACGGAGGCCGAAATCGACGTGCTCCTGGGCGCGTTGCGTGAAATTCTCGGCGAGGGCGGCGGCGAATCCCGCCAGGTTTTCGAGGTTTAATGGGTCTCGAATGGGATTGCAGGCCGCGAATCGCGCTAAAGTTTTTGCACTAACGGGCCGAAGAATACTGTGTAGTGATGTAAAGGAGAGCCCGACGCAGAAAGGAGGCCCAAAATGGCAGGGATAGCATCAGTGGGCAGCGTCGGGGCCGGTCTGAGCGAGGCCCAATTCCAGGTCCAGTATCAGGAACAGGCGCTGGAGAAGCAGCAACAGGTAACAGGTGACCTGTGCTCCGCAACGCTGAAGCTGATTCGGACAGTACTTGCGAATTCGACAATGCACGACCTCGACGTGTTAGCTTAGCACTGACAGACGCTCCTTTATGGAAGGGAGGGGCGCATGGATGCGCTCCTCCCACACCCTGATCCTCGTACTCTGCCCCAAACTCTCGTACCGCCCGGCTTCCACGCCGGGCGCTGCGCTCATCCCAAAGCACGCGGCCGTGCACTTCCATACTTGAACCCCGGGGCCCTGTTGACAGTACGCGGCAGGGCGGCTTAACCTAGCACAACAAGGTAAGGCCACGTGAAAGGGGATACGCCATGAGACGTTGTCACGCGTGCGGGCAGGAGTGGATCAGCGACAAGAAGCAGCCAGACGTCAAGGAGTTTTGTGAGGGCTGCGGGGCCTATCTTCATTGCTGCCTGAATTGTAAGTTCTACGATGAACACGCCCACAACAAGTGTGCCATTCCGACCACGGATTGGGTCGGTGACCGCGCGGGGTGCAATTTTTGCGACGAATTCACATTCGTCGAGGCCGAGGTGCGCGGCAAGGTCGACGAACCGAAGGCCAGAGCGCGCGGAGAGTTCGGCCGGCTCTTTGGCGACGACGGCCAAGAAGAATACGGCGCCAAGAAAAAGCGTGAGGACTTCGAGAAACTATTTGGTGACTGAACACGCTTCAACGCTTACAACGATACAACTTTCACGCCTTCATAAGCAGCCCATGATCCCCGCCACCGGGAAAGAGCCGCCAGGTCTTCTTATTCGAGCGAGCCCAGCCCATCGAATTGCAGTACAACGGCGAGACCATTGAAAAAACGGGCCACTACGTGCCAAATTGCGGAATCGCTGCATTTGACCTGCCCGGCGAGGCCCTGTTACCATTTTTAGCGAATCTGATGGGGGTGTAGCTCAGATGGGAGAGCGCTGCGTTCGCAACGCAGAGGTCAGGGGTTCGATCCCCCTCACCTCCACCATCAAAGTTAATGAGAAGCTGGAGGCGGAACACCGCCATTGAGGCATTTGCGAAATAGCCTATTTTGGAGTGCGGCGGCATGACGCCGCTTTCAAAAGC
>CAYRLQ010000183.1:0-8778 GCA_964425145.1 uncultured Nitrospiraceae bacterium
GACGACCAGCAGCTCGATCAGTGTAAAACCTTTCTTTTTCATGACAAGACCTCCTTAAGTTGTTGATGCTACAATGTTCATTTACGCTTTACAGCCGGTCACCTGGGATGCGCGGCCCGCCGCTGCACCTGTGCGGCGGGACCGCTCGCCTGATCCGTGATCGGTAACGCCATGTATGATAGCGCATGGCTTTGGGTGCGTCAAGAGGGCTTTAATTGCCGGATAAGCGTTCAGTTTTCAGTTACAGGATTTACGCATGGCGAACCTCCTATTGACCGACATTTCCCATATGAACCCTGTCGCAAGGGCCGCGGTAGGGTTTTTCGTCATCATGGACTTAACTTGTGCTTTGGACGGCGGAAAGTAGCACGGCACAGGCACGTGACATGGGGAAATCCGGGCCCGGGAACTTCAGGAACTCGACGTGGCCATCCAAGTAGAGGATGTTGCTGCCGCCCGGGATGTGGCTGAAGTCGCCGGGATTGACGGAAACAAGGTCAAACATAATGGCGATATCACTCTGGGCGGTGGAACCCGCCGCCGGATTGTTGATATCGGTGATCAGGAAGCGCTCGATCCCCTCGCGTAGACGCATGAGCACCAGGTCCGATCCTGGAAAGTAGTCACCTATCTCAAGGTCGTTGTCTGCCACACGATGAGCGATCGCCACATTCTCCGGGGTATCCGCAAGATTATCGTCGACCGCCACAATGAGCGCTTCCAGCCCAAGCACGAACTCCTGGTTTAGGTAACCGGCCATAGTCGCCTCCAAAGCATCGCTCGGGATAGCCGGGTCGTTTGGGTCCTGCGTCCCGTGGATAAATTCCGAACGCTGCATCCAGCTTGAGTAGATGTACGAAGTCGGCTCTATCCGGCAGGGGACAATGGGCAGGTCCGGATCGCCCTGCGAGTGCCAGTCGTCGGTGTCTGCCGCCGAGTCGGACGGGCAGACCAGGACATTGACATCGCTCAGGTACTCCGGATAGATGCACATGCCGGACATGGCGAAGTCCACCTTCGGATCGGTGCACTCATCACTCCCGGAGGTTTCGTCCGCGTACTTTTGCACGGGCAGCTTTCCGCCTTTGGCTTCGCCTGAGTACATCTTCATCACCAGTCCCATCTGCTTGAGGTTGTTCTGACAACTGGCGCGCCGCGCCGCTTCACGGGCACGCGCCAGGGCCGGCAACAGAATCGCCGCCAGTATGCCGATGATGGCGATGACGACCAGCAGCTCGATCAGTGTAAAACCTTTCTTTTTCATGACAAGACCTCCTCAAGTTGTTAGTGCTACAGTGTTTATCTACGCTTTACAGCCGGTCACCTGGCGTGCGTGGACCGCCGCTGCACCTGTGCGGCGGCACCGCGCGCTCGAACCGTGATTGGTAGCACCATCCATGCTAGCAGATGGCTTTGGGCGCGTCAATCCGTCGTAATCGCCGGATAAGTTATCAGTTTTCAGCAGTCGTATGGCTGAAGTTGACGGCTGAACGCTTACGATTTTTGTAAAGCGGTTCCTTGCCATGTGGGATGCGCGGGCCTCATTTCTTAAGGGTGCTGCTCTGACATTACCGGTTGTGTAAGAAAGTGGAATATGGAGATGACGGAGATTTGGGGATGGCTTTTGATGAGGGCTCGCCTACGAAACGAATTATTAGCGCAATAGCGTCCACCAGGAACCAAGAGGCTCATGCAGAGGCGCGGAGCACGCGGAGAACGGAGCACGAGCTAAGTCAAGTAACATGTCCAGCAAGCTCAAATCGGTAATACCAGAGCAGTGCTCTTTCTTAGAGCCTCTAACAGCAAGACACATTCTTCTTGTGGCATGGGCATCTTGCCCATGGAATCACGGGCTGGAAGCCCGTGCCACCGGGGTTCTGTTAGAGCCTCTCAAAACGCTTCGAGGCGGACGCCGAGATGCACGGGGCCGGATTGTTCGTGTGTGTCGAGGTAGTGGCGTAGGATGGCGCATCGGTCCGCGTCGATGATGTGGTCGTTGCCTTTGGTGTAGAGGATTTGGCCGCTGGCGCCGACGGAGTAGGTGTGGGATGCGTATTGTGCTTCGCGGTCGGGGAGGCGCGGGAAGACGATGGTGCGCTCGGCCATGCGGCGTTCGAGGAGCTCGGTCATGAACTCCTTGACGCGGCGTCGGTTTGGGGAACCGTCGGGTAGTGGTTCGAGTTCGATGGCGGCGCCGAAGTCAAATGCGCGGATTTTGTCGCACCACGTTTCGCCTCGGCTCATGAGGTTGTGTGCGACGGCGCGACCGCTGTTGCCGCAGTCGATGCCGATGCCCTGGAAGTCGTAGGCGGCGTCGAGTCGGCCGATGAGGTGCTGCTGCTTGGCGTAGTTGACGCCCTCGAGGTGTACGCGGAGGACGTTGACGAAGTGTGGCTCGGCGGCCTGGTAGACGACGAATTCCGAGGGGTCGCGGGCATAGCCGAGGTCGCAGCCGAGGTAGTAGTTGCCTTTGGGGCCGGGGTCGGGCTCGAAGTCGTCCTCCTCGCCAAGCTCGATGTTTGCGAAGTCGAGGCCCTCGTCGACGCAGAGGAGATAGTCGTCGAGGTTGAATACGGCGTGTGCCGGGGCGCCGTGTTGTCCGAGGACGCGGTGGATGTAACCGGGCGAGGAGCGGCCGCCGTATAGGAGTGCGAGTTCGGCGTCCTTTTCGGGTGTGAACTCGGGGTTGAGGGACGAGGGCCAGTTGTACCGTTCGGCGTCCTGCATCTGGGTCATGCGATAGAAGCTGTTGCGCAGGCCGTTGGGGACGCCGTAGACCCAGCGGCGTCCGCTGGCGTTGAGGGCCTGGTATAGTTCGCCCCAGGCGGTCTCGGTCATATTCTGGGCCTCGTCGACGAGTTGCCAATCGACGTGCATGCCCTGGAAGTTCATGCCGTTGGGCCCTGCGATGCGGCCCCAGAGGATGAAGCCGTTCGAGAACCGGAAGTACCAGAAGGGTGACCGTTTCAACTCGACGAGCGAGGGGGCGAAGGCAGGCGTGGTGGTGAATCGCCGCCACAAGCGGTTCATGAGTGGAAACAGGTGGTTCTCGCACTGGGTGGCGACGAGCATTTCCGTGTCGGGCCGGGCGACCATGGCCCAGGCGGCGATGATCTCGATCTCGGCGGTCTTGCCCACGTCGCGTCCGTCGCAATGGACCTTGCGCAACGCACACGACTCGAGGGAAGGCTGTTGGTAGTCCCGTGCGCGCCAGGGCTTTCCGATATGGTCGGTGATGAATTGGCGCGCGAACCGGCTTCGGTGATATAGGTCGAGCCAGCACCCGATTTGCTCGAGGGTCAGCCCGCGTTTCTTGAGCTGGTTCCGCGCCCGGCGGGCGTTCCAGGGTCTGGTTACTATGGATGTTTCCTTTCGCTTAAACCGCAAGAACAGGGACATCCCCTGCTTGCAAGCTTGCAGGGGTCGTCCCCGGTTTTGTATTTTTCTTCGAATTCGCCCCGTGAACGGTTACCCTTTTCTTTTTCCAAAGAAAAGGTTTCCCAACTGTTCACTTCTTGGCCTTCTTTTTCCGGGCTTCGAATTCGACTGCGTCTTCGTAGACGCCCTCGGCTTTCTTGAGAATGGGTTTCATGATATCGGCCAGTCCCCGGTCGATGGGTGTGCCGGCCTTGGCGCAGTATTCTTCGAGTTCTTTCATGGCTTTCCTCCATCGTTCGCGGGCCTTGCCCACAGCGTCGAGTACAGGGTCCAAGGGACGTTTCGGCGGGTCATGTTCCATCTCCAGGCCGTCGTTTAGCCGCGCTTCGACTCGCCGCACGATGAGATAGGATAGAATGGCGTGTTCGGCGTGCAGCACCAACAGGGGTGTGCGCACGACCTCGAACTGGTCGAACATCTTCTCGAACTCGTGGGCGAGTTTGACCGCGCAGGCCCGCTCAGGGTCCGCCAGCCACGTGTTGTCCAGTACCCAGGATTTCAAGTCCATCTTGACAAGTGCCCTCGTATAATTAGCCCGGTTTGTTGCACTGTGGTCAATGTAAGTTCCTGGTATCAGGGGGTTTAGGGTCGAAATAGTGCAACAAGGCGGGCTAATTATATGAGGGCACTTGTTGGGAGCGGCCCTTTGCTGGGACACGAAGCGAGGTTGTCGTGATGGCGAATTGGTTGGGATGGCTGGGGCGTAAAGGTCAAACACATCCTCAAACAGGTTTGAGGGCGCCACGGCGTGGGACGCCGGCGGAACGGTTCCGGACGGTGTCGGTGGCGGAGGATGTTTCGGCGTTGGGGAATGCGGTGGGGAGTTTCGTGAAACTTCCGAATGACACGCCGTTTTTGATGTTGGACGTCTACCGGTTTTTGCGTGATGCGATTCCGGATATTTCGGATGCTGTGTGGACGTGGAAGCGGCTGTGTCAGACGGGGTATGACATCGAGATTCTCGAGCCGTCGTCGGATGTGGCGAAGCGGCGTGCGCAACGGCTGCTGCATGAGCTGGACGTGCGGGTGAACAGCGGGGACCGGGGTATGGACGGACTGCTGGACGTGTTCTATGGGTCACTGTTCACGTTTGGCGCGGCGGCGCTCGAGATAGTGCTGTCGCCGAGCCGGGAATCGGTGTTCGATGTGGTTCCGGTGGACGTGTGGACAGTGCGGTTCCGCCGTGAGGGAGGCAAGCTCGAGGCGTACCAGTTGCACGAGGGGGACATGATCGCGCTGCCGATGGATCGGTTTATCTACGTGGGGCTGGACCGTGACGGGACGAATCCCTATGGGCGGTCCATGCTGCGGTCGATCCCGTTCGTGGTGAAAATCCAGCAGCGGCTGATGGAAGACATGTCCAAGGCGCTGCACAACGCGGGCTGGGCCAAGCTGCACGTGAAGTATGTGCCGGAGGAGCGCCGGCGTGGTGAATCGGCGGAGGCGTACGAGCAGCGGGTGTCGCAGAGTTTCGAGCAGTTGCGGCAGAAGCTGGACGGGCTGGAGACGGATCAGAACCTGGTGACGTATGACAATGTTTCAGTGGAGATTTTGCGGGGTGACCAGCGTTCTCAGGTGTTTTATGAGAACCACAAGGCGATCGAGGAGCAGGTGATCACTGGTATGCACCTGATGCCGATCTTGCTGGGTCGGAATTATGGGACGACTGAGGCGTATGGCACGGCGCAGTTCGAGATAGTGAATCGTCAGGTGGAGGCGGTGAATCGGAGTGTGAAGCGCATTTTGGAGCGTCTCTACAACTTCGAGTTGGCGCTGATGTGGGGTGAGGCGCGTGCGCGGGTGCACATGCGGTCGAACCGGACGGTGGATGCGCTGAAGGGCGCTACGGCGCGGGGCCGTGAGATCGCAAACGCGGTGACGCTGCGCGATGAGGGGTTTCTGGACCATAGCGCGGCGGCGCAGGAGTTGGGAATTGGGGCTTAGAGGCGCGGACGGAACACGCTCAAAGGGAGTTTGAGCGTGGCACCCATGAAGGAGTTGGGGTTCGGGGTTTAGGGTTTGGATTTTGTAGCCTTTTCGGTCACGCAGGAGCGTGACCCTACCGAGGGCGCCGCGCGTGAGAGTTTGAGCTTAGGAGAATTCTGATGGATATGGAACCGTTTGTTTTCCGGCATGAAGGGATTTTGATCGGGATGCGGTCGGATGCAGATGCGGACTCGGCCGTAGATGATGTGAACCGGTTTGCGCTGCGACCGCTGCGGCATGAGGAGTTCGTGGTGTTTACGTTGGACCTGTGCCACAACCAGGTGGATCGTCATTTCAGCCGCTTTCCGGAGGATGAACTCGATGCGATTAACCGGATGGTGCCGGGCCGGCCGTTGATGGAGCGGCATGACCTTCGGGGTTCGCTGCCTCGGGGGACGTTTTTCCGCTCGCAGTTGTGGCGGGAGGGCGAGCGGGTATCAGTGCGCCCGGACGTGTACGTGTTGCAGACGAAAGAGAATGGGGACTTCATCCTGAACATTGAAGGCGGGGTGTATCGCGAGACGTCGATCGGGTTCTCGTTCCGGCTGCCGGAATGCGCGATCTGTCGGCGGGACCTGCGGACGTGTAACCACGTGCCGGGGCGTGTCTATGGGGGCGAGGTGTGCCATTACGTGATGCGTGGCGTGCTGGAGGTAATCGAGGGTTCGGTGGTTCCGTCGGGTTCGCAGGGGACGTCGTTTGTGTCCCAGGCGCGGGCGGTTCCGCTGTCCCAGGCGCTCGAGGATGCGCGGCGGGCGTATCACGAGCCGATCGTGTTGAACTCGAAGCAGATTTGGGCTCCGGAGTGAAGCGAGCAGCAAGTATGAAGGGTGAAAAGGCCGTGAATCAGAAACAGAAATCACTGACAATCGTGGTTATCGTCGTGGCCGGCCTGGCCGTGACGGCTATCGGTAGTAACCCGCGCTATATCGAGAATCTCGCCATCGGCGGTGGGTGCGGTGACGCGGATGGGGGCGCGGAGCTTTCGAGCGATGGTGAGATTGAGACGGACGCCCATGTGTGGGCGGCCAGCGGCGTGCTGGCGCCGCAGGTTGGGCCGGCGGCGGATGGGGACCTGCTCGAGTTGGATAGCGGGGCGCTGACTGTAAACGGGACCGTGACAGCCAGTGCCGGTGTGGACGGTGTGCATCAGTTCGGGCGCGCGAGAATTGGGTATGAGGGCACGACCACGGATATGGCGTGTTTTGCGCATGAAGATCATATGACTTTAACGGGGGCTGGGTTTCGCCAGGATAGTGACGGTAGCACCAGTGTAAACGCGCCCTCAGGTGAGACGGTAGGGTTGTATCTGAATTACAGCGCATCCGACAGGATACTGCTGAATTCCACTGGCGTATCTATCGCGAAGGACCTGCTCGTAAACGGCGGGGACATCGGCATCACGGGCGACACGGACCTGCTCGGCCTTGCGAGCGGGGAGCTGAGCATCAACGGTGATGTAAATGTGCACGATGGTGGGGCCGTGATTGAAGATACACTCATATCAAATACAGGTACGTTCTACGATTTGACACTGAAAGGGGATTTTACGTCGACGGATGTTTCATCACTCGGGCCGTATGCGAAAGTTGGCTATACGGAGAGCAATTCAGGGACAGGGGCTAGGAATCAATATACGCCGACGGCCACGGTTCCGTTTCATGTGCTGACGGGCGCAAAGAGTTCTATTTCCGTAATCTTGACCAACAACGGCGGTGTCAGTTGGAAATTGAGCTATCGCGATGCATCCGGGGCAAACCACTCTTTCGGCAGTTACTACAGTACGAGTTGGGATACCACACATACGGCGCCGGAAGAGATCAGGGGTTACTACATCTATCCAGGTGGCGATTCAAGTGCCGACACGAATGTAGAGCTTGAAGTCGCTTCGGGCACGCTGGAAGTTGATGGAGATGTCACACTGGGGGATGTATCAACGGACACAATAAGCTGCACAGGTCGTTTTTTCCCACGCCAGGTGAATGACGCCGGGATGAACTCTACGGACGGCACTATTGGCGAAGTTGTTTTTAACACGAACGACAGAAAGTTTTACGGATGTACTGCCAGCGGCACTCCCGCTACCTGGGCGGCGTTTCACTGAAGATTAAGGAGAGTGATATGAGAGATCATGGGTTGCAGTTTTTGGGGTTGGCGCTTTTTCTTGCCGTACCGTGCATCGTATGCGTGTCAATTGCGCAAGAGACGGTTGCTTTCACCGATCCCGATCGCGTGGCCGCCGCCATGGACCATCGGCCGCGGGAGGTGATCGCGCACTTGGAGGCGATTCTCACACAGGAGCAGGCTGATGCGCTGGAGGCGGCGCTGTTTCCGGAGCCGAGTGCAGCGGAGAAGGTGGAGAGGCTGGAGGTGGTGAAGCTCGATTTGCAGCGTCTGGGTTTTGCGGAGGACGATGCGCTGGTGCAGGCGGTCACGGCACGTATCGGGGAGCTGCGGAGCGCAGACGAAGGGGTAACACCATGAAGGATGATTGTGAGGTCTGCCGGTACGAGAAGATGTATTCGATGCAGTTTGACAATCTGCGAGAGGACCTGAAGGAGTTGAAGGAGCGTGTGCAGCGTTTGGAATCGACTCTGGCGCGCGGGGTGCTGCTGTTGGTGGCGAACCTGGTCGGGGTGGTGATGACGCTTGTGCAGCAGGTGATGCGTTCGTAGTGCGAAGTGGGAAATTGGGAATGTGGTCCAAGGGGAGAAATCATGTTCTGGAAGATAACACTTGAGGAAAGAACGGAGGCGCCGCCGGATAGGCCGGCGAATTGGGAGGGCCGGTTTGTGTTGCAGCGGCACTGCGATGGAGATGGGCCGCACCTGGATTTGCGTCTGGAACAGGATGGCTATCTCCTGGGGTGGCGGATCGATGGCGTGGCGTTGGAGGCCGGGTGCTGGGCCACGGAGAAGGCGCCGCATCCGTTGCATTGGCTTGACCACGATGGGGACACCGTGCGTGAGGATGGTGGTGTGTATGCGTGGTTGGAGCGGAGCGCGGACGGCGGCGTGTTGGTGCTGGAGGGTCAGGCCGGGGTGCTGCGGCAGGTTCGTGTGCGGCGTGAACCGGGTTTGCCGGCCCATGAGGTGCGGGCGATCCTCGTTGCGCTGGAGGCGTATGGGGTGGAAGCGGCGGACGCCGGGTCGCTGATCGCAGATGGCGTGACAGCGCGGCGACGCGCTATCGAACGGCTTTGCGGTCTGGGCCGGGAGCTGGATGGGAGCGCGTTTGATGAAGCGGTTATGCGGAAGACGCTGTCGCAGTTGACGCTGGAGGAAGTGCACGCGCAGTTGCGGGCGTATGAGGTGCGGTTCGACCAGAAGTATCCGCCTCAGCCGGTGTCGCGTC
>CAYRLQ010000184.1:0-8748 GCA_964425145.1 uncultured Nitrospiraceae bacterium
AGCACACCTACGGGGAGGGCAGCGAGGTCGCCGTTACGGCTACGGCGGACGCCGGGTGGCGGTTCGACCGGTGGGAAGGCGATCTTACCGGCTCGGCCACCCCGGCGACGGTCACGATGGACGCGGACAAGGACGTGACGGCGGTGTTCGTGGCGATCATGCACACGCTGACGGTGGCGGTCGAGGGCAACGGCACGGTCGAGCCGGCGCCGGGCACGTACATCCACCAGCAAGGCAGCGAGGTCCCCATTGTTGCCACGGCTGCCACGGGGTGGGCGTTTGACCGGTGGGAAGGCGATGTGGCTGACGCGGATGCCGCCGAAACGGTGGTGACGATGGACAGCGACAAGACCGTGACGGCCTTTTTCTTCCAGGTGGATGAAGTGGTGCACTTCGCCGATCCTAACTTGGAAGCGGCGGTGCGGGACGCGCTGGGGGTGCCGGAGGGCGATATCTACGAGTCCGAGGTGGCCGGGATGGTCTCTTTGGATGCGTCGGGCCGGGGCATCCTCGACCTGTTCGGGCTTGAGAAGTGCATAGGACTGAAGAAATTGTACCTGGACGAGAATGAGATCAGCGATATCAGCGCGGTGGTCTACAACACGGGGATAGACAGCGGCGACTGGGTCGACCTGAGGGCCAACCCGCTGAGCCAGTACGCCTTGTGTAACCACATTCCGATGTTGAAGGACCGGGACGTATACGTGTGGTACGACGGTGGGTGTGGAGCGGAGGGCGAGGGGGAAGGTGAGGGAGAAGGGGAAGCCGCGGTCACGGGCGTGGTGCGGGACGTTTGGACGAATGAGCCTGTTGCGGGTGTGCAGGTTAAACTGCTGGACGTCGCGGCGCGCGCCTTGCTGGACAGTGGCAGCACATCCGCCACGGGGGCGTATGCGGTCTATACTCCTGATGCGGCCCAGCCGCTAACGCTGCGGTTCAGCGAAGCGCGTTACGACCCGAGGGTGATTGTGGGGGTGTATGCACCGCTCGCATTGAACGTGGCGCTCGTGCCGATAGCGCCCCTCGCGCCGACAGGCGTCGAGGCGGTGGCCGGCGCCGGGGAGGTGCTGGTGCGGTGGGACGCCAACCGTGAACCGGACCTGGCGGGCTACCACGTGTATCGCGCGGCGAGCGGCGAAGGCTTCGAACGCGTTCAGGTGGAGCCGATTGCAGCGACGGCGCACTGCGATAGGGCTGTGAGCGAGGCCGAATACACGTATCACGTGACGGCGATGGATGCGGACGGGAACGAGGGGCCGCCCTCGGAGGCGGTCCGGGTCCAGACCAATGTGATCACCGTGTGGTTGCCGGATGTCCAAGGGGAAGGGGGCGAGGAAGTCCGGGTCCCGATTAATGTGAAGAACGCGGGGGGCATTAGCCCGCAGGATATGGCCATTTCACTGGAGTATGATCCGGAGCTCGTCAACTACGTGGACGAGGGCTCGGTTCGGGTGGAATGGAGCGCGATTACGGAGCATATGGATATGGTCCATTCCGCACCGGAGGCGGGCCTGGTAAACATCCAGTGCCTGACGCCGGGCAGCCCGCTACGTGGCGAGGGACACCTCTTCGACGTGTATTTCACGCTCCGGGAAGATACGGAGCCGGACCAATGCTCGCCGGTACAGTTCGGTGCGGTGAGATTTTACGATATGGACGCGCAGTTGCTCGAGAGCGACGCCACGGACACGGGGCGGTTGTGTGTAAGCGCGCAGTGCAACATCGGTGACGTCAACAGCGATGGCCGAGTGGACGGTGAGGACGCAATCCTGGCGTTGAAGATAGGGGCCGACTTGCTCGAGCCGAACGAGTGCCAGCAGATCGCCGCGGACATGAACGGGGACGGGATCATCGACAGCGCGGACGCGCTGATGATTCAACGTTGGTCCGCACACATGCCGATCAATCCGCCGGAAAGCGGCCAGAAGGAGCTGAGACCCGAGGAGATGCCGCTGAAATGGCTGCTCAAGGATGGCGAAGGCAAAACAGTCGAAGTGGCCTCCGAGGAGGTCGCGCCTGGGGAAACGGTGACGTTGCCTGTGTGCATCAGCGATGCGGAGGCCCTGAGCGGACTCGACCTGAAGATCAGTTATACGCCGGACAAGACCGTGGTAGACCTGGTTGATGTGCAGCCGGGCGCGGTGACCGGGGCGTTTCTGTGGGAACTGAACGACGAAGAGGACGGTGATGTACAAGTGAGCATGTGCAACCCGGAGGGGTTGCCTGCGGGCGGCGGGGCGGTGCTCGAGCTGACGTTTGCCGTGGCAGAGACGGTGCCCGTGGGAACTGCGCTGCCTGTTGCGCTGCGCGATGTGACGGTGAAAGGGCAGTACGGCGAGGACTTCGGCTGGTACATCACGATTGCCAAGATCGACGGAAAGCTGGCTGTGGAAGACCAGTCGGTGCTTGGCGTGACGCCCGCGGAGCAGGAAGTCGAATCGGATAGCGGGAGCGCGAGCTTTGAGGTGACGAACGACGGTGTGGGCAGGATGGCCTGGTTTGCCGATGTGTCCGAGGACGCGGATTGGCTCACGATCGAGTCCGGCCAAAGCGGAATCAACGAGGGGACCATTACGGTGGCCTACGGCGAGAATGCCTCGGCCGATGAGCGAACCGGCGCGGTGCAGGTCACAGCGGGCGGTGCAAAGGAGAGCCCGGGCACAGTGCACGTGACCCAAGGAGGGCGCACCTATACGCTTACTGTGAAGGTTCAGGGCAATGGTTCGGTCACCCCAGGGGCCGGCACGCATAAGCGTGGCGCAGGCGCCGAGGTCACCTTCACGGCGGCCGCCGCCGAGGGCTGGCGCTTTGACCACTGGGAAGGCGCTCTGTCGGGCTCGACGAGCCCGGCCACCCTTATCGTGGACGCGGACAAGACCGTGACAGCGGTCTTCGTCGAGCTGTTTGCCCTGACTGTAGAGGTGTCGCCTCCGGATGGCGGCAGCGTGTCTATCTATCCGAGCACCGGTCCGTATGCTGCGGGTACTGTGGTCAATCTGTCGGCGACGCCCAACAGCTTGGAGTGGCAGTTTGACCACTGGGAAGGCGATCTGTCGGGCTCGACGAGCCTGGCTACCCTTACCATAGACGCGGACAAGACCGTGACAGCGGTCTTCGTGAAAGCCCCCTGTTGCGGGCCTGCCGGCGCGCCGCTGGCTTCGGCGAGTCCCGGCAGCACATTAGGTGGTTCTATGGGCGACCTTATCGTGCTGGCGTTCGTAATGCTGACGCTTTTGTATGCCAGGAACAAGCCGGCAGGGCAGGACAGTGTGGGTCGGGGACTTAGGCTGTTGCACTAATAGCGTAATTGCGGTATTACTACTGCGCGTGATACTCGTTAAGGGGCGAAATTGGGCTAAAGCGGGTCGGTGTTTTCGGAAAACTTGGGATTTCGGGGATGAAAATCACTTATTCCGGGCGGTCTCTAGTGTTTTTAATTGGCGCGAAGCCCCCGAAGGATGCCACGGCTAAGCCCAAGTATACCTATAAATAGCTCAACAGAATAAAGGATACACATTCGGGTGCCACGGACAAACTCGTTTGTCCGTGTTCCGGCATAAGAAAGCCCGGGCCTCAAAGCACGCTCAAACAGAGTTTGAGCGTGGCACCCACTGAGTCTTTAGTGTAACCCTATGGGACGTGGTGTCGCCCCGTGGGCTTTGGAGTGGTAAGGTGTGTTGCCCGCAAGGGCGTGTGTGGGAACATGGTGAGAACAGCATAGAAGGGAAGGCAGGAACGATGAGAAAGACAGGAAAGGGTATTGCATGCACATTGGCCCTGGCTTGTCAAGGGCCTTGGGGGTCTAAGAAAGGAGACAAAAGAATGGAAAACAAAAAGTGCATTAACGTGGGAATGCGTGGGAAAGCGCTCGTGCTGGCTACGGTAGGGCTGATAAGCGTGGGCGCGGTTGCGGATGCAGCGGTCCTCGACACGATGGTTGGACAGTCTCTTAGCCTGACTGCCGCAGCCAAGGCGGAATATGAGATAAGCGGGGTTGTCACAAACTGCCTCACCGGAGACACTATACATGGGGTCTTTGTAGTGGTAGCTGCGGAGTTCAAGCAGATTTGTACGACCTATACGAATGAAAGTGGATGGTATTTGTGTCCCCATCTGCCAGACACGCAGCTTTACTTGGTAACGTTTACCAAGCTCGAGTATATCCCGGGTGTGCTGAGGAACGTAGGCGACACAACCCATGCCGATATCTGCCTGGTACCGCTTGGTGTGACCAAGCCTGCGCGGCCCATTGCTTTCAGCGGGCCGAAGAGCGTCTACGTGGAATGGGGCGCGAACCCAGAATTCAACTTGAAAGGCTACTATGTCTGGCGCACCGAAACCTATGAGGACGGGACGCCCGTCGAGCCCGCAGAGGGAACCGATGAGCAGGGGAACCTCGTCGGGGCCGCAGTAAGGCTCACTGGTTTGATCACCGGCACGGAGAATGAATATCAAGATGAAGCAGTTGAAAAGGGCAAGTATTACGTCTACCAGATTCAAGCGCTGAGCGGCGCGGACCGGCTCAGTAGACTGTCTGAACCGTCCGAGCCGGCGGTTAAGGCTGAATACTTGACGGTCTTCTTTCCCGAGATCTACGTTGACGACGAAGTCGCGGGCTTGTATCTGTGGAATATCACTCCGGAAGACCTCGAGGATCACACGTGGATCCGGATACCGGTGTCGTCCAGGTGCGCGTACGAAGTGTCCGCCGCCGGCATTGATATCGTGGCCGAGCTTCCCGACTACCTGGTTAACGTCGAGACCCGGGACGACATTGTGGTAAGAACGACAGGTATTACTGCAGGGATGGCCTTCCAGCACAACGCGGGCACAACCATCCTTCCTGATGGGCAGCCCGGTGATTTGCGGATAAGTGCGGCGGGCGCTCAAGAGCGGTCCTTGTACGGCTCGGGCACGTTGTTTGACGTGTACGTGAAAAACAGGTTTGAGACGGGCTGTGGCGACCTGCACCTGGTTGAGGATACCCTGGAAGTTGAAGGCGTGCGGTTGTACGACGTGGAGGGAGCGATGACCGCAACGCCGCTGGATGTCGACCTGGAGGATGGTGTCCTCTGCACCCAAGGCGACCTCTGCATTCACGGCGACGTCAATATGGACCGTGAGATAGGCTACGATGACACCCAGATGATCTACGATCTCAAAGTGGGATTGGTCCCCCACAACGAGTGCTCTGCGTGGGCGGGCGACATCAACCTGGATACCAGAATTGATAGCGCGGACGCCGTGCTGCTTCAAAGATGGCTTGAGGGAGAGCCTATAAATCCCCCGGGTGCTGGCACCAAGAGTGTAGCGGAGTGGAAGGCCGTTTCGTACGCCGCCTTCACGAAAGCGGGCGATGCGCCCACAGTCAGCATTGGCGAGGTCAGCGGCAACCCTGGCGATACCGTCACGGTTGACGTCACGATAGAAGGTGCGGCTCCGCTTGCCGGGTTCAGCATGGTGGTCGCCTATCTCGCCGGGCCTGAAGGGTTGACGTATCAGGACTGCCAGCTTGGTAGTGCATTGGCGGACTACACGATGTCGGCGAATAACGAGGTTACTCAAGGCACTCATGGCTGCGTTACAATCGCAGCGGGTAACCCGTCCTCACTCGGCACCAAAGCCGCCGTGACACTCGTTACGTTGACCTTCCAGATCGGCCCGGAGGCTCCCGCCGGCGAACCCATTGCGGTGAAGTTGAGCTCGTTCGAGTCCAATGACACGTATGGCCAGACACCACGCCACGACGCTCCTGGTAAAGCCACAATCAAGGAGCCCGCAGCCGAAGGCGAGGGCGAAGGTGAGGGCGAGGGCGAAGGTGAGGGCGAGGGCGAAGGTGAGGGCGAGGGTGAGGGCGAGGGCGAGGGCGAGGGTGAAGGCGAAGGCGAAGGTGAAGGCGAGGGTGAGGGTGAAGGCGAGGGCGAAGGTGAAGGTGAGGGCGAAGGTGAAGGTGAAGGTGAGGGCGAAGGTGAAGGTGAGGGCGAAGGTGAAGGGCCCGGGTGTTTCGGCGCTACGCTTACACCGCCCTCTTCACGCGGGCCGGCAGGGCATGCCGGGGACATGCTGTTGGTTGCGTTTGTTGCGATGGCGCTATTTGTTGCCAGCAACAAGAAGCGCGCCCCGACCTTCGAGGGCTGAGAGCACGTGAAACAATCCCATCTCGGTGTGACACAGGCGCCCTCGCCTGTGTCACACCTTTTCACAAGGGCTGAGGCGTCACACGCCGCTCAGCACACATACGTACACCAGCCAACGTGGAAGCGGAACCTTTGGAGTGCGGCGGCACGACGCCGCTTTCGCCGTCCCGACTTACCGGCCTCTGCGCTTAAGAAAGCGGCGTCGTGCCGCCGCACTCCATAGGGCAAGCAAGCTTGCTCACCGCAGGCCGGAGGAATTGCGCACTTATTCTCGTTGTGCAGCACTTCGGGCAGGACACAATTGGAAGTTGTGGAGCACAGTGCTATAATCACCGTTGCGTAAACTGTTTCAGGTCGATTCGAGGTCCGGATCGCTGCGGCCAACTGGCGAAAGGCATTATTCTTTTGGGGCAGACCTTCGCGGAATCCGACGGGCGGGCAGGCATCCTTGAGACGCCGGTGGTGAGGCGGCGTTCTGCATGAGTTTCTTTTCCTCCGATTCTGCCGATGAGATTTGTGAAATCCGGTGGCATGGACGCGGGGGGCAAGGGGCGATCACGTCGGCGCAGTACCTGGCGCAAGCGGCGTACCGCAGCGGGTTCCGAGGCGTGAGCTCGTCGCCTTCGTTTGGGGCGGAACGGCGGGGCGCGCCGGTGACCGCTTCGAGCCGGCTGTCGCCTGAGCCGCTGCGCATCTTCTCCCAGGTCGAACACCCGGACGTGGTAGTCGTGCTGGATGAGACCCTGCTCGAGTGTGCGGATGCCACGGCGGGTTTAAGAGAAGGGGGCCGGCTTGTGGTGAATAGCCCCCGTGAGCCGGGCTCGCTCGGGGTGAGAGGTTCATTCTCGATCGCCACGGCCGATGCGACGGCTGTAGCGCGTGAGGTCGAGCTGGTTGTGGCCGGGTCGGTGATGGTCAACACGGCGATGCTGGGCGCCCTGGCGCGGGCGACGGGCCTGGTACAGCTCGAGCACATTCGTGAAACGCTTGCGGCGAACTTTCCGACGGCAGTCGCCGATAAGAACTTTGAGGCGGCGCGGCTCACGTATGAGCGAACGAAGCTGTAATCAAGGATACGTGGCACACTCGAGTGCTGGCTTAAGGGTGCCACGTGCTTAGTGCTCGGTGCTTCGTGCTCGTGCTCGAAATACGAAAAACGAGGACGTGCACGAGCACGGAAGTCATGGAAGTAGGGGTTGTGACGTGGGAACTAGAGCGTGCAAACACATCTCGGCAATGGCGTCGCCCGCTGTGGGCGAGGCCGGCAAGACGGGCCAATGGCGGACGCTGCGGCCGATTGTGGACCACTCGAAGTGCATTGCAGCGAAGTCCGGCAAGGTGATGTGCCTTCGGTGCTGGTTGTATTGTCCGGAAGTGGCGATCGCGAAGCGTATCCCCATCGAGATCGACCTGGATTATTGCAAGGGATGCGGCATATGCGCTGAGGTGTGCCCGTCGGGTGCCATCAGTATGGTTCCGGAGACGGGGCGCGGGAGCGTCGGAGCTGAGGGATGAAGGACAACGGGGAGGCGTCGGTGAAGACCTCGATCATCACGGGCAACCAGGCCATGGCCCTGGCGGCGAAGCTGTGCCGGGTCCAGGTGGTGGCGGCGTACCCGATTACGCCGCAGTCGCAGGTGACGGAGACCTTGTCGCGTTACGTCGAGGCGGGCGAGCTCGATGCGGAGTACGTGAACGTCGAGAGCGAGCACAGTGCCTTGTCGGTGTGCATTGGGGCGTCGACGATGGGTGCGCGGTCATTCACGGCGACCAGCGCCAACGGCCTGGCGTACATGTGCGAGCTGATTCACTGGGCGGCGGGTGCACGGCTGCCGATCGTGATGGGGTGCGTCAACCGGGCCATGGCCGCGCCCTGGAACGTGTTGAACGATCAGCAAGACTCGATGTCGCAGCGCGACGCGGGCTGGGTCCAGATTTTCGCGCGGAACAACCAGGAAATATTCGATACGGTTGTCCAGGGGTTCAAGATCGCCGAATCGGTCTATGTGCCGGTGATGGTGTGTTACGATGGGTATATCTTGTCGCATACGGTGATGCCGGTTGAGGTGCCGACTCAGGAGGAAGTCGATAGGTTCTTGCCCAAGTACAGGCCGCACACGATCCTCGAGCCGTCCAATCCCAAGAACCTGAACCAGGTCACCCTGGCCGATCCACGCGAGAACGAGGCGGGCGAGCTGTGCCATGGGTACATGGAACTGCGCTATCTGCTCGAGGAGGCGCTCGAGGGCGCATGCGAAACCATCGCGGCCGTGGACAAGGAGTATGAGGCGGCGTTCGGGCGCGCTTGCGGCGGGATGCTCTGGAGCTATCGCGCTGAGGACGCGGAAATCCTGCTGATGGCGGCAGGCAGCCTGGCCAGTGAGGCGATGGTGGCTGTGGACGCGTTGCGCCGAGAAGGCTGCAGGGCAGGCGTGGTAGGCGTGCGGGTGTATCGTCCGTTCCCGAAGCGAGAGCTGATCGAAGCAACGTGTGATGCGCGATTGGTGGTGGTGTTCGACAAGAGTTTGAGCTATGGCAATGAAGGGCCGATCTGCGCCGACTTGAAAGCGGCGCTGTAAGCGCCATAAACAGCCAGAATGACGGTCGAAAG
>CAYRLQ010000185.1:0-8704 GCA_964425145.1 uncultured Nitrospiraceae bacterium
GTATTCCCTGTTCCTGTTCCGGCTGGCTTTGGTCGCGGCGGGTTTTGTAATCGGGGCGGTCATACTCGCCGCCGGCGCCGCAATAGTGGTGACCCAGGCAGCGCGTGGTGAGGAAAGCCTGGTACCTTATCTGCTGGCCCTGCTGCCGCTGATGCTGGCCGCGGGGTGCATCGGCTTGGTCTTTTGGCTCGTGCACACCTTCTTGCGTAATCTCGTCGCACCGCTTATGTTTCAATTTGACCTGCGATGTCTGCAAGCCTGGGGGGAATTCTCCGCAATCGCCCGTGCAAATATCCTCCCATTGCTCCTATTCTTAATCATCCGTTTCGGATACTGGATCATTATCATGGCGATCAGTTTGTTTATCGGTTGCATGACCTGCTGTGTCGGGTTTCTCCCCGTGATTTTCCAGACTCTGACCGCGCCCTTGCACGTGTTCGACCGGGCGTATTCGCTCTACGTGCTCGAATCCCTCGGCCCCGAATTCCAGATCATTCAGCCCCCGGAACCCCTTCCAGACGTTGTAGCCGAAGAGCTTGATGCGATGGGGCCTGTTTCACCAACCCTGGATTCTGAAGACGAGACGCAGTATCCGCCCGAGGATGAAGAATGAGCAAAAACGAAGCGTAAGCGTGCACAGGGTGAATCCGAATAAAAATCCGAAAAGACCCGCAAAAACTGAGCAGAACTGGGACAGCACTCCAAGAAACTGACTGCTGGCACTGATAACTCGCCTAGTGGTGCGAGAAGCAACGCTCCATGGCGAACACCATGGTGGCCCCGGCCTCGTTGCAGGCCTCGATGGCCTCGTAGTCGTTGACGCTCCCGCCGGGCTGTACGATGGCCGTGATACCCGCCCCCGTCGCCGCGTCCACGGCGTCGCGGAACGGGAAGAAGCCGTCCGACGACATCGCGGCGCCCTCGAGCGTCTCCGTGCCCCTGTACTTCTCCTTGGCCTTGACCAGGGCCTGTTGCACCGCGCCTACGCGGTCCTGTTCGCCCGTGCCGACGCAGATGGTCTGGCCGTTCTTGGCGATCACGCACCCGTTCGACCGCACGTGGATGTTGACGTACCACGCAAACAGCAGGTCCTCGAGTTCCTGGGCCGTCGGTTTACGCGCAATCTCGATGCGGCCTTTCGTCTTGTGCTCATTGTACGCCGGGACCAAGTCGTCCACACTCCTCACGCGCGATAGATACGGCACAGCCAGCACGATGCTGCCGTCGTCGAAGACCTTCATTTCCCGCACAGCCGTGCCTTCGTCAACAAACTTCGGCAGCGTTGATAAATCGGGCAGCTTGACGATCCGGATTTGCTTGTTCCGCTTGAACTTCTCGAAGTTGTTGAACGTCTCGAGGGCCGCCGGCGAAAACGCCGGTGCGGCGACCCCCTCGACAATCGTCTGCATGATCTCTTCGGCGGTGTCAGCATCCACGGTGGTATTGAACGCGACCACGCTGCCGAACGCGGCCTGGGCGTCGGCATCGCGCGCGCGCCGATAAACCTCGACCAGTGACATGCCGCCCGTCTCGATGGCGGCCCCCGAGGGGTTGCAATGCTTCATGACGGCGCAGGCCGGTCGTTGCATGTACTTGAGGATGCCCACGGCGTGGTGCATGTCCTCGATATTGGTCTGCGATAGGCCGCTATTGCCGGTTTTGAGTATCTCGTGTGCGCCCAGAACCAGGCCTTGGCCGTCCGCGGGCCGGTAAAAGGCTGCGGGCTGGTGTGGATTCGTCCCGTAGCGCAGGTCGTCAACCTTGACATACTGGCGCCCGATTACCTCGATGGTTGCGGGAAAATCCCCTTCCTTCCGCGCCCGATACATCTGTTTGAGGTCCTTTTCGGCCATGATTGCGTTCCTCCTATTCGTGAAATGCCCCAAAAAACAGACACGCCCGAGCGTCTGTTTTCAGCGCCCAGGCGATCGGCATCATCCCATGCGCCGCCGTTTCCCCGTGGTTCATTCCACGTTTAGTCGCCAGTCACGACGGCCCATATGTCTCAACGCCGCCCATTCTGCCACACCCCACCGGCCATGTCAACAACCCACCGCGCCATTCGTGTCGCCTTCCGCGAACCTGTCACCGAACGTGCTGAACGAGCCGCGTTGAAAAGGCCAGAGGGTGCGCGGCCTTTTCAACGTCGTGCTAGATTCATTGGTTGGGCGGTCGGGTCATGGCGTTACGGCCACGGCCTCTTGCGCCTTGCGTGGAAGCCTGACAAACACAAAATAGCATTCCGGGTATAGGTAGTCCTCTCCGGACTCATCTACCACACGGATGTAGCCCTCGCGCGCCGCACGTTTGTCAGGCAGGATTTGGTAAATCTTGCGAAGTTCCAAGTCTTCGCATTCCTCATTCCTGACGCAGAGCGCGAACCGAGATTCTGTTGCCGCTTTAACCATCTCTCAACTCAGGAACCGTTTGATCTTCATCTTCTTCCTACCAATCCCGTGGGCTTCGTACCAGTGGACCTCCGCCCTCCGCACTTGGCCACCGGCCAGACGAACCCGCGCGATGCCTTTGAGCTTCCGCCACCGACCAGAACCGACCTGCCACCTGCTCCGGTGTCCATTCGTCCTCCCGGACGTGTTCTTTGACATATTCACGCAACGGTTCGTGAGAAAATCTAGGTGCGCGACGGCATAGTTCCCCGCGCTGAGCATAGCGGCGTTGGGCTTGTTCGGCGCGATAGCCTTTGTGGCCGGCATTGCGCCGTATCTCACGCCGGATGGTCCGTGCTAGGTTTCATCGTCTGCGCGCTCGAGTGTGTAGAAGGCTTGTGGGTCCCGATCAATGTCCTCTCGGCGATGATCCTTCACCAACCCGATCTTCTGAAGGCGTACGAGAATCTGCTTTGAGTACGGCCAGCTACGTCCCGTCAGGCGCTGAACTTGGCTGACATTGACTCTTTCATTCTCCGCAAGAAAGTTGATAACGCGTCGATCATCATCTGACAGGATCTTCGATAATGCTTCACCGACGATGCCGCTCGCGTCCGAGTCTATCCACACTTTCCTCTGCTTTATGTTGTTGCGGAGCGTGACCTGGACTAGGGCGTGCGAGACTTCCTTTTGCGCAAACTCCGGAGCGGGCAGGCTTAACTCGATCATTGCGTCTCGGATACGACGGGTTCCCTCGTGTGCGCACCGGACGAGCTTGAGATAAAACATCGCCTCCATCAGGTGGGGATTCCGCGGGTGATGCATGTCATAGATATTCTCGGGCGTGACAAGTCCAGGGAATCCGCCAGGACTTTCAACCATCAGTCTGTCGGCAAACATCTTCACAAAGATGTTCATGTTGCGAAGACCGTAGGATCTATGCACGCATGCGTTGATGATCGCTTCGTGCCAGGCAAGTGGCGGGTATTCAGGAGCGGTGTAGAAGTTGCCGTCAGGCCCAAGCCGACTGAAGTCTCGGAGCTGAGACTTGAGCGTATGTTCGGCAGCTGCGACTTGTTTGGGAATGTTCCCCTCAAGCCAGATGTCCTTGACAGGATTAAACGCCTCCCCTGACCCTTCGCGTTCGCCTTCAAAACGAAGGAACCGCATCTTGCACCCCGGAATGACAGGCGTCGGGTCCTTGGCGAAGAGCAAGACACAAGCAAGGTTAGGCACAAACAGAGTGCCTTCCGCCTTTCCGAGATGACGCAGCGCGAGGATCTCCTCCTTTGTCTGTGGCGTCTCTAGACCCCGAGTTCGCACGAACTCGTCCACAAACTGCTCGATCAGAGCAGTGTCATAGTCTCCGGGGTACTCAAGGGTTATACAGGGCTCGAGTTCCAAGCTGACCTCCCCCTTATCCAGCTGCAACTCTCGGATTTCTTCGGGAGTAAGTCTTCTTTTCGACTCGCCGCGACGCACAAAGGCACGACCTCGCACAGTCTCGACAACCTTGTCCTCCCGATAGAACACACGAAACAAGAGAATGAAGTCACGTGTTCCATTATGCCCCGATACAGGGAGGTGTTGCACCTCATATTTAGCGTCGGGGCAGTGTGTATCACCGGTTCTCTCAAGAGCGTTGAGTCTATGGTGGTCCATGCTGCTGCACCCGGAAATATTGCCGTCGTTCTCTATGCCTACGGCGATGAGACCGCCGTCGGGCTTCCTGTTGGCGAACATCGAGAAGTACTCTGAAAGCTCAGCGACATGGATCCTCGCGGATTTGCGTTCAAAACGGTAGTCTTCACCGATACGAGTCAGGAGATCGTCGCTGGCACCGTCATACAACTCCTGCACGCTCCATAACCCTGGTGGCTTCTCCCAAGTGAATTCAAGCTGCTTAGCCATGTCTCAATTGTAGCAATCGTGTCAGATACTTATCCAGCATGCAACGCGACGCCTCAGCCGCGTGGCTCTCCCCGTCGGCTGGAGGCGGTTGTTAAATGCCTCTTTGCGGATTCGACCACCCTATCTCTTAGTCCTTTCTCCGGACGCGCTTCGAACGTTTTCCCTACCGAAGTGAACACCCGGAGCTTTAGCGACCAGACGTTCAAGAAAGGCCATTTAGGGAGGACAGCCTTCGGAAACTCATCAATCCAGTGATGCGCGCCATCTTGATTCCTGAAAGGAATAAGATAGGTGGCCTCCTGGCCGTAATCTAGCTCAATGGGTAGGGGACTGGAAAAGACGTTGCCATCGATCTGCTGGATGCTGTATCGCTTCTTAATGAACCCTGACTTCCAACCGATATTGGTAACTCTGGCGCGCCGAAACCCATGGTTGACGATAGTGATGGAGCAGTAGTCAGGCAACTCGTCCGCTCCTGGCCTAACGATGACTCGGTGGCCGGCGTTGACCCGTAGGCGGATTCTGGTGTCACGCCTGGCCAGGTAAAGGGATAGGACCACCGCACTAACTGTACCGACGCCCGTCAACCAGGTTCCGATGACGTTCAAGACATTGAAGGTAGTAGGCTTCATTCCCGTTCCCGGCATTTAACATAAGATTATACGACACCCTTTCGTGTTAGTATAGTCCATTGGCGAAGGAAGGGCAACGATGTCTGCCCTTTCTCTCAACGGTTTAGAAATGGTTCGGTGTCGTATGTCGTGAGATGGAAGTACAGTAAGGCACGAGCCGCGTCATCGACAAGCGGGTCTGGGCATGTCTCGCTATGGGCGTGACGTTCGCTTGGCAAGCCGTCACGTAGCTCGCCTGTGCCAGTCCCCGTTTTTCGGTCTTGCTTATCCAGTGGTTACGGTTCAACCTGTTTGGGGGATTGAAGATCACGACCGGTTGGCGGTGCGGCGTCGCAACTCAAGAGCCAGTTGGTTGTGTGTGAAGCGCGATCCACGGGTGTGTACCCGTTGCCCAGGCGAAACTCCAACAACATGGAGAGCCGGCAGCTCTCGACCATGTATGACGCTGGCGACTCACCTATGTTTGGGGGCAACTCGTTTCTTTCTCCGTGCAGCTCTGTAGAGCGACTCGTCTTCTTTGACGCAAAGGGCATCTGAGTTGTTTTCCCTGTAGGCCCTGATGTACTCGATGTGACGTGTAGAGAACAAGTCGTCCTTCTCAGACATGAGTCGTCGAGCAGCCATCTTTGCGTACTTCGGCTCGATCTCGATGCCGATGCTATTGCGTTCGCATTTCATGGCGGCGAGCATTGTTGTACCGGTTCCCACGAAAGGATCGACAACACTGTCTCCGACAAACGAGAACATGCGAACCACGCGGCGGGCCAGTTCGAGCGGGAAAGGCGCGGGATGCTCCTTGGTCGAGGCGCCGGAAATGTTCCAGAACTGTCGGAACCACTTGTCAAAGTCGCTCTTGCTGATGCGGCTCATCTCGCGCTGTTTCTGCGTTGGCCTTCTGTAGCCTCCTGGCTTGCGCTCCATCAAGATGAACTCTATGTCATTCTTGATGATAGCGTTTGGCTCATACGGTTTGCCGAGGAACTTGGATCCCCTGCTGACTTCATAACTCGCGTTGGCAATTTTGTGCCAGATTATGGGATTCAGATTGTCGAAGCCGATCTTCCGGCACATCACGCAGATATCGGCGTGGAGAGGAACAACGACATGTCTACCCTTGTTTCTTCTGCGAGATAGGCAGACATCTCCGACGACACACACCAACCGTCCACCAGGTACCAGGATGCGGTAAGCATGCTCCCAAACCTTCTGCAACTCTGTTAAGAAATATTCGTAGTCCTCCATGTTCCCCATCTGGTTCGGGTTATCCTCGTACTTCTTCAGAGACCAATATGGGGGGGATGTCAACACCAGATGGACGCTGGCATCGGGGATGAACGATAAGTCTCGAGCATCGCCAAGAACGAGTTGATGTTTGGTTTCTTCAGAAGAGCTCTCACCGCTACCGTGAGTCATCAAGTGTACACTCCCAAGTGCGCCACGAGCGATCTCGCGAAATGCCGAAAGGTAAGATCATCCGCTGGCTCGCGATATCCGCCGCGTAAGCCGCGTTCCTTTTTGGAGGTCAGTAGAGCCGATGCCTCGTAGTGGCGCTCGAGCACGAGTTTCCGGCAGAAAAGCTCGTAGCGCTTGGCATAGGACGCGTCATGAAACTCCGGGAACACCTCGAAGTGTGGTTCTCGAACTTTGACAGGTTTTCGCGACTGAGGGCAGTCTTCGAGGAGAAATAGGTAGCCAAGCCAAGGTCGAGTCGCATGGTCAAAGGCGTTCTCACGGAAAGCGGTCCACAGGTCCAAAGCACTCCCCATGGCCTCTTCCGTGCGGTTGTTGAAGTTGTTCCCAAAAGACGGACCGACCTGGGATTTGAGCTCGATTGCGGCGAGAAGGCGCGTTTCCGCGACAACCAGCAGATCCCATTCCTTCGTTGGCCGGAAGAAGCCAGGCAGTTCGAGAAAGCGCTTCTTTGTAAAGATGTACTCGCCTGCAACTCCTGTCCCCTTGATCAGCTCGCACAGGAGCTCAACGAACCCGTCCATCTGAGCGCCGCCAGTTACAGCAGAACGAGACCCTTGGTCTGCTTTCCCGGTCGACTGTTGCTTCGTGGCCTGAGCCTGACGCGTTTGCCAAAAGAGGCTAACAGCTTGCTTGACCTTCTCCTCAAGCGCAGAATCACGGGCCTTCATGTGTCCTTTTCCTTCGACCTCCTCATCAAAGGCTCCACTTTCATATGGGAGTGCTCTCCGTACAGAGAGCTTAACACAAAGCGCTATGGCTCCGCCAGGCATCCTTCTCCCCGTTGTCGAGTCGAAAGGACAGCTGGTGACCGGCATCGTAGATCACAGCAGAAGACCCATCGAGACTCGCCGGTTCCTGAATACTCGTTCGACAGGGAGGACGGGCCACGCATACGGCGTGTTTCGCTGAGTTCGCAATGCGGGGAGCCGGAGGCTACTGCAAGCGGTGCTTGATCTGGTCCCAGGAGCGGGTGATGAGGAAGCTCTGGTCCATGTCGGCGACCATGGAGGCGAACTTGGTCATGGGCACGGCGAAGGTGAGTGTGTCTTGGGGCACGGAGGGGCGTGCGGAGACATCGAACATGCCAATGACGGCGCGGGGCCGGTCGGTGTCTCTCTCCAGGTAGGGATATTGGACGATGGTGGCGCAGCCGGCGCCGAACGGTGCTATCACGGCATTCGGGTCGGTCTCGTCGAACCCGGCGAGTGTAAACAGCCCGGATAAGACATCGGGTGGGGCGAAAAAGATCGCCACGGCGGGGTTGTCGGTTTCATCGAGCATGTCCCAGCGCTTGAACACGATGTACGGCGACGGTGCGCGAAATGTCGGGAGCTGTTTCATGGCCTCGCGAACTGTCTCGGGCGACTTCTTGTATCGCTCGCCCTCGAGTTTGCCGGAAATGCCGCACGACAGGAAGTATTCGAAGTCAGGCATGACCGTTTCGCTAAAGCCGCAATACCGTTTGCCCCCTGGACACGCCACCGCCTCGGCGTCCAAGCAGATCGCACGCCCCTTCCGGGCCATCTCCAGCAGACTGACCATGCATCGGTGGCCATTGGCCGGGGGCGCGACGGTCTGGCCGCGGCCCTCATCGGACGTGTAGTAAAACGTAATGGGCAGTTCCGCGCCGTGAAAGTACTTCTCCCACCGCTCTAGGAAATTATTCTTGAGGTCCATATCCATCCCGTCCGTCTCCCTCGTTTTGGGCTCTGGCGCGCGCATTTGCACGGCCGGGGCGCCCGTGTCAGCCAACTGAACCCATGCCCAACAAATTGCAGCCTTATTTACGTTGGACTGGATTCAGTCCGACAACGTCTGCAGGTCGTCGTTCGAAGGCTCGAGCGCCGTCTCACCAAGCGTGTTTGACCCCTCGTTAAAGTCGAGTTCATCCGGCTTTTCGACGGCTTCCTCGCCACCTATCTCCGCGACATCGAGGTCATCGGCAGCGATGGGCATCCTCGCGCTATCCAACGGTTTGACTACCTCGTCGGCTTGCGCCAGACCCGCAATCGCGCCCCCTTGTTTGTGTGACCCCACGGACGGTGCACCTTGAGCCCGGCGCCGGAGCGAAGGGGTTTGCCCGAGCTTGTCCGGGCTGGCGCCGACACGGATCAATTCCTCATCCTGGCAATCCGGACAGCGGAAACCCAGTTTCTCCGCTCCCCATTCAACATAGCGTTTCCCGCATTTCGGACAATGATACTTGATAGCCATGGCCGAGATTCCTTCTTCACTTTCTGGGCAGGCTACCTTGCCAGGACCCCAAAAGTCGGGCGATTATAGCAGAAGTAATTCAAGCAA
>CAYRLQ010000186.1:0-8692 GCA_964425145.1 uncultured Nitrospiraceae bacterium
CGGTCACCCTTCACGTCGTGGGGACCGCTGCCTACGCCGATTCGTGCACGTTCCAGTTGCGTGACCAGGTGAACACAACGTATAACGTTCCCGAGTGGCTCGAGGAGATCTCCTTTGACCACACCGTGTCGGGGATCAACGCGTTTAACGGCCGGCCGGTGAACCAGGTCTGGACGCTTTGGGCACAGGGCAGCAGCACTGCCGGCGAGAACGTGACGGCCTGGTATCTCACCGTTTACTACACTGCTACGCCGGTGACCGTGCCGAACGTGGTAGGCATGGCGCAGGCCGCCGCGGAATCGGCGATCACATCGGCAACTCTAACGGTGGGAGATGTGACACAGGCATACAGCGACACGGTGGCTGCCGGTCATGTAATCAGCCAGGACCCCGCGGGGGGGGCGTCGGTATCGCCGGGCACGGAGGTGGACCTGGTCATCTCTTTGGGGCCGCACGACACGGATGGAGACGGCGTGGTGGACGACGAGGACGCTTTCCCGGCTAATCCCCTCGGGGCGACGGACTCCGACGCGGACGGGTTAGGCGATGAATGGGAAATCAGCTTTTTCGGCAATCTCACAACGGCTGATGAAACGAGCGATACGGATTTGGACGGCGTCCCGGATTCGGCGGAATTCGGTGGCTGGGCCCTCGGGCTCGATCCGACCGACGGGACCACACACCTTCCCGCCGCGAGCGCAGTGGGCCTTGCCATCCTCTGTCTCGGCATAGGCGGCGCGGCGGTCTACTACACGCGAAGGAAACGATAGTCTGTGCAGTGCGTGGGATAGTGGCCCATGAACCGACCCTGACATGGGAGATGTGGGGATATTTGGCAGATGGGGAGATGTTTTCGATAGGTTATCCGTTCCCTCCGGAATCTCGTGGGCACGCCCCCGCACTGGCACGGCGCTATTGGGCACTGCGGGTGAGATCGATGGGGTTGTTGTCCGGGTCGGTCAGGCGTACGCTAAAGGCCCACCCGCCGCCCATCTGGGAAATCTTGAGTAGGATCGTATTCGTCCCTTTGACGCCTTTCACGTCGAGCGCATCCTGATCCGGCGCGTATTGCCTACCTCCGTCGAAGCGGCCCACCTCTTTGCCGTTGAACCAGCACTTGAAGCCGTCATTGCTGCCGATCTTGAGCAGCAGGTCATGGGCTTTGGGCAGGTCGACTTCCCCGTAAGCGTAAACCGCGACCCACTCATGAGGGCCGAAGGTCATGGCCAGGTCCACCATCCCGTCGTGGTCGAGGGTAATGTATTCGCTCCATTCCAGCCGCGTGCCGCCGATCGTGCAGCCCTTGGCCACGTCCACGGCCGGTTCGCCCACGAACACCGTATCCATGGGGTTGTCGCTGTCGTCCCATGGTACAGGCCCAAGGAGCATCCATTTCGAGACACAGCCGGCCTTTTTGCCCGCGTGCCCTACCTTCACATCCAACTCCTCGAGCCGCTTCATTAGCAACCCGCGCGTCTCCGAGCCGCGCACGGTGCGTAACATCGCCTCGAGCGCCCGGATGGCCTTTCCCCTATCATCGCCGCCTGCTTTTGCCGTCTCGGCGAACCCTGCAATACGGGCTTCAAGGGCGCCGACTCCGCCGAAACACGCCACGCCGCCGTCTTGAAGGACTACGATGACCCGGCCATCTCGGTCAACGAGCAACCCGCCGGACAAGGCGGGGGCATACAGGTCCTGCTCCCACTTCCGGGACCCGTTCTCACGGTCCAGCGTACAGAGCGTCCAACGGGACGCCAACGTGCGGTGCACCTGCAATTCGCAGACGGCCAGCACGGTGCGGGGCGTGAGCGCCAGCGACACTACGTCCCGGTTGTCGAAGGCCTTCGCCGCCCACATTGGCCTGGGACCCCGGCTCGCACGCCGCATGCTCAGGTGTTTCTCCACGGCCTCGGCCGAGCAGTACGCCGGGCGCGTATTCCGTCCGTTCACAAACACGAATCCGTCGGCGTCCCAAGCGGGAACGGTCTTGCCCCCGCATAGGGCTACCGAACGGGGCGTTCGCGCGCGTGACGCCACTTCAATACCCACAAAGCTGCCGGGATTGACCACATTCTTCGCGGCCGAATAGCGAAGCCTACCGCCAAGCACCACGTACCGGTCCTTGAACACGCCGATTTCTTCGCCTCGATTGGCCCGCGGCGAGCCGTCGCCCGGGGACCCGCCGCGATAGGCGCCCGTCTTCAGGTCATAAGTGGCGGGGGAAATGACGTTGCCGCCGGGCATCCAGAGCCGCCCATCGGCGATGGTGAGACTGCCATGTGCAGAGACGCCTTTGCGCAGTTCCTCGTCCAAATGCCCTGAGGTGCTGTTCTCCCATATGACCTCGCCGGTAACCGCGTCAAGGGCGCACACATATGTGCCATCGTAGTCGATGAGTCCCGCTGCTGCGTAGGCCACGCCATCCTCGACCAGAACGCCGCTATTGACCGGCCAAGTCGAGCAGAGCGATCCGTACAGCATGATGCGTCGCTCGACCGGCGCGACGCGGAAACGCCACAACAGCCGCCCCGTGGCTGCCTCGAGCGCGTACACATAGCCGTCGCCGGACCCGACGTACGCGCGGCCGTTCCAGAGCGTGGCCGGCTGCATGATGGGTCCCGCGGCGGCAAAGCACCACTCGAGCGTGCCCGTGGCCGCATCGATGGCCCGGACCTTGCCGTCGTCGCCGCACAGGAAGACGAGGCCGCCCGCCGCCGTCGGCGCGGTCGGCTGGTACGGCTCGCCGGGCTGATAGCGCCAAACGCTGTCCAGTTGAGGCGATATGTCCACCGCAGAAGAGGCGCTTCGCTCGTTGCTTCCGCGATACGTCGCCCAATCACGCGGGGAGGCATCAAGCCTGGCCACGCGCGAGGGGCTTTCGTACGCCAACTCGAGCCGCGCCCCTGCGGCCGGGCCGAGCTTGGAGGTGGGGTCCTGCGCCGAACATAACGTAATCGTGCCCATGAGCGACAGGTTGCAGTCGCACAACCATGGCCCCATGTAGAGCAGCCCGTTTGCGCCTATAACGCCGTCATTGCATGAGGGGCGTATGGCGCCGTTGAACAAGACCTTCTTCTCGATGCGGTTATACCGCGTAAGACCCTCCGGCCACCCGCGGCAGAAAAAAGAATCGGGCGTGGCGGTGAGGCGTGCACAGGACCGTTTCTTGAACCCCAGGTCCTCGATCGTTTCCCCAGTAAGCGGGTCGAGCACGAGTGTGCTCCCATCGAGACCGATCCCGACCAGCAAGTGGCCATCCGCGTACACCATATTGGGGTTGTTGGTGGTCTTGTGCCGGTGCCACAGGTAGTGCCCGTCTTCGGTGGACAGTGCCACGACGTTCTGGCGGGTTTGGGCTGCGAAGGACAGTACTTCGGGCATGTAGAGGCAGAAGCACGTAGACCGGAAGCCGGGCGTCGAGCCTAAGCCACGCCCACCTTCCTCAATGAGTGCCCTCACCTGGGGATCATCATTCACCCATAGCAGCGCGCCCGAACGCTTATCGAGGCATCCGACCCGCGAGTCAGGGCTGTAGAAAAACACCTGTTTCTCCCCAACGGCCATGGCGCGGGAATCCACGGGCGCGTCTTCCTTGTGCGCCCACAGCAGCTTCTGTTCCTCGAGACCGTAAGCGGCCACCGTAGTGCCGAACCCCCACGGAACACGCTCCAGATAATATCCACGGCTGAGCTCACCCCAACTCCAGGCGGGGAACTCGCTGCGGACGACGGTGGTCTCCGCCGGGTCCTTCTCCCGACCGATAAGGGCAAATAGGATGCCGTCTTCCAAGGCGATCCATTTCCACTGGCCGGGGACATCCGGGATGCGGACCCGGGCCTTCTCCGCACCGCTCTCCGGATCGAGCAACAGACACCCGGTGCCATCGGGCTCGATCATATAGAACGTATCGTCGGTGGCGATGAACGCCGATCGGTGCACGAGGTAACCATCGGGCAGTTTGCGCCTCCACAGTTCGGTGCCGTTGTACCCGTTGCGGGCAAGCACCGTGTTCAGCCAGGCTTCCTCGCGCCGGTGATGTGCAATGTGTCCCATCGCGGTGAAGATGCGACCCGCCGCCACCGTGGTAATCGCCGGCATGGCGATGTAATACGGTTTCGCCAGCCACTGGGTCATGTAAGGAGCTGTAATGACGGTGTCCGTGGAAACGGGATTGTTGTCAGGACCGTGTTCCCAATGGCTCCAGTCATCAACGCCTTCCAGAGGCGGCTTCGATATCACGGCCCAGACGCCCAAGCGATCCTTCCCAACCTCTGCATCCTTGATATTGGCGGCCTCAAGCCACAGCCTCAGTTGTGAGATGGATAAGGCGGCGCCCGAGCCGTCGCGATTTATACGACACCCGAGAATCGCTTTCCCACCTGGACGCAAAACGCGGAGTACCTCCGTCCCGGATAACGTCGCCAACGTGTGCTGCGTGAGTTCCGCTGCAATTACAAGGTCGACGAGCTTGTCCACGTGAGGTAGATGTCTCAGGGAATCCTTCTCGAAGACGATGCGCCGGATGTCCAGACCGGCGGCATCGGCCGCCTGACGGGCCGCGTCAATCACAGAGGCGCGCGGGTCCAGCGCATGCACGAGGAAACGGCCCGAACCGGCCACCTCGAGCGCGACATCACACTCGCCACAGCCCAGGACCGCGCATATACCGCCTGACACACCCGACTTCTCGATCAAGTGTGTGGCAAGGTCGGACGATCCGGACTGCGCGTACCCCGCAGGCTGCCCGACCGCAACCAGCACAAACGAAAGAAACACATAAGCCGCCGTTTTCCCAATCATAGCCTCGCTCCTCCTCTTCTGTGGCGCCCCCATACCGTTGGCAAAGGCGCCCACGTGCGTTTCAACCTGCCCTGTCCTGTATAGTCTACTCGTCCCGGCAGATGCGGAAACCCAGCACGAAGTAGCGATAACTGGGGATGCCGCGTGTTCGACTCGCAGAGCGGAAGAACTGAGGGAAACTATACCAACTCCCGCCGCGGAGCGATCGGTACGTGCCGTTCTCAGGACCTTGAGGATTGGCTGCGGGCGCGTAGG
This sequence comes from uncultured Nitrospiraceae bacterium, assembly GCA_964425145.1. Lineage (GTDB taxonomy): Bacteria > Hydrogenedentota > Hydrogenedentia > Hydrogenedentales > SLHB01 > CAYRLQ01. The sequence continues at coordinate 5,056 of CAYRLQ010000186.1, forward strand.
CATAGTATCCCTCGTCGTACCAGTCCTGGCACCACTCGCTTACGTTGCCGTGCATATCGTAGAGGCCCCAGGCATTGGGTTTCTTCGTACCGACCAGGGCTGGATACGCCTCGCCTAGCGCCAGCGCATTGGCTCGATAGCGGGCGTATTCGCCCAGTTTTGAAACTTCGTCGCCGTAACAGAACAGACCGATTCCGCCGGCGCGGCAGGCATACTCCCATTGCGCCTCGGTAGGCAGGCGAAAAAGACCGTCGCCGCGAGAATTGAGCCAGTCGATGTAGGCGCGCGCGTCGTTCCAACTCACCAGCGCGACCGACTGGTTGGGATCGATGTCCCATCCCGGATGGCGCCACGACGCGCCTCCGCGGTCTTCCCAGTCGGTGCCATTCCACACCCGGCCAGAGCCTTCGCGCTCTGCTTCGGTTTTATAACCCGTGGCGTTCGCGAATTGCTCGAATTGACCGTTCGTTACCTCATACTTGCTCATCCAGAACCCTTTGGTGAGCCTCACACTGTGCCGGGGATGTTCGTCTTGGAAATGTCCGGCGTCTCCACCAAAGACCATCTCAACGTCTCCGGCGGACAGCTTCGACCCCATCTCGAAGGTCCCGGCGGGAATCCAGACCATCTCGATACCCGAAAAAGTCTGTGTCAGGCCCGCTTGCTTGCCCGCCTTTTCTTCAGCTTCCTTGCGCGCTTCCTCCTCCGCCTCACGCTGCGCCGTTGCTTCAGCCTCCTTTTGGGCCTTTTCCTCCTCGGCCATCTTGCGGGCTTTCTCCTCCGCCTCACGCCGCGCCCTTGCTTCGGCCTCCTTGCGCGCCTTTTCCTCCGCCTCACGCCGCGCCCTTGCTTCGGCCTCCTTGCGCGCCTTTTCCTCCTCGGCCGCCTCGGGGACTTTTTCCTCCGCCTCATGCCGCGCCCTTGCTTCGGCCTCCTTGCGCGCCTTTTCCTCCTCGGCCGCCTCGGGGACTTTTTCCTCCGCCTCAGGGAATTCAAACCAGAAGCCTTCGGGCGACACTACGATGAGCGCATCTTCCGGCGCCAGTGCCCCTGGTGCGGTCTCCTCTTGGCCGGTGTCGCTATAGGAATCAAGTGCCACGCTGACGCTTGCAATAAGGACGATTTCCGCAGCAAGCAGCCATCGGCCTGGGCAAACCCGGCCTCCTACATAGCGCCACAGCCCCAGGATGCCGCCGTTCGGCCTCGGTTGGTTGCCCGGCTTCTTCGACCTTCTGTTGCACATTGTAATGACTCCTCGCGATCCGGCACCGCTTACTGTGCCGTGTCGATTCTACTGCTTGCATCTGGGCAAGGGCGAGCAAAAAAGTGGCTCTTCCATCGAATCCGCGAGCAGGGACCTTCCCTTTTCTTGCCGTCTTGGCAAAGCAGCCGTCGAAAAAGGCAATAATGCCCAAAAGCCGAGAGATTCTTTCCCGAAAGTATCCCCGCGCTGGGCCGCAATGTCAACTTTTGTCCACCTCGCCTGCATCGGACGTAAAGAGAGGACTATTCGCTGACAGGTTTGATTTCCCGTGACGATCTACGTAATCTGCGAGGAAAAATCGGGAGAAAACCATGAGTGAAATGACTCGCCGGGAATTCCTCAGGCATGCAGGCTGCGGCGCAGGGGGCATAGCTGCAATCACACATCTCGATGAGGCCGAATCCGCGGGCGGTACACGGCAGGCCGATCGCCCGCGCCGAGACGTTCATAGAAAAACAGCTTAAGGCTGTGGACTGCAGCCGTAAAGCAGAAGTCTGAGCATGTCTTCAACTGCCATCACGATAGGACTCGACCTGAGTTGTCTTATGCCCCGCACGGAGTTGACCGGCGTGGGCTACTATACGGTTCATCTGATGCGTGCGTTGTTTGCCCGAGAGGACGGTTTCGACTTCCGGCTCTTCGCCTGTGCCGCCGGACCGCCCCCGGACGCCGTTCGGGACCTGGCGCGAAGAGTTACCCGCGCCCGGTTTGTCTGGTGGCCCACACGGCTGAAAACCTCCTTGTGGACGCGGCTGGAATGGCCGCCCATCGAGTGGTTCACGGGGCCCGTCGATATTGCACACGGCGGGTTCCATCTGCTGCCTGCATCACGGCAGGCCAAGCGTACGGTTACCGTGTTTGACTTGACGAACATCCGCCACCCCGAGACACATGTTCCGAGCCAGAGGCGGGTGCATCTGCGGATGCTCGAGCACGCCGTGCCTCGGGCCGACGCGTTGGTCGCGATCTCGAGGAGCAGCGCGGCCGACTTGGTCGAGCTGCTGGGCGCAGCGCCGGAGAAAGTCCACGTCGTGTATGGAGGAGTGTGCTGTGAGGAGTTCTGTAAGGAGTGGGACCAGGAGGCGTTCGGTGCGCTAAAGCGGCGATTGGGCATAGGCCGGGAGTACTTCATTCATCTTGGCACGCTTGAGCCGCGCAAGAACATTCCGCGTCTACTCGAGGCATACGCGAGGCTCCGCCAGCGGTTCAAGGACTATCCGGAATTGGTGCTTGCGGGTAAGACCGGATGGATGTACGAGCCAATTTTCAAGGCAATCGAGTCTTTGGGCTTGAAAAACGACGTAGTCCAAACGGGTTACATCAGCCGGGAGGACGCCGTATTGCTCTTGCGAGGCGCGTACGGATGCGTGTACCCATCCCTGTATGAAGGGTTTGGTTTGCCCGTGCTCGAGGCGATGGCAGCGCGCACCCCGGTGCTGACGTCCAGCGTGTCTTCAATGCCGGAGGTGATCGGCGAGACGGGCATCACGGTCAATCCCGAAAGCGTGGACGAAATCGAGGCCGGGATGGCCGAGTTGCTCGAGAAGCGGGACGCGGCGCTGGAACGCACCGAAGCCGCCTTCGAACGAGCGAAGCGGTTTACGTGGGAGGACAGCGCAGCGTCGCTAGCGGCGGCGTTTCGCGCCGTGGCGGGATGAGGCGCTTTCCGACACATCGCAACAGAGCGTGGGCGGCTCGACAAGAGAAATAGGTTTGGGCGCGGCGTGCCAACAGTTCCCCTGAGGTTGGATTTACACTCGAGGCGCCGAAAAACGGAGAACATAAGTGACCGCGACAGGTCCTGAGACAAGCGAAGGTTTCGCGCTGGCATCCTCGCGCATTGGCATGAACCTCGCTGCGTTGGCCTTGGCTCGGTTCGCCACGATGGCGATGACCTTCGTGCAAATGGGCATCATCTTCCGCAAGCTCGGCGTGGAAGGGTCCGGGCAATTCGTATTCGCTCTGGGGTACGCCTCCCTGTTCACCGTGTTAGCCACGCTGGGTATTCAGCGCTTGTTGGTGCGTGACATTGCACGCAATCCCGACATAGCCTGGACCTATGTCTGGACTGCCACGGTCGTGGTAGCGGTCATGTCTATCGTGGCATTCTGCACCATCACCGGGTCCATTCTCATTTTCGAGGCCAATGCCGTCGTGCGACGTGCCGTCATGCTGGCTTCCTTATCTTTCGTGGTGCTGTGGGCGGTTCAGTCTCCCTTCGAGGCGCTCCTGACCGCCAGGGAACGCATGATATTCATAGCAATCGTGTATGTCATAGCGGGGGCACTCAAGCTGGCGGGCATATACATTGTGCTTCAGCGGATACCTTCCAGTGCGGCGGCACACGGGACGATTGTCGTTGCAAACCTGATC
>CAYRLQ010000187.1:0-4454 GCA_964425145.1 uncultured Nitrospiraceae bacterium
TGGTCACGGGAAGGGATTTTACCGTTGAGGCGCTGATTAACACCGTAGAGAAGCTCGGATATTCGGCGCACCTACTTTCTTTTTAGAGAAAAAGAAAGTAGGCAAAGAAAAACCAATAGAAAAACGGGATAGGAAAAACGGAAAAGACCAAATAGCAACACAGAGAGGAGAAGCTGCCGTGGAACTGAAAGGCTCGAAGACAGAGAAGAACTTGCTGACGGCATTTGCCGGCGAGTCGCAGGCCCGGAACCGCTACACGTATGCGGCCAGCCAGGCGAGGAAGGATGGGTTTGTGCAGATCTCGAAGATTTTCGAAGAGACGGCCAACCAGGAAAAGGAACATGCAAAACGGCTGTTCAAGTTCCTCGAGGGTGGCGAAGTCGAAATCCAAGGGTCCTTCCCGGCGGGGGTGATCGGCACAACCGCGGAGAACCTCAAGGCGGCTGCAGGCGGCGAGAACTACGAGTGGACAGAGATGTACCCGGGGTTCGCCGAGGTGGCACGAGAAGAGGGATTCGAGGACATCGCGAAGGTATTCGAGGCGATTGCCGTGGCCGAAAAGCAGCACGAGAAGCGCTACCTTGGCCTGTTGGATAACGTCGAGAATGGCACGGTGTTCAAGAAGGACAAGCCGGTCGTATGGCGCTGCCAGAACTGTGGGTACATCCATGAGGGCCCCGAGGCGCCGGAGCTTTGTCCCGCTTGCAACCATCCCCAGGCGCATTTCGAGCTCCTGGCGGAGAACTGGTAGGTTGGGGGCCATTTAGTCATTGATGGCCACAGAAAAGGAGAGGACCGATGGCAAAAGTGTTGGAAGTGTACAAATGCGAGGTATGCGGAAACATCGTGGAAGCTGTCCATGAGGGCGTGGGAGAGCTCGTGTGTTGCGGGCAGCCCATGACCCTCCTCAAGGAGAACGTCACTGATGCCGCCCAGGAAAAGCACGTCCCGGTCATTGAAAAGACCGACGCTGGCTACACCGTCAGGGTCGGGAGCGTTGCTCATCCGATGGTGGAGGAACATTACATCGAGTGGATAGAATTGCTCGCCGACGGCAAGGCCTATCGCCAGTTCCTCGAGCCGGGCGATGCGCCCGAGGCGACGTTCTCGGTCGAGGGGGATGCGGTCAGCGCCCGCGAGTACTGCAACCTGCACGGGCTGTGGAAAGGATAGAGAGGGGTAGGGTCCATGCGGTTAACAGAGGGAGGCACGTAGTAATGTCGATGATCTTCAACGCGAGCGAGGTGTTTGATGTTGCCATCCAGATAGAGCAAAACGGCATCGAGTTTTACAGTAACGCTGCGCAACGTGCTTCCGACGACGCAACGCGTCAACTGTTACTCGACCTTGCCGGGATGGAGGAAGAGCACGAAGCGACGTTCTTTGAACTGAAGGCGGCGCTTGTGGGCGAACAGACAGAAGCGGACTGGTTCGATCCCGACGGCGAAGCGTTGCGCTATCTTCAGGCCTTCGCGGAGGGAAATGTCTTCAACCTGACGGATGATGCGTCTCAGGCCGTCACTGAACTGCCAACACTTAGGGACATTCTGACTTTCGCCATCGAGCGTGAGAGAGACTCGATTATATTCTATGTCGGAATAAAGGAAATGGTCCCGAAGAAGTTGGGCGCAGATAAGATTGAGAGAATCATCAAGGAAGAGATGAACCACGTGGCGCTCTTGAGCGAGAGACTCAGAGGCCTGTAACCGTCCAGGAGGAGATAGACCCTTGAAAGAGCCGTTCAAGGCGTCGAAAGTTACCGACAGGGTCTATTGGGTGGGCGCTATCGACTGGGCCCTGCGGGAGTTCCATGGATATGCCACCGAACGCGGCACTACGTACAACGCGTACTTGATCGTCGCGGATAGAGTCACGCTGGTGGATACCGTGAAGGCGCCGTTTATGGACGAGATGCTCTCCCGCGTCGCGTCGGTCGTGCCGCCTGAGAACATCGACTACATCATCTCGAACCATTCCGAGATGGACCACAGCGGCGCGCTGCCCGCCGTGATCCGTCAAGTGAAGCCGGAGAAGGTCTTTGCCTCGGCCATGGGCTGCAAGGCGTTGGAGGCGCACTTCCACATGGGCAATGCCATTACCCCGGTGAAGGATGGTGAGACTGTCTCATTGGGTAACGCCAGCCTGACGTTTGTCGAAACCCGTATGTTGCACTGGCCGGACAGCATGTTCAGCTTCTTTGATAAGGACGGCGTTCTGTTCTCACAGGACGCCTTCGGCATGCATTTGGCCTCGGCGCAACGTTTTGCGGACGAACTCGAGCTGACGCTCCTCGAGTTTGAGGCCACCAAGTACTTCGCCAATATACTCACCCCCTATGCGGCTTTGGTGACGAACCTTCTCGAGAAGACCAAGGCGCTGAATCTGCCAATTCGTGTCATTGCGCCGGACCATGGTCCCATTTATCGCCGGGACCTGAGCTGGATCCTAGACCTCTACGGCCGGTTTGCCGCGCAGAAACCAACCAACAGGGCCGTGGTTGCCTACGACACCATGTGGGGGAGTACCGATAAGATGGCGCGGGCGATCGCCGAGGGCGTCACCGCTGGTGGCGGTGTACCTGAACTGTTCCAAATGCGCAAAGCTCATCGCAGTAACGTTGCCACTGCCTTGCTCGAGGCCGGGGCTTTTCTGGTGGGTTCGCCGACCATGAACAACATGATGTTTCCCACCGTGGCCGATGTTCTGAACTACGTGAGGGGGCTTCGCTTCAAGAACCTCATCGGCGCGGCATTCGGTTCGTACGGCTGGAGCGGCGAGGCGGTCAAGCAGGTTGAAGAAATCCTTTCTGCAATGGAAGTGGAGCTGGTGTCGAAAAGTGTAAGCGTCAAGTATGTTCCCACTAAAGACGACCTCGCTCAATGCCACCAACTCGGCGCGAAAGTTGCGAAGCGACTGGCCGAGGTCTGCGGAGAGTAGGGCATGGCGCTCGCTCGAACATTTGCGAAAAGAGGCGCGCAATGAAGAAGTATGTTTGCGATGTGTGCGGTTACGTCTACGATCCCGACAAGGGCGACCCCGATAACGGGATACAACCAGGTACGGCCTTCGAGGACCTTCCGAACGACTGGGTCTGCCCGGTTTGCGGCGCGGACAAGGACAAGTTCTCGCCGGAGTAGAACGGGCCGCCATTGGGCCGAAGGCCCACAAGGGACAGCCACAATGGAGAAGCATCTACTCGATGTCTTTCAGCAGCTTCATCCCGTCACTGTGGCTCTCATTGCCACCTTATTCACGTGGTTCGTGACGGCGGCCGGCGCGGTGCCGGTCTTCTTCGCCAAACGTGTCAACCAGAAGGTTATGGACGGGATGCTCGGGATGGCCGCGGGCGTGATGATCGCCGCGAGCTTCTGGTCGCTGTTGGCGCCCTCAATTGAGATGGCCGGTGGCGACTGGAAACCCGCTACAATCGGCTTTCTGATCGGTGGCGCGTTCCTGTACGTCATTGACAAGATCCTCCCGCACCTGCATATTGGACTGGACACTTCGCAGGCGGAAGGGATCAAGACCTCCTGGCAACGCAGCGTCCTACTCGTGCTCGCGGTCACGCTGCACAACATCCCAGAGGGACTGGCTGTAGGAGTGGCCTTTGGCGCCGTGGCGCACGCGGCGGACGCTGCCATGGCGCGGGAACTGATGCTCGGCGGCATCGCCCTGGCCATCGGCATCGGGCTGCAGAACTTCCCCGAAGGATTGGCCGTAGCCATGCCGCTGCGCCGGGAAGGCCTCGGCCGCTTGAAAGCCTTCATGTACGGCCAGGCCTCCGGGGTGGTCGAACCCATGGCGGGTGTGTTAGGCGCCTGGCTCGTCCTGGCCGTGGCGCCGTTGCTGCCCTATGCCCTCGCTTTCGCGGCCGGCGCAATGGTCTTCGTTGTCGCGGAAGAACTGATCCCCGAGGCCCAGCGCGAGGGCCACACCCACTTCGCCACGATGGGCGTTATGGCGGGCTTCGCTATCATGATGACCCTCGATGTTGCGTTAGGGTAGGGTTGAGCGTACTAAAGTGAGCAATGAGGAATAATGGTTCGCGCATAAGTGTTCTAGGTAGTGCGCTTCTGGTGAGAGTGCGGGTATCACGAGGAAACCGAGGAGGATCGGACAATGACTGACAAAAAGGACAAGAGCAACTTGACGATGAGTTCTGGCGCGCTGGTTGGTGACGACCAGAACACTATGACTGCGGGAGTACGCGGCCCCGCCCTGATGCAGGACGTGCATCTGATGGAAAAGCTGGCCCACTTCAACCGCGAACGCATTCCCGAGCGCGTGGTGCACGCCAAAGGGGCTGGCGCCCACGGGTACTTCGAAGTCACCAATGACGTAACGAGGTACACCCGGGCAAAGTTCCTGGCAGAGGTGGGCAAACGCACGGAGGTTTTCGCGCGGTTTTCGACCGTGGGAGGGGAAAAAGGCTCGGCCGACTCCGCGCGTGATCC
>CAYRLQ010000187.1:4464-8655 GCA_964425145.1 uncultured Nitrospiraceae bacterium
AGGAAACTATGATATGACGGGGAACAACACCCCGGTCTTCTTCATTCGGGATCCCTTGAAGTTCCCCGACTTCATCCACACACAGAAGCGCGACCCAGTGACCAATACACATGATGCAGACATGTTCTGGGATTTCCTGTCCCTCACGCCCGAGTCGATTCACCAGGTCACCATTCTGTTCTCCGACCGGGGTACGCCCAAATCCTACCGCCACATGAACGGCTACAGCAGCCACACCTTCAAGTGGTACAATGAAAAGGGCGAGTTCTACTGGGTCCAGTACCACTTCAAGACGGATCAAGGGATCGAGAATCTAACCCGTGAGGAAGCGGAACGCCTGGCTGGCCAAAACCCCGATCATGCGATTTGCGACCTTTACGAGGCCATCGAGCAGGGAGATTATCCTTCGTGGACGGTCAACGTGCAGATCATGCCGCCGGAAGATGCGGAGCAGTATCGCTTCGACATATTCGACATCACCAAGGTATGGCCACATGGCGATTACCCGCTGATCCCCATCGGTAAGATGGTGCTGAATCGAAATCCGGAGAACTACTTCGCCGAGGTCGAACAGGCCGCCTTTTCTCCCGGAAACCTGGTGCCGGGTATCGCTGCTTCACCCGACAAGATGCTTCAGGCGCGCGTACACTCGTACCACGACGCCCACCTCTACCGGCTGGGGCCGAATTACCAGCTCTTGCCGGCCAATGCACCCAAGGCATGTCCCATGCACAACTACCAGCGTGACGGCTACATGCGCTTTGACGCTAACGGGGGTGGCGACCCGAATTACTGGCCCAACAGCATGGGTGGACCCGAGCCCCAACCGGGCATAGGCGAGCCGCCGTTCGAGGTATCTGGCACGGCGACGCGGCACAAATATGCCCACCCCAATGACGATTTCGTGCAGGCCGGAGACTTGTACCGCAAGGTAATGACGAACGAGGATCGAGAGCACCTCATCGGCAACATTGTGGCTCACTTGGGCAACGCGCAGGAGCGCATCCAGCTACGCCAGACCGCCCTGTTCTACAAAGCCGATCCCGACTACGGCCGTCGCGTGGCTGAAGGGCTCGGCCTGAACACCAAAGAGATCGAAGAACTTGCCGCCATGTCCCAGGAAGATCGAGCCAAGGCGACTATGCATTAAATGCTTCCTCGGCTTTCTTCACAAGCCCTGATGTATGAGGCGTTCTCATGTGGAACGCGGTGAGAGTGTGTAGAGCTGGCGTCCAGCAGGTCATCGAGAAGTAATTGAACGTTGTACAGAGAAAGGATGAAACCAATGGCGAAAGTATTGGAAGTCTACAAATGCGAGGTGTGCGGAAACATCGTGGAAGCTGTCCATGAGGGCGCAGGAGAGCTAGTCTGCTGCGGGCAGCCCATGACCCTCCTCGAGGAGAACGTCACTGATGCCGCCCAGGAAAAGCACGTCCCGGTCATTGAAAAGACCGACGCTGGCTACACCGTCAAGGTCGGGAGCGTCCCGCACCCCATGGTAGAGGAGCACTACATCGACTGGATCGAGTTGCTCGCCGATGATAAGGCCTATCGCCAGTTCCTCGAGCCGGGCGACGCACCGGAAGTCACGTTTTGCATCGAGGCAAAGGAAGTGACGGCGCGCGAATACTGCAACCTCCACGGACTCTGGAAAGCGTGAGTGCCATTTTGAGCGACACGATGATGAGACGCTTGAACATCGTCATAGGCGGCGAGGCGGGCCAGGGGCTCATTACCGTGGGCAACGCCCTGACCAAAAGTCTGGTTCAAGCCGGGTACTACGTCGTCGCGACTCAAAGCTATCAGTCACGGATTCGCGGAGGTCACAACACCTTCGCAATTCGTGTCAGTGACGGCGAGATTGTCGCGCCCCAAGAGCCTATTGATATCCTTGTAGCGCTCAACGCTGAAACCCTGAGCCTGCACAAAGCTGCGCTTTCGGACCAGGGCGTCATTGTGGCCGATGCCGCTCTGAACCTCGAGGGGGATGAGGCCCGGCTCCTCGCGGCGCCATTCGACGAACTGGGGAGCAAGCGTGCTGCCAATGTCACTGCGCTCGGCATCGTGTGTTCGCTGATCGGTCTGGATAGGGAGCTAGTCTTGCGGACGCTTGCGGATTCCGTTGCGAGCAAGCACCCGGAATTGACTGAACAGAATCAGCAGGCTCTGGAAGAGGCCTTCGCTTGGGCATCAGACAGGGTTTCGCCCATCCAGAAGCTGCCCGTTCTCGGCGGTCCGCCGCGGCGGATGATGATGAACGGCAATGAGGCGATAGCTATGGGGGCTCTTTCCGCTGGACTGAGGTTCTGCTCATTCTATCCCATGACGCCGTCAACGTCGATCAACCTCGCAGTTATCAGTCACGCAAGACACATGGGTGTGATCGTCGAGCAGGCTGAAGACGAGATCGCGGCTATCAATATGGCTGTTGGCGCGTCTTTCGCCGGGGCGCCGAGTATGGCCGCCACGTCCGGAGGCGGGTTCGCTTTGATGACCGAGGCAGTGAGCCTAGCCGGCCAGACCGAAACGCCTATTGTGGTCGTCGTGGCTCAGCGGCCAGGTCCGGCCACCGGACTGCCCACGCGGACCGAACAAGGGGACCTCGAGTTCGTGTTGCATGGCGGTCATGGCGAATTTCCCCGGGCCATCTTTGCGCCTGGGACCGTGAAAGAGTGCTTTCATCTCACCCGGAAAGCCTTCGAGCTGGCCGAGAAATACCAGGGTCCCATGTTTGTCCTGACTGACCAATTCCTCGCGGATTCGTATCGGGCTGTGCCGCCATTTGAAGTGGAAGACCTGGCCCCGGTGCGGCCCGGTGTGGAAGAATCCGAGGTGTCATTCCCGTACCGGCGGTTTGCCTTGACGGAGGACGGCGTTTCGCCGCGGCTGATTCCCGGCGCGACGGAACATCTTGTAGTGGTCGACAGCGACGAGCACACCGAAGACGGCCGCCTCACTGAGAATCTGGCAGTGCGCAGGCAAATGGTCGAGAAGCGGCTAAGAAAACACCAAGGACTGCTTGCGGAGACGATCGCGCCGGACTGGGCCGGAGACGCCAACTGCGAGGTCTTGCTCGTTTCGTGGGGCTCGACCAAGGGGTCAGTCAGCGAGGCAGCATCAACTCTCCAGCTCCGTGGGAAACGTGTGGCCACTCTTCATTTTTCACAGGTCTGGCCCATGGTTTCTGAGCACTTCCTTGGCTACTTGGAGGACGCGGAACACGTCGTATCCGTTGAAGGGAACGCCTTGGGCCAATTCGCGCGGCTGATTCGCCGCGAAACGGGTTTTGAAATACCCTCGCATGTCCGTCGTTACGACGGCTTGCCCATTACGCCCGAGTACATCCTGAAGAACCTCGACGGGCAGGAGTAATGATTCATGGTATCGACAGCGGATTTTGGCGACTATGAAACGGCCTGGTGTCCGGGCTGCGGTAACTTCTCGATTCTAGATGCCGTCAAGAAAGCCTTGGTCAAGAAGCAGTTACAGCCCCACGAAGTGCTGTTTGTCTCCGGTATCGGGCAGGCGGCTAAGGCGCCGCTTTACCTTAACGCCAATATATTCGACGGCCTCCACGGTCGCTCACTTCCGGTGGCCACGGGCGCCAAACTCGTTAACCCAAGACTGACGGTGGTTGTCGAGAGCGGCGACGGCTGCAACTATGGGGAAGGCGGCAATCACTTCCTGGCCGCTATCCGCCGCAATCCGGACATCACCGTGCTGGTCCACGACAACCAAGTCTACGGCCTGACCAAAGGTCAGGCCAGTCCCACCTCCCAGATAGGGTTCGTCACAAAGGCCCAGCCGGACGGCGTTCAGGCTGAGCCCTTCAATCCGATAGCAGTTGCTGTGGCTATGCGTGCCGGATTTGTGGCGCGTGGATTCTCGGGCATGGCGGACCATCTCGTCGACCTGATTGTACAAGCTATTGACCACGAGGGGTTCTCACTGGTCGACATTCTGCAGCCGTGCGTGTCTTTCAATCGTGTCAACACCTTTGCCTGGTACAAGAAGCGCTGCTATACCGTGGGCGACGATTACGATTCAACGGATTGGTCGGCAGCTATGAAACGCGCTCATGAGTGGGGGGACAGAATCCCCTTGGGCGTAATTTACAAAAGGGACCTACCTGCCTTTGGCAAGGGATTCCCTTCGGTCGTGGAAAGCACCGAGATACCCAAGCGGGTAAAG
>CAYRLQ010000188.1:0-8562 GCA_964425145.1 uncultured Nitrospiraceae bacterium
GACGAGGGGCGGACGAGTGACCCGTATGGTACGGGCAACACGGGCTCGGTCATCATGAACGAGTACGTCCACGTCTACGGGGGATTCGCTGGCACAGAAACACAACGCGGCGACCGCAACTGGGAAAACAATACTACCATCATCGACGGCTCGACCGCCCGGGCCGGCCAACCGGCATACCACGTCGTCATCGGCGCCGATAACGCCACGCTGGACGGATTCACCATCACCGGTGGCGTCGCTGACGGAGCGAATTTGCCTAACGCCGAGGGCGGCGGGATGTACAACCGCTACTCCTCGCCCGCGGTGAGCAACTGCACGTTTACCGAGAACTCGGCTGACTACGGCGGCGGGATGGGCAACCGGCACTCCTCGCCGACGGTGACAAACTGCACGTTTACCGGCAATAGGGCCAGCTTCGACGGCGGCGGGATGTTGTGCGACTGGGGCTCGTCGCCCACGGTGACCAACTGCACGTTTTCGGGCAATACGGCCAACTACGGGGGCGGCGGCGGGATGGGCAACCGGACCTCCTCGCCGGCGACGGTGACGTTCTGCACGTTTTCGGGCAATACGGCGGCCAACCACGCCGGCGGCGGGATGTACAACCGCGATTCCTCGCCGACGGTGACGAACTGCACGTTTACGGACAATACGTCTAACCACGACGGCGGCGGGATGCGCAACGACTCCTCCTCCCCGACGGTGACGAACTGCACGTTTGCGGGCAATACGGTCGGCGGGATGTCCAACTACTTCTGCTCGCCGGGAGTGACCAACTGCACGTTTACCGACAATACGGCTTCTTTGCCCGGCGGCGGGATGCTCAACTCCGACTCCTCGCCGATGGTGACGAACTGTACGTTTATGGGCAACACGGCCCACGCCGGCGGCGGGATCGCCAACCTGAGGTCGTCGCCAGCGCTGGGGAACTGCACGTTTGCGGGCAATACTGCCGAGGAGAACGGCGGCGGGATGCTCAACTTGGACTCGTCGCCGACGGTGACGGACTGCATTCTCTGGGGCGATTCGCCCGATGAGATATACAACGACGAATCGGGTTATCCGATAGTAACCTACTCGGACGTCCAGGGCGGCTGCGAAGGTGATGGCAATATTGACGCTGACCCGCTCTTCGTGGACGCGGGCAATGGTGATCTGCGTCTGCAACCGGGTTCCCCCTGCATCGACTTCGGGACTTCGGAAGGCGCGCCCGACACAGACATCGAGGGCACGCCGCGTCCCCAGGGCGAAGGCGTCGACATGGGCGCCTACGAGCACACGCCAGGCGGAGAAGGTGAAGGCGAAGGCGAGGGCGAGGGCGAAGGTGAGGGCGAGGGCGAAGGCGAAGGTGAAGGCGAAGGCGAAGGGCCCCAGTGTTTCGGCGGCACACTGAACACACCGCGCGCCAAGCCACCTTACGGCGAGGGCGGCGACACGCTCGTGCTGGCGTTGGCAATGCTGGTGTTCATCGTTGCCGGATGGAACCGTGGACGACGGGAGACGATGACATAGACCCAGAGCCGGGAACTCACGAAGGACACAAAGCACAGGCATTGAGAGGAGCTTAATGTCCTCGTTTGCATCTCCAGGATAATCCCCACATTGTTGCACGATTGTGGCTCAATTCCCTGGCCGCAGCGAAACAGCGCCAGGTCCTTTTCCGATGAACTCGAAGAGCACATTGCGTTCCTGTGTTGTGGTAATTTGCGCTAAATTGATGGAGCTTACGAGGGGTCGGTCGGACAGGGGCGAAAAATAAGAGCAAAAAAAACTTGCATTTTCCTTCGTTGTTTGCTAACGAAGAGAGTGGTAACAGTTGAAAAATAGTAAAGGTGGCCTTCGCGTTGGGTAGGGATACGACTCAAACCGGCCACGCATGCAGTGTTTTCATTTGCCGTATGTGCAAGAGTAGCACTAGGCCGGGTTCCCTTTGCGCGACGCAAGTGGTAAACGTGATTGCTAAGTGGACGCAACACAAATACACTCAGTCAGGCGCAGCTCTTTGGGAAAAGCGAGTGCCGCGCTGATATGGGGCACGACCTGTCGTCGTGTGTAACCCACATGATGTTGCTGTAACGTGAAGTGCTGACAGAAGGAGGAAAGACATGGCCGTTGTGAAAAAGAAGAAGAAAGCCGCTGGGAAGAAGAAGGCTGTAGCGAAGAGGAGGCCTGCGGCGAAGAAGAAGACCGCAGCGCGCAAGAAGAAGACCGCAGCGCGGAAGAAGAAGCCGGCGGCGAAGAAGAAGACCGCAGCGCGGAAGAAGCCGGCGGCGAAGAAGAGGAAACCTGCGCGGAAGAGGTAATCGGGTCTCCTTGGTACCCTCTAATCCGTAAGCCGAAAGGGTGCCCGCGGGCGAAGCGCGGGCTATTTCCGGACCGGTGGTGTAGTGCATCCTCGCACACGCGCCGGCAGGAGGGGATTGTACTCCAGATAACGTAGTGCACGTTTGTCACAAAGGTCCGCGAACGCATGTTCGCGGATCGCTTTTTATATAGGAGCGTAGCGGACAGTGCGTGAAGCTTTCCGCAAAGCACTAATCAAAGCGGTGGAACAATCGAAGAGTCCTGGAGCGGTAGCGTACGTCGGCGATCCAGAGCGGACTTACTTTCACGCAGCCACGGGGTTCCGCCAGATCACGCCCGATGTTCTCCCCGCCAAAAGGAGCACGCCGTATGACCTGGCCTCGCTGACCAAGGGCATCGCGACGACTACCGCCATCATGATCTTGCGTGATGAAGGCGCTTTGGACCTTGACCAGCCGGTTTCGGAACTCATACCCATCCCGGCCTTCGGCCAGTTCACCGTGCGACATCTCCTAACGCACACGTCCGGCCTCGTAGGGGGATTGCCCTACTACACAATCGCCACGAGCATTGACGAAATGCTTCAACGTTACGCCGCGCGCGACATCGATTGGCCGCCCGGCACCCGCTGGCGGTATTCCGACGCCGGATTCATGATCCTCGGCAGGGCCGTCGAGCTGGTCGCTCGGGATTCATTGGCGGCGTTCTGCGCCAAGCGGATTTTCAGACCCCTCTGGATGACACACACCGCCTTCAACCCGCCCAAGCAGTGGGCCGGCACTTGCGCCGCCACGGAGCACTGCGCCTGGCGCGGCAAAGTTATGGTCGGGGCCGTACACGACGAAAACGCCTACGCCGTCGGCGGCGTGGCGGGCCATGCCGGGCTGTTCGCACCGGCCGCAGACATCGCCCGATTCTGCCGCGCATTGTTGACCGGCAGGATACTGTGCGAGAAGACACTGGCTGAGATCACCGAAGTGGGCCAAGTGCCCAGTTATCCCTGGCAGGGACTTGGTTGGAAACTCGACCCATGGATGAGCGGTGCGGAAGGTTTTTTGCCCGCGCGCACGGTCTTCGGTCACACCGGCTGGACCGGCACCAGCATCTGGATGGACCGCCGGAGCGGGTTGTTCGCGATTCTTCTGGGAAACACTTGCCACCCCTCCCGCGCGCAACACGATAACGAGTCCCTTCGCCGCACGTTCTATATGGCCGTTGCGCGCGAGTTTTACCCACGCAGAACCAACACGCACACCGGACTGGACCGGCTGGTCCGGGATGGATTCCGCCCCCTGCTTGGTAAGCGCATCTCGCTGCTGACCAATCGCGCCGCCGTGGACCAGCTTGGCCGACCTATCCTCGAGGTGCTTACGCTCGAGCCGCGTGTGAAGCTCGCCATGTTGTATAGCCCGGAACACGGCATTCTCGGCAAGGCCGAGGCCGGAGAATCGGTCGAATCGGAACCGGGCCCCGTGCCAGTAATCAGCCTCTATGGCGAGCAGAAACGGCCCTCGAGGGCGGAATTGCGGCAGGTCGACCTGTTTGTCATCGACTTGCAAGACGTCGGCGCCCGGTATTACACCTACATGGCCACGATGCTCGAGTGTATGAAGGCCTGCGCCGAAGCTCGCAAGCCGGTTTTGGTTCTAGACCGGCCCAACCCCGTGGGCGGTGCGGTGCTCGAGGGCCCCATCGCCACGAAGACCGGTCCCGATGTGTGCTGCGCGCCGATTCCGGTGCGCCACGGCATGACCATGGGCGAGCTGGCGGCGTTCTTCCTGAAGAAGCTGCTGCGGACGTCAAAGCTTGCCCTCGTGGTGAACACGCTCGACAACTGGCCGCGGGCACGCTTGTTCCATGAATGTGGGCTGTCCTGGGTGCCGCCTTCGCCTAATATCCCTACACCTGAAACCGCGCTGCTGTACGTGGGCATGTGCCTGTTCGAAGGGACCAACCTGAACGAAGGCCGTGGCACCGATACGCCCTTCCACGTGGTAGGCGCACCATGGCTCGACGCCAAGGCCGTCATCCGCAACATCAAATACAGGGACCGGCCTGGTTGTTCGCTGAAGGCCACCACCTACACGCCCAAGGCCATCCCCGGAAAAGCCTCCGACCCGCGCTATCGCGACCAGGAATGCCATGGGATTCGCATCACGGTCCGCGATCCCCACAAGGTCCGCGCCTTCACCCTCGCCGTGGCCCTGCTGGCCGCTATTCACAGGCGCCACCCCAACGAATTCGAGTGGACCGGCTTCTTCGACGTGCTCGCCGGCTCCGAGGACCTGCGCCAGAGGATCGAAGCGGGGCAATCCGCCCGTCAGATCGTCACATCCTACGCCTCCGCCCTCGAAGTCTTCAACGCGGGCCGGGCCCCGCTTTACGAGTAATGTGGCATCCAAATGCGGCACAGCCTCCCTCGGCTGTGTCCCATGAGACCAACTTGGCATGAGGCGCAGCCTTACGCAGCCCTACGCAATCGGTGTGTCGGCGCTGTACAGGACCGTGTAGATCAGGTCCCCGGTACCCGCGCGGCCGCCGGTCTCGTGGCTTAGCGCCGTCTCGACACGGCCCACCTTTACCTTATTGCTCCGAATCCATTCATTGACTTCCTGATCCAGTTGGGCCACTTTATCTTCATAGCCCTTAAAGGTTTTGACAAAAACCATGGGAACTGTTTCCCTCCTGCAATTTGTTGGTCGAGCCCCTCTTCCAATAACGTGATTTTACCACGGAACACGGGTATCGCCCCAAGCGAGGGGGCCAAGTCAAGAAAAGGGGACAGTCCCGTCTCGCTCCCTGTCGGTCGCTCGCTTGGTACAGTCCCCATTTCTTGGCCAAGGCGGGACAGCCGTCGTTTTACTATCAGTAAGGAGGCATTTGCGAAATAGCCTAATTTTGGAGTGCGGCGTCATGGCGCCGCACTCCAAAGCGCAAGCAAGCTTGCGCAAAACTGCTGTAGGTGTATGTCAGTGCAGGCATCTGAGATGGGGGCCGGGTCTTGTGGCGAAGGCACTGGCATGGCGAATGCCTGGCAGTGTATTATAGTGCGCGAATTAGTGTGGCCACGCACGGTCAGGGAGGCTTCGGCATGAACAAGGGGATTGTCGCACTCGCCATAGTGCTCGTGGGGGTGATGGGCCTGTTCTTCTGCGTATACCTTCGCGACAAGTCATCAGAAGCCCGGATTTATGAACCGGGCGCAAAGATTGTGCCTGAGCAAGGCGCCGCAAAAAAAACGCCGCCCAAGAGGGATGCGGCCTGGGACTCGTCTACCACGCGGGCGACGCCGGGCCGCACTGGCGGCAGCGGTGGTGCGGCGCGCGAGCGCCATTCGGAAGGCACAGACCGTGCGGCCCCGGGCGGCGCCATCGAGGGCCAGGTGCTGCGCGCGGACACCGGCGAGCCGATTACGGAATTCGAGGTCAGATTCGAGAAACGTTCGCCGCGCCTGTCCGACCATGGGTTTGTCCGGGTTCAGGATGCCGACGGCCGGTTTCGTTTGGAGGGCATAGCCCCTGGGCAGGGCATGGTGGTGGTCCGGGCGGTGGGATTTGGACCCGGATCGGAAGCTATCGCCGAAGTGCGCAAAGGCGAAACGGTCACCGGCGTGGTAATCCACCTCGAGCCGGTCGCCGTGATCGAGGGGACCGTAACGGACACCCGAGGCAGGCGCGTGCCCGATGCCTTGGTCTTTCTCGACCGGTTGCCCGCCAAACGCGCCCGTGTGCGCAGGGCGGTTGCGCGCTCGGATGGAGACGGCAAGTTCCGGTACGAACCCCGCGCGCCAAGTCCCTTAAACCTTGTGGTGTGGCATGAGGACTATGCCCCCACGACCACGGCCGCGCTACCCGAACCCGGAAGCCCGACCCAATGCCCCGTCGTCTTGGGTGAGGGAGCGACCGTCGAGGGCAAGGTATGGCGCGGTCGTGAGGCCGCGATTGGCCAGCGCGTCGAATTCATGCCGCAGTTTGACGACCTGGGGTTCAGTCAGTCAACACAGACCGGCGCCGACGGCAGCTACCATCTGACCAAACTGCCGTCCTGCGATGCCGCGGTTTTGGTGACGCTTGCAGGCGAAAGCGCACAGGGCACGCGGACAAAGCAGTGGAATGGGGTTCTGAATGATGGCCAGGTGGTCATGGCTGATTTTGAGTTCGCCCCGGCGGACAGCATTATTGAAGGCACGGTGCTGCTCGACGGCAAAGTGCCGGAGCGTGCCACCCTGTCGCTCTTGATATACACGGCTGCCGGAGAAGAAGGCCGCTACACCGAGATGGACTCCGACGGTTCCTACCGGTTTGAGGCCGTGCCCATGGGCCCGGTGTCGCTGACCGTCGACGCTGAGGATGCGGAGGGCCGCCTCGGGTTCGACGAGACGCGGTTTCAGATTGGCGAAGGCGAGGTCCGCCAGACCGACTTCAATCTGCACTTGATCAAGGGCATGGGGAACGCTACGCAGCCTTAAGCCGAGCGCCGCCCGAAGTCTTTCGTATTGACAAATTGCAGCAGATGGTAATTCTTTTTGCCCTTGCGAATGACGGCAATCCGTTCGGAGCACAGGCATTGCTCGGTGAGCTTGGTATCGGGCGATTCGACCCGCTGGTTGTTGAGGTATAGGCCGCCGTTTTGGACCAGGCGGCGGACCTCCCCTTTGCTCTTGAACAGGCCACACTCGACGAGCACGTCCGCGAGGAACTTGTCCGCGTTCAAGTAGGGGCGTGGGAATTCGCTTGAGGGGACTTCGCTGAACACGTCTTCGAGCGTCGCGTCGTCCAGGCCGGCGAGGTCGCCGCCAAACATGGCCTGCGAGGCCCGTATGGCGTTCTGGAGGGCTTCCTCGCCGTGGACCAAGCGCGTAACTTCCTCGGCCAGCTTCTTTTGAGCGACGCGCTTTTCCGGTTCTTGGGCGGTCTGGCGGTCCAGTTCGGTGATTTCAGCGCGTTCGAGAAAGGTGAAGTAGCGCAGGAATCGCGGCGCCTCCGCATCGGTGCAGTTAACCCAGAACTGGTAGAACTTGTACGGTGAGGTGCGCTCGGGGTCCAGCCACACATTGCCCCCTTCGCTCTTGCCAAACTTCGTGCCATCGGGCTTGGTGACGAGCGGCACCGTCAACCCATAGGTAGCGGCATCGCGCAGGCGACGTGTCAAGTCCATTCCCGCAACGATATTGCCCCATTGGTCACTGCCGCCGATCTGCAACCGGCACCCGAACGTGTCAAACAGATGGAGGAAGTCGTAGGCCTGTAGCAGGCTGTATGAGAACTCCGTGAATGACATGCCATGCTCGCGGTCGTTCACGCGCTGGCGTACCGCCTCCTTGTTTAGCATGACATTCAGTGCGAAATGCTTGCCGATGTCGCGCAGGAAATCGATCAGTGTCAACTCGCACAGCCAATCGGCATTGTTCACCATCAGCGCGGCATTTTTGCCCTCGAAGCTGAGGAAGTGTGCGAGTTGTGCCTGGAAACTGCGCAGATTGGCCTCGACACGCTCCTTGGTCAGAAGCTGGCGCTCCTGGGTCTTGCCGCTGGGGTCCCCGATCAGGCCCGTGCCGCCGCCTATGACAGCGATGGGTTTATGCCCACGGCGCTGAAAATGGGCCAACGCCAGGATAGGCAGCAAGTTGCCCACTTGCAGGCTGTCCTCTGTCGGGTCGAACCCGCAGTACAACGAGTACGGTTCTTTTTCGAGCAGGTCCCCCAGCTCGTCATGAGTGATCTGGTGGACAAGCCCGCGCCACGCAAGTTCTTCAAGCAACGTCATCAATTGTCTCCCCGCTATGCCTTCGCACCCCACACCCAGGCGCGGTGCGTGCAAATCACGGCTCGTTAGTCAAGAAAACGGAGAGAATTCAAACGCGGGCGTAGGTCCGGCCGGCGCTCGAAGCTCCTAACCGGTCACGGGGGCCTGTGCCGCCTATTCATACGCGGCTACTGTAGCAAAGGCGCAGGTCGTGAGTCAAAACACCCGCCCTTCTTTCCGTACAGGTCCGCTTTACCCGGACAGCCGATCAGACGTTAGTAGTGGACCCTGAAACGGCCTACCGATGGATAGTGGCGCGGGATGGTGCACACCCTTTCTCGGCCGTGGGACAAGGTCGTGTTGAGCGGCGTTACCGTAGATGTGGTTCGAGTGACCGGCAGCGGCGTTCCTGAGTACAGCTCAACATAAACAGGGTTACACTAAAGTCCTAAAGTCTCGGTGGGTGCCACGCTCAAACTCTGTTTGAGCGTGCTTTGAGGCCCGGGCTTT
>CAYRLQ010000189.1:0-7313 GCA_964425145.1 uncultured Nitrospiraceae bacterium
GGGGATATACTCCGCCCCATTGTGTGATCTTAATTGTGTTGAGCTGTACTTAGTACCCCCTCGACTCTGCGACGGGCGCGTGGACGGCCGTCATCCCGCTCATCCCCACCGCTTCTTCAGTAACCATGGCCTAAGTGTAGACGGCCGCCACCCGCTGCACTTCTAAACCGGCGTTTCCAAAAAGTCCTTGAGTAAACTGAGTTCGTGATATAATGACCGAAAGGATGTAGAACAGTGCCTCATCAGCTAGCGTGGGCATCATTTCTTGGCGACAAAGGGCCATAACGGCTAGAACTGGAAAAGTGAGCACAAATTGCTTAATCGTGTGGCGCCGTAAGATGTCTATGGTTACATCCCGGCCTACCGCTCTTCTCGAGTTTAGACGTTGCGACGTTATGAGAACGCTCCAGGGAAAGAGAACGAGCACTCTTCCCAGGTTCCTGGGATTGCTTATTATTATACTCCTTATTGTGGGCGAGGGCCTGTCTGCGGATGAGCACATAGGAGGGATTCATAAGAGGTCCAAGGTGGTTACCCCTCCCGGAAGAGACGTACAAGCGGGTAAAGGTAAGACTGTCAATCCATTGCATGACCAGTTCGAAGTACAGCTCAGATCAAGAAGGTTTATTCCCCCTGAGGATTTGACGAGCGGTATTGCCTCGCATATTCGGCCTTCCAGGCACAACAGGGTGCACGTGTTAATCCAGTTCCACGATATTCCGAACAATCCCCAACGAGCCCAATTAAAGAGTGCTACGGTGACACTACTTCATTATGTCCCCGACAAAGTCTGGCTTGCCTCAGTTCCCCGAGGTATAGTCCAGTCCCAGCTCGCCAAAGCTAACGTAAGGTGGATAGGCCCGATTTCGCCTGAAGATAGAATATTTCCAGCTATTTTGAGGAGGGGAGTGGCTCCCTGGGCAGTTAACGAGGACGGAA
This sequence comes from uncultured Nitrospiraceae bacterium, assembly GCA_964425145.1. Classification (GTDB taxonomy): domain Bacteria; phylum Hydrogenedentota; class Hydrogenedentia; order Hydrogenedentales; family SLHB01; genus CAYRLQ01. The sequence goes on from CAYRLQ010000189.1 coordinate 940, forward strand.
GTATAAATCTGGAAGTTTCAATTTTTAAGGATGTCTCTCTAGCTGAAGCAAGGGGTCTTTTGGCTGGGATGGGCGCCGTGATTAAAGAGGAATCTACAGTTTCTAATCGACTAACTGTAACTGTCTCTCCTGATAGGCTAATGGATATCGCCAACGAAGACATAGTTCGCTGGATTATTGAAGAAAGGCCGCCAAAGAAACACTGCAACGATGGTTCTCGAGCAAATGTGGGAGCAGATGCTGTTCAGGTCTCGCCTTACAATCTGAGTGGTTCTGACGTTGATGTGGGCATATGGGACGGAGGAGATGTTGACAGCACTCACGATGACTTCGGAGTTCGAGTTACGGTAGTGGAGGGCGCGGGCGTTGCCGATCACGCCACTCATGTGGCCGGAACTATGGGTGGGGATGGGGCCCTAAGTGAGTCAGAAGGTGGCACTTCGAACCAGTGGAAGGGCATGGCTCCACAGATAGCTGTAATTTCTTATTACTGGGATAATAACGTCACCGATCACGAGGGCGCCATTAGCACTTATGAAATTGAAATATCTCAGAATTCCTGGGGCTATAATTTGGTAGGTCCTCCTGCCTACCCGAAGTACTATGGATACTACGGATGGGATGCACCCGAATATGATGACATCGTCACCGGGCTGTATGCCAAGAGGATATCCGTTGTTTTTGCTGCAGGAAATGATAGGAACGATGTCGCTTATGACTATGACACAATCGGGCCGCCGTCCACGGCAAAAAATGTGATCTGCGTGGGAGCAATTAACTCGGATGACGACAGCATGACCGTTTTTAGCGGTTGGGGGCCGATGGATGACGGTAGAATTAAGCCCGATGTGGTTGCACCTGGTGATGAAGCGGGTGGAGAGGGATATATTCATTCAACTTTACCTGGTGACACATACGGTGGCCCTGGTTGGTATGGAACTTCAATGGCTGCCCCTTGCGTATCCGGATGCGCCGCTTTGATAGTTGAGGATTATCGAAGCCTTTATTCAGGAGTAGACCCTTTACCTTCTACTGTCAAAGCTCTCTTGATGCATGAAGCTGAAGATTTAGGCGATACAGGCCCGGATTACAGTTATGGATATGGAGATATTCAGATCCAAGGTTCTGTCGATAAATTGAGAACCAAGAGCCTTGTTGAGGATGATGTCGGTCACGGAGGCACAGACACACACATCTTATATGTCCCAGATGGCACTACTGAGGTAAAGATAACTTTAGCCTGGGATGATGAGCCGGCAACGGAAGGTGCTGCCATAACCCTTGTTAATGACTTGGACCTTGTTGTAAAAGACCCTGATACCATTCGCTACTATCCCTGGACGCTCGATTCCGCCAATCCATCCAATCCAGCCGTACAGACACAGGAAGACCATACCAATAATGTAGAGCAAGTCGTTGTAAGTGGAAGTATTACACCCGGCCAATGGACAGTAGAGGTATACGGATATAGTGTTCCCTATGCCCCTCAGGAGTATTCCTTGATTCTTACCCCTAGCCATGATCGTGTGATGGGAAAGATATACGAGGATTCCGGCTACTCTAAAGAAGAGAAGTTCTTCGATGAAACCGAGGCCGTATATATCGAAGCATATGTCGTTTCATCTGGGGAGCCTCTTACAGGTGCGACAGTAACTGCCAGTTTAGAATTAAGTGATGGTTCACCCGTGACTACTATCGGCTTGGTCGATGTCGGCGGCGGTTATTATCGGAATTCGTGGGACTCGACTGGTGAAACCCCTGATGTATATTCGGTCGATATCGATGTAACCAATCCGCCACTGACCAGGGAGGAACACTTTCATCTGTATCCTCAAACCGGAGTCTCTGCTTACACACTCGATTATGATGAGGACGGAAATGACGACTATATTCTGGAAAGCAAGCACCTGATTGCTGTGTACGATGGAAGAAGTGATACTGATAAGCTTCTTCTTTGTCTGGGGCAGAAGGACACAGAGATATATTATACATTTGGTGAAATCTCTGATGCTAACTCTAAAGGAACCGGAGAAGTTACTACTACCGATATGGGAGAACGAAGATTTTATTCTCCTGCTTTTTCTCAAAGCGGAGAAAATTTATCCAATTCTTCTCTCGAAATTAATGCTGAACTAATAGAACAACTTCCTCCAACAAACTTTTTGACCGAAAGCTTTGAAACAGCAGTTCCGCCATCTGGCTGGAGTGAAGAAAATAATGTTCCTGGCAGTAAAGACTGGCACAAAGGATACTTCGGCTCTATTTCGCCACCAGATGGCAGCTATGCAGCAATTGTTGTATATGATGCACAGCGTGCCCAGGATACATGGCTTATAACTCCTGCCTTAGATTTCAGTGGCTGCGACAGTTGTGAATTAAAATTTTACATTAACTATATGTCATCTGGATGGGATGAGCACTTATATATAAAGGTTTCGACTGATGGCGGTTCTACCTGGCCTCATACATTGACTGATTACTATCATGAGGAGCATTGGAATGAAGAGCAAAGTCTATCTCTTTCAGATTTTGTTGGTGAGTCAAATGTAAAAATAGCCTTTCAACTTTATACTGATGCGCCTGATGCAGGAGATAGCGTTGGTATCGATTTAGTTAGAGTAAATTCTACGCCAGCAACCGTTATTACCTTTGACCTCTCCGTTCAGATGAAGACGGAAGATGTTGATTATTTGGTTTATAAGGCGTCTGGCTTTGATGAGTACATTGACGATATCTCGGATATCTTCTCGCCAATTTCGGGCTCTTTGGGTTCGAGCGTCGACGATGATAGATATCGCATTGGCGATGGGACAGATGGCCCGGTGAATGGTTTAGCTTCAGAGACCTGGACGGTTTTTAGCTCCTCTACCGATCAGGAAAGATACGTGGCTATATATGACGATGCATCGCCCGGGGATGGTGTGGATAATAACGTGATCTCCTGGATATATTTCCCGAACGCCGCAACGGCCAGCTTTCAGGATGTGGGTTGCTGGTATGAAACCGGGAAAGGAGGTTTAAGGCTACGATATGACACCACTTCTGCCACAGGGACAAATCAGGCCGAATATATCCTCGCCCTCACTCGAGGGGATTACGCTGCTATTGACCAGTGGATGTCCACTGTAGCCAGTGGCAGTTTACCCGTGCCCAATTTTATGACTCCACCTTCAGTCCTTGGCATTACGATAACCTCGGAGTATGTGCCGGACCCGAAACAATGGAGTATCGGCACGGTGTGGTTAAACGATGTGCAAGAGTCGGATACCTTCACCGCCGAGAACACCGGCAACGTTGCGGAGGACTTTTGGATCAAGGGCAGCGACGGCAGCACCGGCTGGACGCTCGCGAGCGCCGTCGGCGAGAATGCGTTCAAAGTCGAGGTCGACAAGAGCGACGACGGCAGCTATGAAACTGTTCTAACAACGAGCGCGCAGGTATTAACGAGTAATGTCCCCGTATCGGGCGCGGAGACGTTAGGGCTAAGGTATAGCGCGCCCAGCAGCGACACCCTGGGAGAGGGCACCCCGCAAGATTTCACGGTTACATTGAAGGCCTCGATGCATGTGGAGTAACGTGTGTTGTGCGTGAGATAATATGTGTTGGAAGTAAATGGAACCCGATTGAAACGACGATAAGGAGGGAAGAGAAATGAGGAAAACAAGTCTGACGCTGGCATTGGCAATAGGCTTGGTCGGCATAATGGGCCAGGCCTGGGCAGACAGCGAGGCCACGATTACCGTGACCGTCGAGCTCGAGTCGATTTCGGTGTCCCTTGACACCTCCGCCTGGGAGATTGGCCCCATTACCTTGGGCGGGTCAGATACGTTGCCGACTGTCACCGCAACGAATGAGGGCAACGTAGACATCGACCTGAAGATCAAGGGTGCAAATGGCACTGGCGGCTGGACCATTGGCACCCCAGCCGGTGAGGACACGTTCGAGGTGGCCCTCACGAGCCCGGCGATTACGTTGACAACATCAGACCAGTCACTGGCCGACGCAGTGGCGCCTGACGCCACCACGAGTATCGACCTTGCCTATGCTGCGCCGAGCATCGACAACTTTGGCGGCGGTGTGGATCAGGGCTTCGACATTACAGTCACAGCCAGCAAATCGCCGTAAGTTAGCGCTTTGATGGGCGGTTCTGCGGGCCCGGCAATGGCCCGCAGAGCGGTCCTGTGAAATTGTAGATTAGAAAGATTGAGTGATGACGCATGCAACTCGAGGGGTGGCGTTTTTTGCCCTGTTGCTGTGCTCGAGCGGCCCGCTGGTGGCCGCAAGCCTGAAGGTGTCGCCAGCGGGCTTTATCGTGCACGACGTTGAGCCCGGGAAAGTCTATGATATCTACAAGGAAACCGGTCTCAGGCTCACCATCTATAATGACGATGCCGTAAGCCGTACCTGGCTTCTTTCTCCCCATCGTCCCTCAGAACGGGGCCGGTGGGAGAAGGGCTATGGCGAGATACCCGATGCGCAATGGTGCTGGTTTGAGAAGGATGAGATCGCGGTGGACGCGAGGAGCAAGGCCTACGCCCATCTGCACCTCAAGGTCCCGGACGAGGAGAAGTACTACAACCAGCACTGGGTCGTCACGCTTGGCGTGGGCGGCAAGCCCGGCGGGGGGATTTCACTGGCCGTGGACATTCGCGTGCAGATTGAGACCAGGAGCAGAGTGGATTTGAAAGTACGGCCCGACGGTTTGCTCGGACTCGAGCCGAGCACGATTCGGTTTGAGGATGTGACTCCGGGAAGTAGCGAGAAGGCCCGGGTGACCCTGTATAACAACGACGGTGCAGCGCACAGCTATATGATCAGCCCGCTGCTCGCGAACACAAAAATAGACCAGAAGACGTATCTAAGTCGTTCCTATAGCGCGATACCGGATTCCGGGTGGATCACGTACGAGAAGGAGGTCCAAATCGAGCCGGGGAAATCTGCCGTGTTGCGCCCGGAGCTGAAGATTCCCGGTGATGAGTCCAATTTCGGCAAGAAATGGGAAGACATTCTTTTGATCCAGCCCGATGAGGGGCTTGCGGGGTTTGTGAGGGTACAGGTGCAAACCAGAGAAAAGGCAAAGGTGCATTAAACCAACCGGCGCCCGTGTCCGAAGGGATGAAAGACACGTTTCACAGCCTATACTTTCTTTTCTTCAGCCTGTTGTCATGCGGAATGGCCGTGGCCCAGGTGACGGAGCCGCCGGTCACCGGAGCCTCGATCGCCGTTTCCGTGAACCTGGACGATTCTGCTCCGACGGCCGATACGATCACGCCTACGACGTCGAGCCCGACGCACAGCAGCATGATCAGCTTCTTGGTGAGCTTCAGCGAGGACGTTCAACATTTCGATGCCGAAGCCGACCTGGTGATTACCGAGGATGGCACGGTTTCCCATTCTGGGGTGACGATTGCTGGCGGTCCGCAGGATTACACCGTTGACGTGACGGGCGTGAGTGGCGACGGTACGATCACTTTGGCGGTGAGCACCTCTTCGGATGTGCAGGACACTGCGGGCAACCCGCTCGGCTCGAGTGTTACCAGTTCGGAGGTGACGGTGGATAAGACTGCGCCGCCGCCGCCCGTACTGGAGCGCACCGTTCCTCCCAGCCCATCCGCCGACACGACGCCTGTAGTGGAAGGGACAGCGGAGGCGGGTGGCACGGTGCGGATTTACGAGGGAGAGATGGTGGTCGGCGTCGGGCGGGCGGACGGAACGGGTCTGTTCTCAATCACAACCACGATGTTAAGCGAGGGTTCCCACACATTAACCGCTACGTCGACAGATGCGGCGGGTAACACGAGCGAACCGTCTGCACCTATTGAATACGTGGTCGACTTGACCCCGGGGAGTTTTACCGGTCTTCGGATTGTTCCCGACCCGGCGAAGGCGGGTTCAGTGCTGACGATCACGTTTGACGCGACGGAGGCGCTGTCCGGAGAGCCGACTGTGACGGTTGGTGGTGCTGAGTCGGGCCTGGAGAGCCAGTCCGGGCTGAGCTACACGTATACGTACCCGGTGACTGGTGATGAGGCGGAAGGGGCCCAGGTGGTGGCGGTGACCGGTGAGGATTTGGCGGGGAACCCGGGTATGGCTGAAGGGGCCGTGGTGTTTGACTTCACGCCACCCGAGCCGCCGATCGTGAGTGGCATAGCTCCATCGAGTCCGTCTGCGGACTCCACGCCCGTGGTTGGAGGCACGGCGGAGTGTGGCAGCACAGTCCGGGTGTACGACTACGATGTTGAGTCCCACAGCGAGACCGAGGTGGGTTCGGGCCAGGCTGATGTGCTCGGAGCGTTCTCGATCATGACGGCGGTTCTGGGCGAGGGTTCCCACACATTAACCGCTACGTCGACAGATGCGGCGGGTAACACGAG
>CAYRLQ010000189.1:7413-8512 GCA_964425145.1 uncultured Nitrospiraceae bacterium
GAGGCGGAAGGGGCCCAGGTGGTGGCGGTGACCGGTGAGGATTTGGCGGGGAACCTGGGTGTGGCAGAAGGGGCCGTGGTGTTTGACTTCACGCCACCCGAGCCGCCCACCATGATCGGCACAGACCCCCCCAGCCCGTCCACTGCCACAATGCCACTGGTGATTGGCACGGCCGAACCTGGGTGCACGGTGCGAGTCTACGATGACGAGACCGAGGTCGGTAGCGGCCAGGTAGGCCAAACTGGAATGTTCTATGTCCTCACGCTCGCACTGCACGAAGGGGTTCACAGCTTGACTGCCACAGCAGAGGATGAGGCCGGTAACGTCAGCCGCGTATCTGCAGCGATAGAATATGAAGTCCTCGCAGGCCCTGCCGAAGGTGAAGGCGAAGGCGAGGGCGAGGGTGAAGGCGAGGGCGAGGGCGAAGGTGAAGGCGAAGGCGAGGGCGAGGGAGAAGGAGAGGGAGAGGGCGAAGGAGAGGGCGGGATGGCGCCGGCGAATGATGACTTCGCCAATGCCGAAGCGATCGAGTTGGACGAGAACTGGGAAGCATTCCTTGATGGCACGAACCAGTACGCTACCCAAGAGGTGGGAGAACCCATTCACGCTGATGCAGGTGTCGGCGCATCTGTCTGGTTCACCTGGACCGCTCCGAGCGGCATTCCTGCTTGCCCGGTGGCTTACTTGAATGCAGAAACGTCGGATTCGAACTTCAACACGGTACTGGCCGTCTACACCGGGGCCTCTGTGGCAGACCTCGAGTCGATAGCGGCAAGCGCCAGTTGCGGCGACGACGATGTCGAGAGCTGCGTGGACTTCATCCTCACTCCATACATGACCTATTACATTGCAGTCGACGGGCGCGCCGAAGGGGATGACGCCCGGGATGGCATCTTCTCGCTAACCGCTTGGATCACCTGCGGAGAGCCCGGTGAAGGTGAAGGCGAGGGAGAGCCCGAAGGATGTTTTGCTGAGACAGTCACGCCTACGGCGTCCACGGAACTGGACGGTCGCGCCGGTGACATGTCCCTCTTACTCCTCGTTGCGGGCGTGTTGGCAATGGCCAACCGCCGCAAGCCGGGGAAGGACACAGCGCCTT
>CAYRLQ010000190.1:0-8397 GCA_964425145.1 uncultured Nitrospiraceae bacterium
ATCTGGACTACGACGCACTCCGCGACCTTTTCGCCAAGTGGAAACGGCTGGCCCCCAATTACTCTGGCGATTTCTACCCATTGACCGCCCACAGCGTGTCCGACGACGCGTGGATTGCGTGGCAGTTCAACCGTCCGGAAACGGGCGAAGGGGCGGTGCAGGTTTTCCGGCGTGCGGACAGTGTCTACGAATCCGCCAGGCTGCCGCTCCGGGGGCTTGACGCGAGCGGTGCATATACCGTGACGGATATCGAACAGGGAACGGAATCAGTACTAAGCGGCGGCGAGCTTATGGAGCGCGGGCTGCCGATCGCGCTGCCTCAGAAACCCCAGGCCGCCGTTCTTGTATACAGACGCAATCAATAGGGCAGTCCCCCGGATAATTCCCCAACTCCGCGTGGAGGAATACCGACATGCTTGCAGCACTTCTTGTTCTCGGCGCGTACGCGGCCGGCCCCGGCTTACACGTGGCGACAACCGGAAACGATGAGAATCCAGGTACGAGTGCCGCGGCCTTCGCTACATTGACCCGTGCGCGTGATGCCATTCGTGCGATGAAGAAGAAGGACGGCCTTCCCAAAGGCGGCATTACCGTGTGGATCCACGAAGGCGTATACGAGTTCTCGGAATCCTTTGTGCTAACGGGCGAAGACAGCGGGACGTCCGGCGCGCGGATAGCCTACAGCGCCGCGCCGGGGGAAGAGGTGCGGCTCACTGGGGGCCGGGAGATCCCCGCCCACGCGTTCAAGCCGGCGGTATCCCAGGCCGCGGCCGAGCGTCTTCCCGAGGAGGCACACACGCATGTCCTGTGTGCGGATCTCGCACGTCTCGGCATTGAGGAATACGGCACCTTCCCCGATCAGTTCACCGAGCCCCCGATGCTCTTGGAACTGTTCTTCAACGATACGCGCATGACTCTGGCGCGTTGGCCCAATGAGGGATGGACCGAGATCGCTCACGTCATCGAGAGCGGTCCTGCCCCCTGGCGCAGGCACGAGTCGGATCGATTGGGCATCTTCGAGTACGCCGGCGACCGGCCCACCCGCTGGGTGGATGCGCCCGCCGTTTGGCTGGAAGGCTACTGGTGTTTCGACTGGCGCAGCGAGTTTATCCGCGTCCAGACCATCGATCCGGAAAGACGAACGATCACCCTGGCCAAACAACACGGCTACGGCATCGGAAGCGGCAATCCCGGGCCGCGCCGATACTATGCGGTGAACCTGCTCGAAGAACTCGATCGGCCCGGCGAATACTACGTGGATCGGGAAACTGGAACGCTCTATTTCTGGCCCCCTGGGCCGCTCGAGAGCAGCCGCACCACCGTCTCTATGCTGAAGGACCCCATATTCAGTCTGCGCGACGCGGCCTATGTCTCTCTGCAGGGGCTCACCTTCGAACAGTGCCGAGGCACGGCCCTGAGCATCGAAGGCGGCCAAGACAACCAGGTGCTCGCATGCACCCTGCGCAACACCGGCCACGGGGGCATTGTGGTATCCGGCGGCGCGCGCCACCGTGTCGAGGCCTGCGAGATTTACGATACGGGTACGCGGGGCGTGGTCCTTGCGGGCGGCGACCGGAAGACGCTCAGCCCCGCGCACCATGAGGCCATCAACAATCACATCTACCGGTTTTCGCGGCGGCAACGGACCTATGCGCCGGCCATCGACCTTGCTGGCGTCGGAAACCGCGTGGCCCACAATCTCCTTCATGACGCCCCGCACATGGCCATCGGCCTGTCCGGCAACGATCACGTCATCGAGTTCAACGAAATCCACCACGTCACGTTGGAGACCGACGATTGCGGTGCGTTTTACATGGGCCGCAATCCTTCCCACCGCGGAAACGTCCTCCGCTACAATTACTGGCACCACGTGGGCGCCCCTTTCGGCCACGGCAACAATGCCGTGTACTTCGATGACGGCGACGGCGGGCAGACCGTTTTCGGCAACGTGTTCTACCGTTGCGGCAACCCCGGAAAATCGAGCATGGGGGCCGTGTTCTGTCACGGCGGGCACGACAACCTCGTCGAGAACAACATCTTCATCGAGTGCAAGCGCGCCATTGGGGCCGCGCCCTGGGACGAGAAACGCTGGGGCGAGTGGATCGACGGGGACCTCTGGCAACGACGGCTTCTCGAGGAAGTGGACATCACCCAGCCGCCCTATACGGAGCGATATCCCGAACTCGATGGGTTCATGACTCCATCGGGCGCGCCGCGTATGAACCGGGCGGTGCGCAATATCGCTGTCAACTGCGACGCCTTCATCAGCGGGAACTACGAGGAGGAGGACAATCTCTTTCTCCAGGAGGATCCCGGATTCGTGGATGCGGCTACGATGAATTTCCAGCTCCGTGAAGACGCCATCGCGTTCGAACGGCTCCCCGGCTTCAAGGCCATCCCTTTTCAGGAAATCGGCCTTCTGCACAAGCGGTTGTCCGACCCATCCAGCAAACAAATGATCGCGGCTTTCCCCGAGACGACAACCGAACCCCCTGGCGGCCCCCTGATGATCCTGGGCATGGTCGCTGTCTCCGCGTGGATTCTCCTCCGCCCCCGCCCAGTCGGACCTCGGGACGACCCGTTTCCCCGCGCCTACGGCATCGTCTGGCTCGTTCTCCTTGTGCAGAATACCCTTGCGCAACTTGTCACCGGCCCCCCCACAAATTGGAACGAAGTCGTTTTCAATATCTATTACCTACTCCTTTTCATCATCTCGGCGGTCATTGTCTGCCACTACCAGTTCGCGAAAATCGAGTGCTTTTCACAACTTCCGAATCATGAGGAGATGACAAAATGAAAGGTTTATTGTCACGTGGATGGGTGGGCGTGTTGGCCAGCAGCATCGCTGTCGTGTTAGCCCAGGCCATCGGAGAAACAGCGTCCGCCACGGAAACGCTCGATGTTGCCGGCGCCACAGTCGTGACGCGGGCGGGCGACTTGCCGAAAGCCGAGCAGACTGCCGCGCGGATGTTTGTCGAAGAACTGGAGAAACGCGTGGGCAAGCGCCTCACGATAGCTACTACGTGGCCGAAAGAGGGCCTCGTCGTGGCGATAACCTCCGGGGTGGCGGACCCTGCGTGGGGGCATGCCATACCCCGGCGCGAGGGTCGTGCCTTACCGGAAAAACAGCCTGAGGGTTACCGAGTCTTCGCTGAAGGCGGAAAAATCATATGGGTCGTCGGCGCCGATCCGCGTGGGGCGTTGTTCGGCGTGGGCCGGCTGCTGCGTACCTTGGATTGGAGACCGGGTGCAGCCCATGTCCCGGCCGCTCTCGATGTTGCGTCGGCCCCGGTGTACCGCATCCGCGGGCACCAGCTCGGGTATCGCGCTCGGGCCAACTCCTATGATGGTTGGGGCGAAGAGCACTACGATCAATACATCCGCGAGCTGGTCATATTCGGTTCGAACAGTATCGAGAACATCCCTTTCCAGGACACCGATCAAAGCCCCCACATGCCGCTGACGAGGGAGGTGATGAATCGCACCATGAGCGAAATCTGCGATCGGTATGACGTGGACTATTGGGTCTGGACACCCGCCGTGTTCGATCTCAATGACGAGAAGCTCCGGACAGAGGCGTTGGCTCAGCACGAGGCCCTGTACCGCGATTGTCCACGGTTAGACGGGGTGTTCTTTCCGGGCGGCGATCCGGGCAAGAACCCGCCCGAACTCGTGATGCCTTTCCTCGAAGACCTGGCGAGACTGCTGGCAAAGTACCATCCCGACGGTGAGATCTGGGTGTCGCCGCAGGGCTTTAACGCGGGTCAGATGGCCACTTTCATCCAGTACCTCGAGGACACCAAACCGGCTTGGCTGGCGGGGATTGTGGCCGGGCCCCAGACGGAGCGCATTACGAGTCTGCGGGCTCGCGTGCCGAAGCAGTATCCTATTCGCGACTATCCGGACATCACACACAGCGTGCGTTGCCAGTACCCGGCGCTGTGGTGGGACGCGGCGTTCAATTTTACGCTGGGCCGCGAGTGCTGCAACCCACGACCGCTGTTCCACAGCACGGTCCACAGACTCACGGCGCCCAATACCGACGGTTTCATCAGCTATTCGGACGGTGTCCACGACGACGTCAACAAAGTAATTTGGAATCTGTTGTCGTGGGACCCGCAAGCCGATACGCGCGGGATACTCATTGAATATGCCCGGTTCTTTTTTGGGCCGGATGTGGCTGAACCGGTCGCGGACGGTATTCTGGCGCTCGAGAAGAACTGGGAGGGGCCGCTGGTCAACAATGGCGCCGTGGACGGCACGCTGGCGCTTTGGCAGCGACTCGAGGCGGAGAACACCAGGCTGAAAGACGACTGGCGGTGGCAGCTTTGTCTGTTGCGGGCCTATTATGACGCGTACACACGCCACCGGCAGATCTACGAAACGGCCCTCGAGGAGGAGGCGAACGAAGTTCTGGCGCAGGCAAGAACGCGCGGGCCGGACGCCGCCATGGACGCCGCCCTCGCTACCCTCAACCGCGCCGAGACGGAGCCCTGCCGCAAGGATCTCCGCAAGCGAATCGACCAACTCTGTCAGGCGCTCTTTGACTCAATCTGCCTGCAGACGAGTGTGGAACGCTTCCAGGCGAGCGAGCCGGAGCGCGGTTGTGTACTCGACTTCGTGGATTATCCCCTCAACAACCGCTGGTGGCTCGAGGACGAGTTTGCGAAGATCCGTGCGATGCCGACCGACGAAGAGAAGCTCGCGCGTCTGGACCTACTTGCCCATTGGGAGCATCCGGGTCCTGGCAGTTTCTACGACGACGTTGGCAACGTGGCGAAGTCACTCCATGTTGTCCGTGGCCAGGAACTCAACACGGACCCGGGGGTCCCCGCCGGAAGAGTCATCTCGATGCCTGGTTTCGCCTGGAGGGACAATGGCTACTGCCGAGATCGACTGTCGCGGCAGTCCGGCATGATGTCTCCCGACATGATTTACGAGAACATCGATCCGGATGGGCAATATGTCCTCCGTATCGCCGGACGAGGAGAACTGCTGCCGCAAATCAACGGACAGGACGTCGAACCCACGGTCAACCAACAGCAACCCGAGGAGTTCAGAGAGTTGCGAGTGCCTTCCGAACTGCTCAAGGATGGCAGAATCTCTCTCACCTGGGGGGGGCCCGATGAGGGCGGTGGCAGCCGACGGCGACGCGCGCAAGTCGCCGAGATCTGGCTCATCAAGGAATAGGGCGTCCAATGGACAGCCTGCGCGAGCGCCTCGGTGCCCTCCGAATACAGGCCGGCCGGCACGACGGCCTGCTGCGCTTCGACACGCGCCCAGGACAGACCTATATAATCACGCAGTAGCGACCGGCAAAGAGGGCCTTGACAGCATCTCTCCGGGCGCCCATAATCGTCAAGACCTGCCCGCGGTAGTCGCGGGAAATCACACAAGGGGATTCTCTACAACTATCATGAGCAACAATTATGAACGCGATCTGACCCATGACCTCGTCCTTCCCACCCTGCTGTTTGCAGCGTTGGGAGGCATGACCTGGGCAATTCGAGGATGCTCCGGTTACGGAGGCTCGATGGGATGCGTCTTCGCGGGGGTAACCTGGGGTACGGCGTGGTGGTTCATCGCTCGCGATCCCAGTGGCAAGCAGTCCAGGCGCTACACCTCCGGGTGGATCATTCTGGCACTCACCTTTGGGATTGGGATTTCCGGGGCCCGAGGCTGGATGCAATGGCCCAGCTTTTTTGAAGGGCGTCTCCAGACAAACTGGGCGGAGGGGGAATTCGTCCCCATCTCCAGGGCGTATGGTTTTCTTTGGTTGTTCATCGCGGGGGTGCCGTGGGCCGGCATTGGGGCATGCATGCTGGCATGGTGCGGCTCCCAGCGTCGCACACGCATCTGGCACTGGGGCCTCCGCATAGCATGTGGAATCGGCGGGGTCTGCGTAGCCAGGATTCTGTTCGACAACTTCCCGGAAGTCTTCCTGCCGCTGTACAAGACCATGAAGTCGCAGTACCAGGACTTCGAAGCGAACCCCAATCTTCGGCGGCTCATCAACGACAACCGGGCCGCTATCACCCACCTCGGCTTGTACCTCGGCTTCCTCGCGTATGAAATTGGACGCAGAGACTGGAAGAATGTGACGCTCATTCTGACAGTCGGCCTCGTGAACGGGTTAGGATGGGCCCTGTGTCAGAACTGGCGGTGGGCTTCGGGGATATGGTCCAATGCGAACTTCAACTGGTGGCGCTGCTGGGAATCCTCCGGGGGGATCAGCATCGGTGTCGCCTATGGCGTCGCCTACTTCCTCGTGAACCGCAGGAGGTCCGAAGAGACTCAACGGGTCAGTGTCCGCCCGAATCTCGAGCGGTTCGGCGCATACTTCGGCCTTTTGCTCGGCCTCGGCCTATCTATCCGAAGCGGATTGAAGGGCTGGGCCAACATCTATGTGGGAAACGAGGACTACTGGAGCCGGATTCTGTGGAGGGTCCTTGGCCCCTCGATGCTCGTGTGCCTCGTACTGATGGTAGTCTGGATCCGGATTCGACCGGTTCCACGAGGCGGCCAAGGCGACGTTTTCCCTCACGCGTACTGGCTCATCTGGCTGGTCCTGATTACACAGAACGTGCTCGCCCAACTGGTAACGGGGCCTTTCTCCGAGTGGAATGAGACGGTATTCAACATCTACTACGTGCTCCTCTTCCTTCTCTCAGCGGTCATTGTCGGTCATTTCCAGTTCGTGAAGACCCGTTGTTTCGCGCAAAGGCCTCTCTAAGTTGAAGGAACCACGAGAAAGACCGCTAAACCCAGCGTGTTTCCGACCACCGACACGCGTTCCCGGATGCCAGCATCGGGAACCAAGCTGCGTGTACCGCCATGCGCGCTTCGTGATGTGTTCGCTTGTCTTACTCTTCTCGTCTGTGTCGGCGGCCGGATTCGAGTTCTACGAGCCCGTCCAACCGCCTCGTCCGTTTCAAGTCATGGCGCACCGGGGAGCGCTTCATCAGGCCCCCGAGAATACCGCTCCTGCGCTGGAACACTGTATCGAGGACAAGTTCGAGTGGGCTGAAGTGGATGTGCGGCTCAGCAAAGACGGACGGCACGTCATTTTTCATGATGGTAGCGTCGATGGGAAAACGGACGGCACGGGGCCCATTGGCCAACGGAGTCTGTCCGAAATCAACCGGCTTGATGCCGGGTCCTGGTTTGCGCCCCGGTTCGTCGACGAGAAAATCCTTGCCCTCGAGGCGTGTCTCGCTTTGGCCCGAGGCCGGCTGAACTTGTACCTGGACTGCAAGGACATTGATCCCGGCCTGCTCGTCGAGGAGGTCTTGGCTGCGGACATGCAGGGCCAAGTCGTGGTTTTCGACGATCTGCGGGTTCTCGCAACGGTCAGGCGACTCTCGAAAGGACAAGTTCCGACTATGCCCAAATGGCATACGGCATACGGGACGGAAGACTGGGTGGCTAAGTGGCAACCGGACGCCGTCGAAATAAACGCGGACGAGATCACGGCGGACATCTGCGCCTGGTTCCATGAGAAAGGCGCCATGGTCCAGGCGAAAGTGTTGGGCAATGATGACCGGCCCGAGGTGTGGGATCGGATGGTGACGGCGGGAGTTGATTGGCTACAGACCGACCGGTCCGAGGACATCTTGACGCACAGGCTGTGGAGATCCCTCGCGGATCCGCCGGTCAAAATTGCCTTTCATCGGGGTGCTTGCCGGTATGCGCCTGAGAATACCCTGCCCGCATTCGAAAAGGCGATCCGGATGGGGGCGAATTACGTCGAATTCGATATAAGGACCTCGAAAGACGGCGTGTATTTCATACTCCACGATGGACGCCTCGACCGGACCACGAATGGAAATGGGCCCATTGCGGAGACCGACGCGGATGCGATCCGCGCATTGGATGCAGGAAGCTGGTTCGGCATACCCTACCGTAGAGCCAACGTTCCCACGCTGGACGAGACCCTGCAAGCCTTGAAAGGGCGCACGCAGTTGTACGTCGACGCGAAGGACATCTCTCCGGAAGCGCTTGCACGCAAACTCCAGGAATACGATGTCGTTGACCAAGCGGTCGTCTACCAGTCTCCGGATTATCTGCGTCACCTCCGGTCAATCGACCCTGATATCCGGGGCCTTTGTCCGCTTTCCGACCCCCGCCAGGTGGGGGCCTTGTGCGAATCCGTCCAGCCGTATGCGTTTGACACGGCGTGGGACATCCTTTCGTCTGAACTTATCAGCCGGTGTCATGAACGTAACGTCAAGGTGTTTTCCGATGCCATGGGGGAACACGAACGCATCGAAGAATATCTCCAGGCGATGGAGTGGGGAATCGACGTCATTCAGACCGACCATCCGCTGCGGGTCATTCGGGCCGTCGAAATCCGAAACGGGCTGCGCAAATGAGTCTGGTGTTTCCTGGCCCGGGTGA
>CAYRLQ010000191.1:0-8381 GCA_964425145.1 uncultured Nitrospiraceae bacterium
CCAAAAACCGGCTAAATCCACGCCCAATTTCGAATAGATTTTTACGTGAGGCAACGAATCATGTTTCGAATAGATTTTTACTTGAGGCAACAAGCACGTAGCATCCGCCGATGATTGATTCGGCGCGCCTGACAAATTGTATAATTGGATAATGGTACGCGGGCCGAAATGGTGGTAGAATTAGAGCGGGTCAGGCAGGGTTCCATCAACGCCCGGGTCTGGTAACGAGGCAATATGCGCACCCAATTCGCGAGACTGCTCAAACAAATCCGTAAGAACACGCCGGATGCCGACATAGAACTCGTGCGCAGGGCCTATCGCGAGGCCGTCAAGGCGCACGATGGGCAAATGCGCCTCTCAGGGGACCCGTACGTTATGCACAGCATCGCCGTGGCGCGCATTCTCGCATCGCTGGGACTGGATACCACCATGATCGCCGCAGGCTTGCTCCACGATGTCCTCGAAGACACGAAAGTAACTCGGGAAGAGTTGACGAAGATGTTCGGTGAAGAGATCACCGAACTGGTGGACGGCGTGACGAAAATCGGCACCATCCGCATGTCCTCTGCAACGCCCACCCGGGAGGAAAAACAGGCCCAGAACCTCCGCAAGATGCTCGTGGCCACGGCCAAAGACGTCCGCGTGATCCTGATCAAACTTGCCGATCGCCTTCACAATATGCGCACCATTCAATTCCTGCCCCAGGAGAAAATCCAGCGGATTTCCAGCGAAACCCTCGACATTTACGCACCGCTGGCCCACCGGCTGGGCATTTCACAGTGGCGTTGGGAATTGGAAGACCATGCGTTTCACCAGTTGAACCCGGCCGAGTACAGGGAACTGGCGGCGCGGGTGGCGATGAAACGGCGCGAACGCGAGGCCCAGTTGAAAGACACCATTGCTTTCCTCGAGCAACGGCTGGCCGAGGTGGAGGAGAGCGCGCGTGTGATCGGCCGCCCAAAACACCTATACGGTATCTACCAAAAAATGCTGACACAGGGCATCTACTTTGACGATGTGATGGACGTGCAAGCGGTGCGCATCATCACGCAGACCGAGGCGGGCTGTTACAACGCGCTGGGTGTCGTGCATAACCTGTGGCCGCCGGTCCCGGGCCGGTTCAAAGACTACATCGCCATGCCGAAGGAAAACATGTATCAGTCCATTCACACTACTGTGATGCGGGAAAGCGGCACCGCCCTGGAAGTCCAAATTCGCACCGAGGACATGGACCGGACGGCGCGGGAAGGCATCGCGGCGCACTGGCGATACAAGGAGCGTGAGCAGAGGCAAGACCACAAAATGGACGGCCAGTTGCAATGGCTGCGGAAGATGTACGAGTGGCTCCAGGACGCCTATGCGCCCGAAGAGCTGCTCGATAGCGTTCGGCGCGATTTCCAAGTGACGGAGGTGTATGTGTTCACGCCGAAGGGCGAGGCCAAGGAATTGCCCGTAGGCGCCACCCCGCTGGACTTTGCCTACATGATCCACTCCGACATTGGCCATCATTGTATCGGCGCGCGCGTCAACGGCCGGATAGTGCCATTGCGCTACAATCTCCAGATGGGCGACGTCGTCGAAATCCTTACATCTAACAACCAGACGCCGCACAAGGATTGGATCGATATCGTCGTAACGGGGAAAGCCCGCACCCGCATCCGCCAGCGGCTGCGGGAGCTGGGCGAACTGGAGCCGCTCGGGCAGGTCAAGCCGAAACCCAGACGGCGCCAGGGCGCGCCAGCGCCCAAGGTGAAGGTTCGCGATGTCGACGATGCCACACGGGAGAAGCTCCTGCGCATCGATGGAACAGCGGGCGTGGCCGCGCAGTTCGCTAAGTGCTGCAACCCCGTACCCGGCCAGGCAATCATTGGTTACGCGACCAAAAGCCCCGGTATCACAATTCACAGGGCCGATTGCAAGAACTTCGCCAGAACCAAGCGGGACCCCCACCGCATCATTGCAGCGTCGTGGGAGGGTGAGGGGCACTTTGAAATAGGGCTGCGCGTTACCATCGGCCAGCGCCCGAACGTCCTGGCGGACATTACCAATGCGATGCGTCCCATGAACATGGACATCACAAAGGCCCGGTACGGGTCTGGCAAGAACGGCAAGAGCCATTTCGAGTTCGTGTTCGAGGCTCAGGACCGCGGCAGCGCCGAGCGCGTCGCGCAGACCCTCCGTACGGTCGCTGGCGTCAGCGAAGTCCGAATTCTATCGACTCGTGAATTGACGAACGCCTGAGCGACGAACATCCATGGAACGCTTTGAACTCGTCAGCGACTTCAAGCCCGAAGGCGACCAGCCCGAGGCCGTCCGCGAACTCGTCCAGGGGCTGCGCGATGGCATAAAACACCAGGTCCTGCTCGGTGTCACGGGCTCAGGCAAGACCTTCACCATCGCTAACGCCGTGGCTGAGGTCAACCGCCCGGCATTGGTTATCGCGCACAACAAAATCCTCGCCGCGCAACTCTACGGCGAGTTCAAGGAGTTATTCCCCAACAATGCCGTCGAGTACTTCGTCAGCTACTACGACTACTACCAGCCGGAGGCCTACCTCCCCGCCACGGACACCTACATCGAGAAAGACGCCTCGATTAACGATGAAATCGATAAAATGCGCCATTCGGCCACCCGCGCGCTCCTGTCCCGGCGGGACTGCCTGATCGTCGCCAGCGTGTCGTGCATTTACGGCATCGGCTCGCCGCAGACGTACAGTGAGCTGCGCGTCGAACTCGAGCCCGGCGCGCCCATGTCGCGTGAAACGCTTATCGCCGGGCTTGTCGCCATGCAGTACACGCGCAACGATGTCGATTTCCATCGCGGCACGTTCCGCGTCCGCGGCGACATCGTGGACGTATTTCCTGCCTACGAGGCCGATGTGGCAGTCCGCATCGAGTTCTTCGGAGATGAGATCGATGCCTTGGCCGAGATCGACCCGTTGCGCGGCAAGGTCCTCCGCCAGCTCCGGCGCACGACCATCTATCCCGGCTCCCATTACGCCACCACCACAGACATCCTCCAAACCGCAATCGCCGGTATCGAGGTCGAACTGACCGAGCGGCTCAAGGAACTCCAGGCGGAGAACAAACTGCTCGAGGCGCAGCGACTCGAGCAGCGCACCCGGTATGACCTCGAGATGTTGCGCGAGATCGGCTATTGTGCGGGTATTGAGAACTACGCCCGCCACCTCGATGGCCGCATGCCAGGCGAGCCGCCCTACACGCTCATGAATTACCTCCCCGACGAGGCCCTGATCGTCATTGATGAGAGCCACATGTCGATCCCACAGATTGGCGCGATGTTTCGCGGCGACCGATCACGCAAGGACAAGCTCGTCGAATACGGGTTTCGCTTGCCCAGCACCCGCGACAACCGTCCGCTGACCTTCGAGGAATTCGAGGAGTGCGTGCACCAGTGCATCTACGTCAGCGCCACACCGGCCCCGTACGAGTTGGAGAAGAGCGAAGGGTTGATCGTCGAGCAGGTCGTGCGGCCGACGGGCCTCGTCGACCCTGCGGTTGAGGTGCGCGACGCGTCCGACCAAGTTGACGACCTCCTCGAGGAAATTCGCACCTGCGTGGCCAAGGGTCAACGTGTCCTCGTGACCACGCTGACCAAGCGCATGGCCGAGGACCTCACCGAATACTACAACGACTTCAAGGTCCGCGTTCGTTACATGCATTCCGACGTCGATACGCTCGAGCGTATCGAGTTGGTCCGCGCCTTGCGCAAGGGCGAGTTCGACGTGCTTGTAGGGATCAACCTACTGCGCGAGGGTCTCGACATTCCTGAGGTCGCCCTCGTCGCCGTCCTCGACGCGGACAAAGAGGGGTTCCTGCGCTCAGAGACGAGCCTGATCCAGACCTGCGGCCGCGCCGCACGCAACCTCGGCGGCCGCGTCATTATGTACGCCGACGCGGTAACCGGTTCCATGGAGCGCGCCATCAGCGAGATGGATCGCCGCCGCGACAAGCAACTCGCCTATAATAAGCAACACAAAATCACTCCGCGCTCGATTCAAAAAGCCATTATCGATATCCTCGAGAGCATCCACGAACGCGACTACGTCTCTGTGTCCAAAGCCGCCGATGACGAGTCCCTCTACACGTCCTCGCTAAACCTTGCCAAAACCCTTGTCAAACTCCGCAAGCAGATGAAGCAGGCCGCGGCGAAGATGGAATTCGAAAAAGCCGCCCAACTCCGCGACCGCATCTTCGCGCTCGAGCGCCGCCAAATCGAAGAAGGCCTCTGACAATTGCGAGTGTTATTTGACAATTCAGCTCAAAGGATGGTATATTTCGTTTGATTTGACAGGTCTTTGGAGAGGTCTGTGCTTGCCGCTTATTTTGTCAGGTCCAATCGAGCACGTGATGCTGCCATGAGTTCTTGGGTGAATCTCCCTTGTAAAACCTAGGAACCGTCAATTCCAAGAAGCCGGAACATCCAAGTGGCGAAGTATTCCCGAGAGATCGTCGCAGATGTATTGGCTGCGACCGACATTGTGGAAGTCCTTGGTGCTTCAGTCGAGCTGAAACCCTCGGGTTCTGGCCGATTCAAGGCGCTATGTCCGTTTCACAACGAAAAGACTCCTTCCTTTTCAGTGAGCCGTGACCGGCAGATGTTTTATTGTTTTGGCTGCCAGAAAAGCGGTGACGCTATCACCTTTCTATGCGAATATGAGGGACTGTCCTTTATCGAGGCCCTTCGAAAACTGGCCGACCGCGCGGGCATTCGGCTCCCGGCGCTCACCGAGCGCGATAACAAAGAGGATTACCAGCGCGCGCGTCTGCTCGAGTTTGGCAAGTTCGCCGCCGGGTTCTTCACCGACACACTTAACGATCCCTTGAAAGGCGGCCGGGGCCGCCAATATCTTAAGACGCGGCAGCTCAAATCGGATACGGTCAAGCAGTTCGGCCTCGGCTATGCGCCTGATGGCTGGTCCAACCTCGTAGACGCAGCCCGAGCCGCCGGCTTCAAGGACGCGCTTTTGGAAGTCTCAGGGCTCGCCAAGCGCGGCGACCGCGGCACTGTATACGACTTTTTCCGCAATCGGCTCATGTTTCCCATTCGCGACGTGGCCGGCAACCGCGTGGCATTCGGCGGCCGAGACCTGGGCGACAGCCCCGCCAAGTACGTCAATTCTCCCGAAAGCCCTGTTTACAAGAAAGGCCGGGTGCTCTACGGCCTGTTCGAAGCCCGCGACGCCATGCGCCGCGAGAAGCACGTAATCCTGGTCGAGGGCTACTTCGACCTGCTGCGCTGTTTCGACGAAGGCCTCGAGAACGTCTTGGCCACCTGCGGCACGGCCCTAACGCCCAACCAGGCCAAGCTTATCCGGCGCTATGTGCCGGAGGTGGTCGTCGTTTTCGACGGCGATGCCGCAGGGGTCCGCGCTGCGCTGCGCGGCATCGCCGTATTGAGCGGCGCAGGGCTGGCCGTCCGCGCGCTCCTCTTACCCGACGGCCAAGACCCGGACGACTTCATCAGGCAGCACGGCCCGGACGCGTTCCGTTCGCTGGTGAGCGAAGCGCTCGACTTTGTCACGTTCTACGTCCGTGGGAACGCCCAGCGCCTGGACACTATTGAAGGCCGCACTGAAGTGGCCCAAGAGATATTTACGACATTGGCGAATATCACCGATGCCTTGCGGCGGGATGAGTACCTCAAGCGCGCCGCGAAAGAATTAGACGTGGACCCGTGGATTTGTCGCGAAGAGTTCTCCAAGTTTCTGCGCCGGCAGACTTCGCATCGCACCCAGCAGAGCAATTCTGAAGAGCCCGTCCCGAGGGTCAGCCCGCAGGACCGCAACTTCATTGCCACACTGCTCCACAACGGAACCTTGCTCGAGAAAACCCAAACGGCCCTGGCCGACGTGGCCCTGGAACCCGGTACCCTGGTCGAGGTATTAAAGGCATTATTCGATGGCGTCGGGCCTGACGCAGCGCGGCGCCTCGAAACCAACGCCGCCCAGGGGCTCTACGCCGCCGCTGTAAACTGTGACCGCAAAGACTTGCCAGAGAACCCAGAGAATCTCGTGAAAGAACACATAATGCGCCTCAAGAAGAGTGCGCTGCTGGCCGAAGATGCCCGCATTCTGGAGGCGATTCGGGAAGCTGAGCAGGGCAAAGACCAGGCTCGAATTGTGGAACTGATGGCCCGGAAAGGCGATCTTCGTAGACAAATCGAAGCGGTCAGCACCGCATAGGCGCACCTACAAGCCAGTTAAGGCAAAAAGCTCAAGGTGGCGTGCCAGCCGGTCGGCTGCACGCCATGCCGAGAAGGCAAATTGAGGACGACCATGCCAATCAGCACGAGGAAAAGCTCCAAGGTCAAAGAGTCCGGCAAGCAAAAAGCCCTGAAGCTCGCCCAGGAAAAAGGCACATTGACCTACGATGATCTCAACAAAATCCTGCCTGAGGATGCCAGCGCCGAAGACATCGATGAGGTCATGGTCATGCTTGGCGACATGGACATCGACATCGTCGACGAGTTCCGCGTCGATTCGGAGAGCCAGCAACGCCAGAAAGAAAGAGAAGCCAAGGCACGCCGGGCCGAAGTCCGCCGCGAAGCCGCCCAATCCCGCCTCGAGCGGGCCGACGATCCCGTGCGCATGTACCTGCGCGAAATGGGTCGCGTCCCCCTGCTAACCAAGGATCAAGAGGTAGCTATTGCCAAGCGTATCGAAGCGGCTGAAATGGAATTGACCGACGTTCTGCTTCACACTCCTTACACGCTCAAGGAGGTCCAGATGCTCGCCGCGCGTATCCTGGCGGGCCGACTCAACTTCTCCCAAATCACCGAGATCGAGGAGCCCAAAGAGCACGAGCACTTTGTAAAAAACCTGCCCAGACTCATGGACAAGATCGCCGAACTGGACCACATGGTTGATGCGCAAGAAAAGCGCGCGCGCCGGTCCGACCTCGCGGAAAAGAGCCGCGAGAATATCCGCAAGCGGGTGCAAGATTTTCGCGCCAAACAGGCCGCCATCGTGTGCCGGTTTCAACTGAAACCCAAGGAAATCATGAAAATCGCCCGCAAGATCAAGGGGCTTAAACGCCGCATCGCGACCGCCCGCGACGAAATCGACCGCCTCGAACGTGAAGTGGGATTCCCCGCGGATAAAATCTACGAAATGGCCGTCCAACTGCGCCGCCGCGCCGCCGCCGCCCAGCAGCTCGGTGTTGAAAGAGACATCATCCTTGAGACGAACCGCCGCCTGAGAATTGCCCAGCGCAAGATCGACCAAATCGAGTCTGACGCCCGCCTTGACGCCGACCTAATCACGGTCTTAATCGACACGATCAAAGAGAAGGAAGCAAAAATACATCAGGCGAAAATGGAACTCGTCGAGGCGAACCTACGCCTCGTCGTGAGCATCGGCAAGAAATACACCAACCGCGGCATGTCCTTCCTCGACCTTATCCAGGAAGGCAACATCGGTCTGATGAAAGCCGTGGACAAATTCGAATATCAGCGCGGATACAAATTCAGCACATACGCCACCTGGTGGATTCGCCAGGCCATCACCCGCTCCATCGCCGATCAGGCCCGTACTATCCGTATACCCGTGCACATGATCGAATCCATCAACAAGCTCGTGCGCACCAGCCGGCGACTTGTCCAGGAATACGGCCGTGAACCATCCGCCGAAGAAATCTCCGAACAAATGGAAATGTCCGCCGACAAAGTGCGCGCCATTCTCAAGATCGCCCAAGAGGCCATCAGTCTCGAAACACCCGTTGGTGACGACGGCGACAGCAGCTTCGGCGACTTCATCGAAGACAGAAGCGCCGAATCACCTGCCAACGCCACCGCATTCAGCGTCTTCCAGGAGCGCCTGTCCGAAGTGCTCGGCACCCTGACCGAACGCGAAGAGAAGGTGCTCCGGTTGCGTTTCGGGCTCGGCGATGGCTATCCGCGCACCCTCGAGGAAGTCGGCAGTGTATTCAACGTCACTCGCGAGCGCGTCCGCCAGATTGAAGCCAAGGCCTTACGCAAAATGCGCCACCCCACCCGTGCCCGCGAGCTCCAATCCTTTGTTGACTGGAGCCTCGAAAAGTCTTAGAATCGGCCATCCTCGATATACCGGGCCCGTAGCTCAGTGGTCAGAGCAGGTGACTCATAATCACTTGGCCGTAGGTTCAAATCCTACCGGGCCCACCACTGTAAACCCTCAGCAACAATGCCTTGCGAGGGAGAACCTGTGGCTTTGCCGGGCGGTGGTTCAATGCCCAACCAAGGTCAGGCCGATTTCGTTGTTCAGCACGAACCCTTGAGGGGTGGGGCGAATGCATTGTGCATCCTCCTCGACAAGTCCTCTGGCGATGAGGGCGTCGATTGGCCCCGCGAAGTCCACGCGCACGTCGCGCCCAAACCGCCGG
>CAYRLQ010000192.1:0-8369 GCA_964425145.1 uncultured Nitrospiraceae bacterium
AGGTGAGGGTGAGGGTGAAGGTGAGGGCGAAGGTGAGGGCGAGGGCGAAGGTGAGGGCGAAGGTGAGGGCGAAGGCGAGGTTACCTTGACGATCACGCCCGAGTGGGCGTGGGTATTCGGGGGCGTCGTTGCGGAGATCAAGGTCGAGGGGTCCATGGACCTTCTCGGCGTTACGGCGGCGTTTCGCAATGAAGCGCAGGCCATCGATATCTACGCCCCTGTCCTTGACCGTGTGGGAGACGACACGCTGTACATCGAGGTGCCGGCGCTCGAGGATGACGGTGGAGACGCCACCATAGCCGGAAATATGGTGCTGACGAGATCGGGTGAAGAGGCCGACGGTCAGCCGTGGACCGAAGTGAAGGTTCCCTTTACGTACTACCGCTATAGCCTCCAAGAAGATTCAGACGGGAACGAGGTGGTGTTTACTGCTTTCGCCCATCGGGCGGCCGACGGCGACACCGTCGAGCAGGCTATCTATGTGAGTGACGTCCACGAGCCGGCGGACCTCGGCGCCCACATCAAGCTGCCGGTTCCGGAGGATTACGGCACCGGAGACATCTACGGGCTGGCTCGGACGAGTCTGACTCCAGCAGCGTTACTGACGAACAACATCAGTACCGCGGAAAACACCGAAATTGTCGGCCTTTGGGATTTCGATCTCCACCTGTACCAAAAGGTCCCCGGCTGGGATGAGTATCGCGCCGACCCATCCCAAGAAGCCCCGGAGTCTTTCACGGTCGGAGCGGGAGCGGCTTTCTGCAAGGAGATCGACTGGAAATACGAGCGGGATGAGGACAAACCGGGCATCCTCGCCATTCCCGTTCCGGAGCGGGCCAACTTGACCCATGTCGTCATGCGAGAGAAAGGGCTGTCGCTCTGGGCGTATTACGACTACAACTTCGACTACGTAGGGCTGGCGGTAACCGGCAATACAGGGCCACTTGCGCCCCCTGACGGGCCGGCGCCTTGGTTCGAGTCAACGCTTGTGGACGGCGATGTCGTGCCTCAACCTGCGGATAAATTCTCCACCGAGCGGATCACGATGGTCGAGGCGCGCATTTACGACATCGGCGCCTACGGCCTGCGCACGGAGTGCGCGCCGGGTGCGGACTACTTCGGCGATGATGTGCGGGTCATCGAGGGCGACACCCAGAGCGATCTGGCAGGTGGAAACGAACTCGTGCTCCACTCGCCGCGCGGTGGCCTCGGTTACAACATCGGCCAGGTATTCTTCGCCGAACCAGCCGGCACGAAGCAGGAGGACGAGGCCACGACCTTTAGTGCCCAGGCAGGGATTGTCGAGCCGCGCGATGACGAGTTTACGCTGAAGGTGCTCGTGCCCCGCGCAGATACGGCCAAGGGCGATTGGATGCGTGTTGGCGACAACATGGAACTCAGGGTCAACATCGAACTCCACCTGAACAACACGAACGCCGATGTGGTAAGCGTCGAGAATGCATTCAAGTACGTAACCAAGGCGGAGCCCGGCCTGGAAGGTGCCGAGCTGGTTGCCACGCTGCTGGCCGCTGCAGCCGCGATTATCGGCCTCGTCGCGGGTGGTGGCGGCGGTGGCGGCGGCGGTCCTTGCTTCATCGCGACCGCGGCCTTCGGCACACCCATGGCCGCTGAGCTCGACACGCTCCGCGCCGTGCGCGACACATACCTCCTGGACAACGCTATGGGCACGGCGCTAGTGGACTTGTACTACCGCGTAAGCCCGGCACTGGCCCATGTCGTAGCCAAGAGTCCGGCGCTGGCCGCCGCAGTCCGGGTCATGTTCATCCCGGTTATCTTCGCCAGCAAGCTACTTCTGAAGCTGCCGGCCTACACCGTGGTCATGGTGGTCCTGGCCGGTTTGGCGGCGGCGGTACGCCGCCATACGCGCCGGAAGTCTTAGGCACAGCCCCAAACACAAGTTCCCCCGGCGGGCGAGCGAAAAGGCAGGCGAACCCGCCGGCGTTTTTTATCTTCTCACAAATTGCGCGATTCTCAACCCCAGGACGTTCGCATCGGCGACGAGGCGGCTTTCGAGACCGGCACGGCCTCCTCGAAAATGACCGCCGACTGCGCGCCCGGACCGACCAGGCCAGATGCGTGCTATAATGAACCCGGTACGTAACGGGGAGGGAGTGAATCATGGGACGGAGGTTTGGCAAGCAGCATAGGTCGCCGTTGGAGCGCTGGTGGCTGGGAGCCTCGTGCCGTCCCGCTCTGGGCGCAACCGCTTTGGCCCTGGCCGTGTGGTGCGGCGTGGCCGCGGGGCAGTTGACCAGCGCGGACCTCGATGAGTTGCGCCAGCGGGGCGAGGCCGAGGGCTGGACCTTCACGGTCGGCCAGAACCCCGCCACACAACGGCCGCTCGACGCGCTGTGCGGCCTGGCCATCCCGGCGGATTGGCGCCAGGGCGCGCGGTTCGTCGGGACCCCGGCGAAGTTCGACCCGCCGCCCAGCTTCGATTGGCGCGACCTGGGCGCCTGTACACCCGTGAAAGACCAGGGCGCCTGCGGCAGTTGCTGGGCCTTCGCCACCACTGCACCGCTCGAGAGCTGCATCCTCATCAAGGACGGCGTTGCAATGGACCTGTCCGAGCAGTGGCTGCTCAACTGCAACAGCGACGGATACAACTGCGAGGACGGCGGCTGGTGGGCTCACGACTACCACATGGACAAGGAAGACCCATGCGGCGGCACGGGCGCCGTGCTCGAGTCCGCATGCCCATATACCGGCACCGACGGCCCGTGCGGCTGTCCCTATCCGCACAGCTACCTAATCGACTCGTGGGCCTTCCTGGACGGCGAGGAATGGATTCCCCCCGTCGACACCATCAAGTGGGCCATCATGACATACGGTCCACTAACGGCCGGCGTCTACGCGGACATAGAGTTCGCCTTCTACTCCGGCGGCGTCTTCAACTACGACTTGCCGGATGAGCCCAACCATGGCGTCGTGCTCGTGGGCTGGGACGACACGCAGGGATCGGACGGTGTCTGGATTCTGCGCAACTCATGGGGAGACGGGTGGGGCGAGGACGGATACATGCGCATCGAGTACGGCTGTTCGAGCGTGGGGATATGTGCGTGTTTCGTGGACTACGCCGGCCAGGAGCCCGGCCAGGGGCCTACGATCACCGGCCAGCCCTCCGGTGGCAGCGTGGCGCAGGGGTTCACCTTCACCTTCACCATCGAGGCGACCACGGACATCGGCGCATTGCGCTACCAATGGCAGCGGGACGGCGAGTTTGCTACCGGAGAATTGTCCTGCCCAATGTATGTGATTTACAGCGCCGCACCTGAGGACGAAGGCGCCTACACCTGCGTCGTAAAGGACCCCAAAGGTGCCACGGTGTCCGAAAGCGCCTACCTCGAGGTCCTACCAGGCGCCCCCCTGCCCGCCACAGGCGTCCTGGGGCTCATCTTGTCAGTCGGCGCCTGCATCGCTGCCGGCCGCTCGGCTCTCAGAAAATAGGGACTCCCTATTTGGGGGGTGCAGCCGTGGCAGAATCTATCGCGTCAGATTCAAGCCGATTTGCACCTCGGCCTTCTTGCTGTTGTTTTCGATCTTCTCCCCGCCGCGCAGTCGGCACCCGATAACGGTCACGCCCCGGGCCTGTTCCTCGATGAGAATCTGCTTCTTCCTCCTGTCGAAGAAATCGCAACTCGTGATCAGCGCGACACCCCCCTTGACGCGGATGCACGGCGCCGACGTATCCGCGTTGGCCCACCCGGCGAAGTGGCACGCGGTCAGCGTCACCGTGTTGAGGCCATCCACGATAACCTGTTCGTTGGTCGTTTCGATGGGCCAGAAGCCGCTGTTGGCGAACTTCACCGGCCCCGCGTTCTTCGGACCGATGACGACCGTGCCCATGATCTGCGCGTTCTCGAAGGCGACACCGGCATGCCCCTGGCACGCATCCACCTGGACCGCGATCGGGCAGATGTCCGCGCCGCATTGCGTCAGCACCACATTCGGCGCGCCCCGTTCGGTCTCAATAAAGTGGAATCCGATCTTCGGGAAGATGCAGAAGCAATCGCGCATATACTCCCAGTCCGTCTTGCCGATTTGAAAGCCGACGAAGTTCTCCTTGAGGTACTCGACGGTGTTCCAGGTGGCGGTGGGGTAGTCGGCGCGGGCCCAACTGTGCGGATTGAAATGCACGTTCTCGATCCGGCCGATATCGGTGCATTGGTCTACGAAGACACCGGTCTTCAGCGGTTGGCCGAAGACGCCGCTGATGAAGTGCAGTTCGTTGGGATGTGTTCCGAAGTCAATGCCCTTATACGGATTGACCAGTGTGACGTTAATTACCGACCCATGCATGCCCATGCCCTGGATGCACCATGGATACGGTTCGATCTCCGGGACGCCCTGCTCCGGATAGAAGATGGTCAGGCCGCGCACGCCACTGCTCTGGTGCAACAGGATAAGCGGCGGCCCCTCCTCGTTGCCCTTGTTGCCCGTGGCATAGAGCAGCGTGCCCTTGCCGATGTCGGCGTGGTGCGGGGCATCCCAGACGCCCCGCAGCATCACGCCCTGAGGCACCGACAACGCCCCCGCAATGACATACGTGCCCGCCGGCGCGAACACGATGCCGCCCTTGCCGGCCGCGGCATCGAGGGCCGCCTGGAACGCGGCCGCATCATCCGTCTTGCCGTCGGCCTTGGCGCCGAAATCCAACACGCACGTCGTCCACAGTTCCGGCCTGGTCTCCACTTCCGCGGCCACGGCGCCCATAGCGACGCACGACCCCACCCAAACAATTGCCATCGATTTAGCCAGTACTCCCATGGTATTGCTCCCTCGGCTTGATGCCGCTTCGCGCCGACACATACGACAATGCCCGAGGTCAATGACAGCCCCTTTGGCACTGGGCAACTGACCACTGCCCTCAGCCCGTGTCATGGGCCTCAATCCACTCGATGGCGTCGTTCAAGACCGTCACGACATGGTCCCCATCGAGCCCGACGTGGTCCGAGTCGTACCAGATGACATCCTTGGGTTCCCTGGCCGCGTCGATCAGGGCCTGCGAGGCCGCGGGCGGCACCATCGTGTCATAACGCCCGCACTGGAACAGGACCGGGCGCGGGGAGATTTTGTGCACATACCGAATCGGGTCCGCCGGGGCGATCCACCACGCCATAAACCACTTCAGCAGCCCCGTGCCGCGCCCCAGTTCCTCACGGACCGCCTCGCTGTCGACGAGCTTGGCGATATCCCCGCCCCCGTAGCACAGCACCGCGCCCTGAAGCCGTGTGTCGAACGCCGCAGCCGTGCTGCCGGTGATCGCGCCGTAGCTGGCGCCAAGCAGGAATATCCGGTCCTCGGCAATGTCCGGCCGGGTCTCCAGATAGTCCACCAACCGCCGCGTCTCGAGCACCGTCAAGGCCGCTCGACGCCGGAACGCCAGCGCCTGCTCGAGCACGTTCGCACCGCGCAGCTTACGCTCACCCTGCATGGACTGGTCGAAGCAGACCAGCGCGTACCCGGCCTCCACGAAAACGCCCGCGATTGAGTCGATAAACTCCTTCTCCTGGCCGATGCCGTGCAGGAAGACCACCACCGGCAACGGCCCTGGGCCCTCCTTGGGCAGCGCCAAGACCGTCGGCACCGGATGCCCCGGTACCCCGTCGAACGTGAAATCGATGCGGCGATACGCCTCCCGGTCCTCCGCCCCGCGGACCACCACATGCAGCGGCGCGTCCGGGAAATAGTCGGCATAGAACCGCGCATCCCAACTCAGCTTCAGCACACACGCGACAAGGACCAGCGCGACTCCCACAACCACCAACCCCGCAAGTACTCGTAAGAACTTCCGCCTCGCCATAAATGCCATCGAGCGAATCTCGACCCCATCCCGCCAAGAAAATCCAGCGCAACGGCCGCTATGTTACGCCGTTCAGCAGTCCCTTGCAAACACCCGACCGGCTGCCTGGCAGCTCAACATGAAAAAGGCGACAAAATGCAGAATTGAGCCCCGTGGCGCCCTCAAACTCGTTTGAGGGTGTAAAGCAACTCGCTAAGTACTCCATTTTGCAAGTTCGGTTACGTATTTTGGACAGGATTCACATGATTTACAAGATTCTGTTCCTCTGTGAATCTTGTCAATCCTGTCAAAAAAGGCTTCTCCTCCTTCTCATACGTCATCGTATTTGTGAAAAGCGCACTAAGAAATAATGGGCCGGTTTTGCTATCATCTTGCAAAAGGCCTATCGAATTATGTCAGATATGCAAATGGCATTGAAGGCAACCTTGCCGGGAGGGAACGGACATGCCTGTGCCTGAAATGGTGTGCGCATTAGTCGAGCGCTTCGACCGCAATCGGGAGGCATACCAGTCCGAGCCGTACAACGAGACGCAGGTCCGCCGCGAGTTCATTGACCCGCTCTTCATCGCTCTGGGCTGGGACGTGAATAACGAACAGGGCTACGCCGAAGCCTACAAGGACGTCGTTCACGAGGACGCCATCAAAATAGGCGGTGCAACCAAGGCCCCCGACTACTGTTTCCGCATAGGAGGCGCCCGCAAGTTCTTCCTCGAGGCCAAGAAGCCCGCCGTGCACATCAAGGCCGACGTCCACCCCGCCTACCAGCTCCGCCGCTACGCATGGTCCGCCAAGCTCCCGCTCAGCATCCTCACCGACTTCGAGGAGCTCGCCGTATACGACTGCCGAGTCCGCCCCGTCAAGACCGACAAGGCCGCCAAAACCCGCATGGTCGAGTTGGTCGAGCGCATGCTGGCCCTGCACAAACAACTGGCCGGGGCGAAGTCCAGCCACGACAAAACCGTCCTCCAACGCCAAATCGACGCCACCGACCGCCAAATCGACCAACTCGTCTACGAACTTTACGACCTAACCGACGATGAAATCCGCATCGTCGAGGAAACTGTGCAATAGCAACCGAAAGGGGGGATTACCCATGCAGTATTGGCTGGACTTGTTCACGGGCGCCACCTATGAGGACTTCCGAACCGCGAGTGCGCGGGTGTCCGTATTCCGCGAGAGCAAATGGACAACGCGTCCAGGCGGGCCGTATTCTCCCTACAGAAGGCACTCCAGGAGGGTAAGGAGTTTGCGCCATGACCGGAGTACATAAACCCATCCGTATTCGGACTCAAGAGGAGGCCGCGCGCATAAGAAGGTCGCTGACCTTCTGTTACATCTGCGGTGAACCGCTGCCCGACGAGAATAAGAGAACGCGGGCGAGCACTGCCAAAGAACATGTCATACCAAGAGCTTTGCTCGGTAAGCCACCACCCGTTGGTGCCTGGCCGGTAGTGCTTGATGTCCACAAACAATGCGAACGGCTCGTCAAACGTCAGCGGGATTCTTGGTTGGCCCTTTATGCAAGATTTGACGCTGATCCGCTCCCGAAAATCGTCGAACTGAAGAGGAACTGGATCGCCTTAACAGGGTCTCAGGCGTATCGCACAGCCGTAAAAGACCCACACCTAGGAAAAAGGATGTATCAAACCTTTCTCGAATGGGTCACCGCGATGACCGTCGACTTTGAGGCGTCGTGTGATTCGTGGATTCGGCACCTCAAGATGCTGGACTTGCGCTCAGAACCTGAACTTCATAGTCTCCGGGACAGGTGCATAAGCTTGATTGTGGATGTGTTTTATGGCCCCACGCAACAACTGAAAAAGCTACATTATCGCTCGTCTCCTCTCAAGATAGAGCTGGTTGGCCCTCCTGGGGAGGACGGACCAGTTGAGGCACTCGCCGGACTTCAGCAGCTCGCCAGAGGCGTTTGGCTGTGGATAGGCGGATTGCATGCCCTTCTCTACAGGGAGCCTGTGAGGTTCATATCCATCCCCTTTTGTCTACCACCGGTCCCGGTATTCGGCGCGAC
The DNA here is from genome assembly GCA_964425145.1 of uncultured Nitrospiraceae bacterium. GTDB lineage: Bacteria > Hydrogenedentota > Hydrogenedentia > Hydrogenedentales > SLHB01 > CAYRLQ01. The sequence continues at coordinate 7,854 of CAYRLQ010000192.1, forward strand.
ATTGGAAAGGTCGCTGGACGTGATGGCACAACACACTGTAATCATAAGGCGTGTTCTCGAAATTGCAGAGCATTCGGAGAGATGGGATACCGTCTGCGCGTGGGGTGGTCGCCTGGAGTACAGGTGCACTTGGTTCTCAGTGCCTGAGATGCGGGATTGTGCACGCTGTTACTGGAAATTGTCGCTGCCGAGTGTCCATGAGGACAGAAGAGTGAGTACCTTCCCCGGTGTTTCATGGTATGGCGTCTATGAACTCAAGTCAGCACCTCGAAATGCGTCAACGGTAGGACACGAAGAGTTCAACAGCTACAACCTGCACCTCCAAGAGTTGGGCGAAGTCAATGAAACCTAAGAACATTCTGAAGCGTGTCGCGGGAGTCGGTTAACCACGCTCAGGAGTAGGTGCGGATATAGCACCCTGGGTGATTTCGGGATTTCGGCAGGATTTCCAGCTATGTGAATAGGGACACCCATTAGGTGACTCCGTGTCAAGTGGCAGTACTCTCCTTTTCGCAA
>CAYRLQ010000193.1:0-8339 GCA_964425145.1 uncultured Nitrospiraceae bacterium
ACGATAAGTGAAACCTTGCGATGCCAACTAGAAAAAGTTAGGTGCGGATCGGGGACGGCGATTCATAAAAAGCCGTTGGTAGCACAGGCTGCCAGCCTGTGCCACTCACTTGGATTTTCTGCGTTATTCGTATAAACTTATGTCCACGCGAGGCGTGTTTCTGAACATAAGCATTCACAGATTGATGGGGTCAGGAACTGATTGAGGTACGATGATGAAAACGTTGAGGCAAGTACTGGTGGTAATGGTAATCGCGGTTTTAATCGGCGGTGCGTCGCATGCGGTGCCGCCCCAATACGTTGGACCGCTGGGCAATCCGGACGAGCCGGCGTTGCGGCCGTACAAGGCGCTGTGGCAAGGAACAAAGGCCATAGTGCATCGGTCAGTTAAATCATTCGTCCAAGGGAACGCGAAGATTCCGGTCTTGGGCAGTGCCGAAACTTTTCGCGGGGTGCGCCGTGGTGTGATTGACTGTGCCGAATATACATACCGTTCGATGCAAGGTTCGCGGCCGCCGCGTGGTCAGGAATATAAGGCTCCAGGCAGCATGAACGATGCCATTGAAAACGACCTCTTTCTGCGAAACATCAGCGATTTTGCGGCTGGCGGCGCGGTGTTGGAGCTAACGCTGGGCGAAGAGCTTGCGGCGGGCGCGATCGGGATTTGGACAGCGCAGAAAGCAGCCGACCATTACCCTGTTCAGCACGAAGACAAACGAGAAGCGCGTGAAGATCACGCTAAGGAGGTCCGCGAGGCACGCAAGGGGCGCCGGGAAGCGGCAGCGAAACCTGCACGCCCCGAGAGTCCTGTCGAAAGGGCCCAGCGGCGGTATCTCGGCAAACGCAGGGTTGAAAACAAGAAGCCCATTGGTGCCGGCAACCTGCTGGAATTGGCCCGGTGAAACGACCCGCTCTTCGATGGAGGTTGTTGAGAATCCCTTCAGCCACAGGAACCCAGGTTGAACCTCGTGCCCTCCCGTTCTCATTTCCCGAGTAAGGAAATGTCTTGCATTGTGTATAATAGAGATAGCGAGTAGGCTGGACGGCCGCGGCGCGATTTTTCAGGCGTCGAGGAAAGTCCGAGCTCCACAGGGCATGGTGCTTCGTAACGCGAAGGCGGGGTGACCCGACGGAAAGTGGCACAGAAACAACACAGCCGATGGCCCACTTTCGTAGGGCACAGGCAAAGGTGAAAAGGTGCGGTAAGAGCGCACCAGCGGCCTGGAGACAGGCCGGCTGGCCAAACCCCACCCGGAGCAATTCCAAGTAGGGGAGCTATGGGGTGGCCCGTCCCGCTCCCGGGTTGGAAGCTTGAGGCGTGCGGCAACGCACGTCCCAGATGAATGGCCGTCTCGGGGCTTAAACGCCCTAGACAGAACTCGGCTTACAGGCCTACTCGGTATACCGCGCCGCGGTGGTGACAACCACCGCGGCGCGCCTTCCGCATCTCTGGTCTAACCAAGAACAGGTGGCATGGCGCGAAAGTCCGACAAAGAATTCTCACTGCGTGAAGGGCTGGCTTTCTGTTTCGCAATGATAGGGGTGCAACTGTCGAGCGAGTTTATCACGCAGTGGGGAACGTACTTCTACTCACCTACGCCGGGAAGCGGCCGCGTGATTTACATCGGAATTGGCTTGGTAGGCATCATCTTTGTCGTCGGGCGAGTCTTCGACGTGGTGACCGATCCCCTGGTCGGGGTATGGTCAGACAAGACCAGCAATCGGCCGACGGTCTGGCGCATTTTGCCTATTAGGGGCCGCCGGAGACCGTTCATTTTCTGGGGTTCCATTCTGATGGCCGCCACCAGCATCGCGTTTTGGTACCCCCCCGTGGCCCGCGAGTCGCCGAAAAACCTCATATTCGCCTGCGTAATAATTTGCGTCCATTGGGGCTTCTTCACGGTTTGCGCCGTACCGCTGTACGCTTTAGCGCCAGAGATCGCTCGCTCGAATCAAGCCCGGGTGAAGCTGGGGACCTGGGTGGGCGTAGGCACGATTCTGGGCGTGGCCTTGGCCGACGGACTTTCCGGTGAACTTATCTCCCGGTTCGACCCTGCCCGGCGCCAAACAGCCCCGGTGGAAGTCGCCACAGCCGTATCAGCGGATTCGGAGGCAATAATAACACCGGAAGCTGAAGCACCGGCGGGCGCATTTTCGCCCGTTGGCTATCAACGCGTGGCAATGCTGTTCACCGTAGTCTCCTTGTGTGCGTTCCAATTTTTTGTGTGGGGCGTTCGCGAGCGGTATCAACAACACGGCCATGTAGCGGCATCGAGCCCTGTAGGAGAAATTCTGGGCGCGCTGCAAAACCGCCTTTTTTTGCACTACTTCTTGATTTTCCTCGCGTTCAACATAGGTTACCTCGCGGCCCAGCGCGCCCTACCATTCTGGGCCGAGGTGGGACTGGGCGGCGACGAGGGCACCGTGACGCGCCTGCTCGGCCCGTTTGTAGTGGGTTGCCTCTTGGCAGCCGCCGTCATGCCCGCCCTCTCCAAGCGTGTCTCTGTGAAATGGCTCATGGTGATTGGCCTGTTCTTGATGACGTTCAGTTTGCCGTGGATGTACGCCATCGGGCGGGCCGATCTACCGAGCAATACGAAGGTCCTCCTCGGGGCCTGCTTGTTCGCGTTTGCCGGACTGGGCCAGGGCATAATGTATATTCTGCCCGTCCCGCTGTTGGGCGCAATCATCGACCTTGACGAACAACGGTCGGGCAGGCGGCGGGAGGCCATTTTCAACGCGTGGCACAACATCACCTGGAAAGGCGGCCTGGCATTATCTGTGTTCGTAGCCACCCTGTCCATGAGGTGGTTCGGCAATTCCGCTGATAACCCACTCGGGGTGCTCCTGGTGGGACCTCTGGGTGGACTCTTCGGCCTCATAGCTCTTATAGGGGCACTGTTCTACCCTGTACTCCACGTTGCGAGTGAAACACCGCGAGAGGAACCAAAAAACTCCTAATTCTCAAACAACACGTGCCGTTAACCGTAACATTGCGGCCTCAGGACAGTAAGGCACGGCACGTTGGGCATCGAGCCATGACATAGAAGTCGCGAATGGGCTCGAGGAACGGGAGAACAGGGAATCAGACTTTAGCAGCATGGCGGGGCATAGTCGCATCCGACCTCGACGGGACACCCGCGCCGCATCTCTTACCCCCAGACCTGCATCCTGTATTGTCCGGCTTCCATGAGGAGGACCTTATCGGCGAGGGCGTCGGCCTCGGCGCGGTCATGCGTGGCGAATACAATAGTTGTACCGTGTTGCGTGCGGCGGCGAAACTCAGCGAGGAAGCGGTCGCGCAGCGTGGCGTCAAGGTTGGCGAAGGGCTCGTCGAGCAGCAGGAGCGACGGGTTCGCCGCGATGGCGCGAGCGATAGCGAGTCGTTGTTGCTCGCCGCCGGAGAGCGCCGCGGGAAAGGCGTCGCGCTGTGCCCACATTCGGCAGGTTTCCAAGACGCGGCGCACGCGGTCGTGGCGCTGCTTCCGCGACAGCCCGGCGCCCCGGAGCACGAAATCGACGTGGCGCCGGACGCGCATGTGTGGCCACAGCGCCAGGTCTTGAAAGACCATCCCGACGGTTCCCGGCCGGGGCGCGGTGGTCCCCCCCACTCCGTTGACGCGTTGGCCGTCAACCCACACGGCACCGCGCTCAGGCTGTTCGAGGCCCGCGATGAGTCGAAGCGTCGTTGTTTTGCCGCACCCGCTAGGTCCAAACAGGCAGAGCGCCTCGCCCGCTTGCGCGGAAAAGGATAGACCCTCTACGGCGACGGTATCGCCGAAACATTTGGCTACCTCTCGAACCTCAACGACCGGCATGGCGCATTCGCTTTCCTTTAGCGTACACGGCGGCGGTAACTCCCGCGCAAGCCAGTATGACAATGACCGTGATCACACTCAACGCCGCCACGAGCCGGCTCGGCCCGTAGTGCATCAGGGAGAAAATGCGGACCGGAAGCGTCGTCACCCCCGGGGGACACACCAGGGCCGTGGCGTCGAGCTCGCCCATACATAAGACAAAGCTCAGGCCCCATATCCCGATCACTACCGGCCACATCAGCGGAAGCAGGATGCAGCCCACCTGGCGCCACCAGGGCACACCCGATACAAAGGCGGCCTCCTCGAGGCTCGCATGGACATCGGATAAGGCCGCGTCGAATGCGCGTTGCGCGAAGAAGAGGAACCGGGCTACGCAGGCGAATACAACCACCAGGATGGAATCGTACACGAGCGCGGGGATGCCAGGCCGGTTCCAGGTGGCGATGAGGGCGATACCGATCACCGGGCCTGAGGCGAGAAACGGCGCGAGGCTCAGTAACGATGCCAAGCGTAGAAAATGGGACCAGTCCCATCTCGCCATGCTTCCTTGAGACAGTCCCCACTTTCTGCGCTGGAGATAAGCGATGGAAAAGGCCAGAGCCGTGATGACCGTCGCGGCGGCGGTGGCGACAAAGAGGCTGGTCACGATCTCTTCCTTGGCCGTGGCCACTGCCTCCGAATAAGAGCGCAAGGGTAGGGAACGCCACACAAGCACTGCGATGGGCAACACGCCGGAGACAAGGATCAGCGCCCAACAGGCCAGCGCGGCAAGGAGTCGCAACGCCGCACCACCGCGGATGGACACGCGAACGCGAACGGCGCCGGTGAGCCATGCGCGGCGTGGACCGATGTACAACGCCCCGAGAACAACGGCTGCCACGCCGCAGGCGATGAGCGGCAGGGCTTGGGCCGTGGCTGAGGGGAAATCGTAGAAGGCGCTGAAAGAGGTGAAAATTTCGATAGGGTACACGTTGACCTGGAGCAGTGACGGAACGGCAAAGCCAACCAGGGTGAGGAGAAAGACGATGAGCGCGCCAGTGACAATCGAAGGCGCCAGCAGGGGCAACACGACTGAGCGGAGCGCCTGTGTGCGGGACGCGGCCAGCCGGGCAGCCTCCACCAGGCGGCGGTCGAAGCGCCGGAGCGCCAGTGCCGTGGTCAGCGCGACGATGGGATAGTAGGACAAGGAAGAGACGAAAACGGCACCGGCAGCGGTGTTAACCCGAGCGGTGGCGACATCGAGTACCCAAGAGAACAGTGCCAGTCCCGTCGCGCTTTGCGGGCCCGAAACAGTCTCTATTTTCTTGAGCAATCCGTGCAGAATGCCGTTGGTTCCGAGGACATCCATCCAGGCGACGGCCGAAATGTAGGCGGGAATGAGAAACGGCAGGGCGACACCGTAGGCCATGAGCCGGCGGAATGGCACACGCAAGTACTCGAGGGCGAAGGCGACGCCTACGCCCAGCAGCGTAGCGAAAAACGCAGCACCGACCGCGATTGCCAGGCTGTTTCGCAGCAGGGCCCATTGGCGCGCCTCGGTAAGCACACGGCTGTATGCGCGCAACGTGAACCCCGATTCATCCCACAGCGAGTTCCAAAAGGCGTATGCGATTGGCAAAAGGAGGATAACGACAAGGAGCAGCGCGGTCAAGATGGACCAGGCGCGGAATGAAAACCGGGACAGTCCCTTCTGGCGCGCCGTCGCCATAACAGCTTCCACCTACACGTGAGGAGCGAAGCCGCTTCGGCAACTTCGGCCCCCTGTTTCAATCATCTCCTCCACCTATCCCCCATCAATCATCTCCCCATCTCCCACGGGTCACCGCATGAATTCCTTTCGGATGAATGCCGCGGCCGTTGCCATCTCATCGGCTATGGCCTCGACTGAGACCTCCATGGTGTGGATTGCGCCGAGTGCGGGAACGCGCTCGGGCGCCTTCACGGCGGGGTTGAGCGGGATCTGGGTGGAGCGCGTTTGGGCAAGCCGCCGCTCGACCCCCGGGCTCAAGAGGTAATCAATCAAGGTCTTGCCGCCTTTAGGGTTTGGCCCACCTTTCACCAACGCGACCGAGTTTGGGATCACCAGGGTGCCCAGTCCGCCGTCGCGTTGGTCGGGCAGCAGCCATTTGGCGGGAAACCCGTCCTCGACAGCGCCGTTGGCATCGTCAGTGTCTGTGAGACCCCACGCGTATTGCCCCCGTGCCACCAAGTCGCGCACCGTGGCGTTGCCTGGCAGCACAGCGGTCTCGTTTTCGAGCATGCCGATGAAAAAGGCCTTAGCCCGCCCATCGCCCCACGCAGCGAAGAGCGCCGCGGCGTGAGTGGCGGTCGTGCCGAACAGCGGGTTGGCGATGGCCGCCTTGCCGGCCCATTCGGGTTTCAAGAAGTCCAGAATGGACGTGGGCGGCTCGCTCACGAGGTCCGTGTTGTAAATGATGACCCGCGCCCGGGCGGCAAACCCGGTCCAGTACCCCTCCTGGTCCTTGAACGCGTGCGGAATAGCATCAGCGGCCGGCGAAGTGTAAGGTTCCAGCACGCCTTTCTTTTTCAGCACGACAGTCTGGGCCACCTCATTGTTCCAGAACACGTCGGCGCGGGGCCGATCGCGCTCGGCAATGAGCCGATTGACCAGCCCGGTGGTCTTGGCGGCCTCGGTGTCATACACGGCCTTCACGCGGATACCAGTCTTCTGCTCAAAACCATCAAGAACCGGCCGGGAATACATTTCATCGAGGGCGGTGTAGACCACTACGGTGTCCGCAGCAAGGGCCTCGGTGAAGCAGAGCGCGAGGACACAAAGGCCTATCACAAACCATAGCCTGAATCCGCTTGCCAACGGGCGTTGAACTCTCATTTGCCGTATCATCCCAACCTGCATATCTTCGGGTCCAGGGTTTCCAGACCCTGTGTACTCGTGCTCGTAATTCGTGCCCGTGCTCGTGCTCGTAATTCGTGCCCGTGCTCGTGCTCGTGCCCGTGCTCGTGCTCGTGCTCGTGCTCGTAATTCGTGCTCGTGCTCGTGCTCGTGCTCCTGCTCGTAATTCGTACTCGTCCTCGTCCTCGAAAACAAAGCACCGAAGCCGATTACGAACGGCGAGCACGTCGCTGTGTTTATAGTCGCAAGTTCTAATGCGTAAACATCATGAACCACCCTGAGGTCGCAATGGGTCAAACATCCTGCATGTGATACCGCTGGAACACCCTTACCAAGAAGTACGTCAGCAACAAGCAGATTAAAGCGAATACCATGATGTTGCTTAACCAGTACAGGCTGATGGGGTTGGACAGACCACGACCGAAGCCCCGATGGGGTTGGGCAGTCAGCACGAAGGCGGAGATAGGCGATAGGAACGCGCAGACCTGATCGACCGTCTCTTGCGCCACGTGGCCTCGGACGATGCCCGTAGCCGGCCCTGCGGCGTATGATGCCAGGACCCGCGCGACCCCCGCCAGGCCCACGAAGGCCATAAAACTGAAAAAGTAACTGAACACCACGGCGCTTGCAGTGCGCCTGGTCAGGAGTGAAGCCAGGAGACTTAGCACAAAGCAGAGCCAACAGCACACGATCATGGTGCCATAGGCGGCCGTCATGAGGGCCCATTGGTGGAGTTTCAGAAAAAGCGCCGCCTCCATTGCCGAGACGAAAGCCGCCAACAAGAGGGGGGTGATCGAAAGGGCACCTGAGATGAGTTTACCCAGTACCACCTGGCGTGGTGTGAGAAGCGTCATCCGGAGCATGTCTATATTGCCGAGTTCACGTTCCTTGGTGAGCGCATTTGCCAATAGCGCCGGGGCCACAAGAACGGTCACGACGATTTGACTCATCAACCAGAAGTACATGGTACCGTAAGACCCGCTTTCGAGAAAGGTCCCTGCGCCCAGCAAGAAATACAGGATCACTGCAGAATAAGTCAGGCGCGCCAGCACGGTGCCCCGGTTTATCAGCCCCCAGCGCATTTCCTTAACCAGCATGGGATTGCGACCATCCTCGATGGGCTTCTTGCGCCTGAGCGGATCGATGAGGTAAAAGGGGTACTGGCTGCGGCGCGCTTTCAGAACGGCGGGATCGTCAATGGGTTTGTGCGACTCGACCCTCGGGACTTCGGCGACTCGGTACAAGGAGAGCACGGCCAGGTAGAAACATACTATCGCGACGACCCCTTGAGAAAGCATCGATAACCAAAATCCACTTATTGAAAGATCGCCGTCAAGGATGGTGGCGACAGTTGCCAGCGGCGAGCAAATCCCCAAAAACGAACCAAAACCCGGAAACGGGCTTGAGACGGGGAAAACCAGCGCAATGTACGCCCAAACAAGCATCCAGAAGACAAACAGAATCCAAGGCGCCACCAACAAAAGCAAGACAATGAACAGATAACTTAAGGCGATAGCCGTAAAAGCTCTTCTAGCCCGGGCAGAAATCGCGATGCTGATCAAGGCCCAGGTTACAGCGCTCATCAAAACTACTGCCACGAGCTGCGTCAGTTCTCCCAGATCGACCCCAACAAGAAAGAAGGCGACA
>CAYRLQ010000194.1:0-8250 GCA_964425145.1 uncultured Nitrospiraceae bacterium
TTTCACACTCGAGAGTATCACGACCCGACGGAGGAGCCATCTAGATGATTATCAGTCGGCGTTTATGTTCCCTTTTCTTGATATTGACAAAACAACCCGCGACTCTACTTTCCCAACGCCGCGGGGGACACCAATTCCCGCCCCCTTCCCTCGATCTGCGTCGATCCGGCCCAGGTGTGGAAAATGCGCCGAGGGTGTACCAAGGGATGATTCACTTCTCACCCGCCACTGGCTGAACACGTGCTGCGGGCCGCTGCCGTTCGTCCTTTCTCTTGCAGACCGTGCGCAATCCATCAATGTGTTCGTGGAGATCGGCACGGATGCTGGACCACATGGGGTCCAGAATAAAGTCAATCCCTTCTCTCCGTGCGAGCTTCGCGGCAGGCACGAAGTCACTGTCTCCCGCTACCAGAATGATCTGGTCCACCTGTCGCTTGAAGGCCATCGAGGCGATGTCCAAGCCGATTCGCATGTCTACACCCTTCTGCCGCGCGTCGTACCGTACGTCACCCTCGCCTAAGTCGTCGAGGCCGATGCGTCTAGACAGAAGTTCCTTTAGCCTGCCAGGGCGTATGGACCAATGCCCGCTGCGTTCGTTGAGATAACCAAGGCGTAGCGCCACTTTGCGCAGTTTCCGCAGTTCCTCGTGAAAGCTCAGTCGCCATTTGGCGGTCGGCGTCTTTGAGAAGTCGATTGCCTTGCCCGTGATAGGGTTATGCGCCCTTTTCGTGAGAGGGGGGCAGTCGTAGTAGAAGATGCGATACAGTTCTCGCCGCTTGCCATCTTGGGAGAGATGGTCCAGGCACATCTTATGGAGGTCTTTGGCGACGGCAGCGGGAGGCTTGTTCCCGAATATCCGTTGATAACGCCTTAGGTAGAAGCCTCCGTCAATGAGTATCGCCGTCGGCATACACCCCTCCTCAAAGGGAAAAATCCCCTGGCCTCGGCAGCCCCGCGATCATGACAAAGGGGACGCGTACTGCCAGGGGATTAGTTATCTTCCACACAAAACCTACAACATTTCCCCATGTTTGTCAACCCCCTTCACTCAAATAGGGCAAATAGGGCAAATAGGGCTAAATGGGGTTGAATAGAGACAGTGGAGCCGTTGAAAAAGCCCAAACCGAAGTACAAGCGAAAAACGGGGACTGCCATTCCGGTTTTGCCCCCGCGAGACAGGATGTGTTCGTATTATCCTGAACATCCTGGCAATCCTTGTCCCTTCCCTTTTTCAACAAGGATACTCAAGATGGACAGGATGTGCTTATCTTGTCCTAGCGCTCCGATTTCAGAACCCTTTAGTGCGAAATCGGGTTGAAATGGCTTTCGACGGAACTTCGTGTATAATGGTAAGTGGTTAGGCAAAACTTACACAGCTAAACAGGTGGAGGTAATTGCTGTCCGCGAAGACAGTGACTGGCTCGTTATTACAGTGATTGCCAAGTTCTTTTGAGGATGCCATGCTATGAAACTAACCTACGACCCCAAATACAGCGTCGCATACATCTGCTTTCGTGATAAACCTGCCCAGGTCCAAACCATTCAGGTGAGTGGTGAACTGAATATTGATATCGCGCCTGATGGAACGGTCTATGGGATTGAACTTCTCAATGCCAATGAGCAGCTTAGCGGCGATCACTTGGGTGCGCTGGTAGTGGTTAATCAGGCTTCCGGTGATTCCGCGGAGATTAAGCTTACGGTCTGAACACCACTGATTCGCCGGCCCCAATCTGCACCACCGGTGTGCCCGGACGCCGGATCGGCGACCGTGTCTATCAGCTTTACGGCCTCACCAACGAGGAAATCCGCATCGTCGAGGAGGCGACGCGATGACCGATGTGAGTGTTTCGCGCCACGGCGTTCCGATCCGCTTGGCCGACGAGCGATGGGCGCACATCGTCGAAGAGCACTCCGAATTGGCCGGCCTGCGCCAAGACGTGCTTGACGCCATCGCCTCGTGTGAGCGTGTCGTAGCAGGGAACGCCGGTGAGCGGTTGGCGGTGCGCAAGGTCGAGCCGGGAAGGGCCCTTGTGGTAGTATATAGAGAGGTGAGCGACCAAGACGGCTTCGTGATTACGGCCTTCATGACCACACGGCTGACCAGTCTTGACAGGAGAGTACAGGTATGGCCGCCCCAACCGTAGCGGATTTCGCCGAGATTCTAAGAGTGGTGCGGAATTCACCCAACGGCTACATCTGGTCTTCGTACGACGAGGGGGCCGACGTGCTCTACATCAACTTCAAGAAGCCTGCCCACGCTACCGACAGCGAGCTCACCGACGACGACATCATCGTCCGCTACGAAGGCGACGAGGTCATAGGCTTTTCCATCCTCCATGCAAGCGACCGCTGATGTCCACAACCATTGAGCGTGGCGCGGTTCTGTGTAAAAATAACCTGTCGCAATCTTAGACGCCTGGGAGTCAATTCAATGAGCATTGCGTCCATCGAGACCTACTTCTTTGAATACCCACTGGAAAAGGAGTTCTACCCCGCCTGGATCCCCGGGCATGCACAAACTGCGAACCGCTGCGTCATACTGAAACTTATAACCCGGGACGGCGCTGAAGGGATCGCGGCCGCCTCGGTATTCAGCGAAGACCAGGCGCGCCTTCTGAAATTCATTGCCGAGGAAACCATAGGAAGGTTCTTCATTGGGGCAGAGCCTGGTGACGTCGAGGTGCTTGCCAACATGGTGACGTTGTACGGCCTGATGCTCGGCGGGCGCCCGTGGCTGCTGGAGACGGCTCTGTGGGACCTCATCGGGAAAGAGGCCGGCACCCCCCTGTACCGCCACTGGCGCGGGAGCCGGGAACGCATCGAGTTGTATGCAAGCACGGGCCAGGTTGCCACCGCGCAGCACAGCCCTGAAACAGCCCTCGCAGCCCGCGAAGCCGGCTTTGGCGCAATCAAGTTGCGGGCGCATAACCTGGATTACCACGACGATATCCGCGCCATTGAGGCGACACGTGAAGCCGTCGGCGATTCCATGAACATCATGGTGGACGCCAATCAAGGCTGGACGCTGTCGCCCATCGGGCCACAATGGGACTTTGGTACCGCACTCGACTTTGCTCGGGCCATGTCCGATCTCGAGGTGACCTGGCTCGAAGAGCCACTCGACCGGTTCGATTTCGACGGGATCCGAAAACTCCGCGAGGCGGTCGATGTGCCGATCGCTGGCGGCGAACTCAACCAGGGGCTCCATGAATTCAAGATCATGCTCGAGAAGGACTGTTTCGACATCTACCAGCCGGATGCCACGCTGGCAGGAGGCGTGTTGATGGCGCGCCGCGTCGGAGAACTCAGCCGCGACAAAGGCCGGCTTTTCTCGCCACATACGTGGACCAACGGGATCGGCTTCGCGATCAACCTACACATCGCGGCCAGCTTCGATCACTGCCCGATCCTCGAATACCCGTGGGAGCCGGACTCCTGGGCTCCACATGCCCGCGACGCCATGCTGGCGAAGCCCTTCCTTGCCCAAGACGGCTTCGTCGATCTACCCAGCGGTCCCGGATTGGGGGTCGAGCTTAACCCCGAAGCAATGGTGCAATTCGCGAAACGAATCTAGAGATATCGGAATGACGTCTGGTATCTCTCACGTGCAAGCAGCCGGCGTTTCAGTCACCTGCAACAACATGGAGGTCGTAACGTACCATGAATGAGCAAACAATCTTTTTCACGGGGGCGGGTGGATTCATTGGGAAGTATATCCTGCGGCATTACGTGGCGCGGGGGGATTGCGACCTCTATCTCCTCGAGCACAGGAACTTCTGCCAGCGGCTGCGTACATTTGTGGACACGATCGTGACCGACGCGGACAAACGATCACGCATTCGGATCCTCGAAGGGGACATTACGGCGCCAAACCTGGGATTGGAAACCGGTGTCGCCAGGGAACTCGAGGCCCGCATGACACGCGCCATACACCTGGCCGCGGTCTACGACCTCTCCGTTCCCAAGGACATTGCGGTGAGGATCAACGTCGAGGGTACGCGGAACGTGTTGGATTTCATGGGCAAGACCAAGCAGCTCGAACGGTTCGGCTATATGAGCACGTGCGCCACATCCGGAACATTTGAGGGCACGTTTCGCGAAGACGATCTCGACGTGGGCCAAGGCTTCAAGAACAATTACGACGAGACGAAGTTTCTGGCGGAAAAGCTGGTGCGCGAGCGCCGCGAAAGCATACCTACCGTGATCTTTCGCCCCACCTACGTCGTCGGTGATTCGAAAACCGGGGCTTTCGAGAAAATCGACGGCCCCTACTATGGGCTGGTGGTCATCGCACGCAATATGCACTTCGTCATACCAAACTCCGGAACCGCCAAATGCCATGCCGAACCGGTCGACTTCGTTGCCGACGCATTCTACCATCTGCTCGAGGACGAACAATCCACCGGCTCGGTCTTTAATCTCGCAGACCCCAACCCGATAACGTGGAACAAATTCATGGCTCTGGCCGCTGAACGCTATGGGAAGATCAAACCGCCGCTAAAACTGCCGCCCGCACTCCTCAAACCCATGTTCCGTTTTACGCCCTTTGCCCATCTGACGGGCCTGCCCTACGAAGCGTTCAAATACAGCTTCCATACCGTCGAATACGACACCATCCACAGCGCCTCGGCGCTGGCCAAGTATGATATCTCATGCCCGCCTCTGTCGGCATACATAGACGTCATGATCCGGTTCTTCAAGGAACACTACGGCGACGCCCAACTCCGACGTGGAAAGCTCTACAAAAACCTCTCATGAGATAGGTATCACGCCGGGCCGGGAACCGGGCAAGGAAGGCATAAACAGAGGCACTCGGGCTGTTTGAGAAGGCCGTTCGCGCCACTCATCTGTTGCCATGAATCCCCCAGAATGCGTCCGCTTCAAGGTCGGCACCCCCGATGCTCGTTCCATTGTTCATGGGCTTTGGCTTTGCTGCCGCGATGTCTCGCGACAAGTCATCCCCCCGGTGATTCACGGAACCCTGATCACTTGGATTCAGGCGCGATGATGCACGGCCCTTCATCCAGTACTTGGGCGCCTGTCCCGCCATTCAAAGTCTCGCCTGTGCGCGGCGTGGGCATACCTCGCGGCAAATCGAAAACAAACGATCGGCCTAGAAGAAACACGCTCACAAAGCCACCAGCGAGTACACGATGTCCTTGACAACGCCGTCGGTTTCCAGCCGTTTGAGGACAGAGTCGAGTTCGCCGGGCGATCCGGCTAAGAAATACGTCCAACCGGAGGAGGCGGTGTAGACGAGTTCGCATGTGAGGAACGCCTCTTCGCCGGCGACGTCACGGGGTACAAGCCGCCGGCTCGCCACGATGATGGCCGATTTGCGCAAGTTCTGCGATTCGTAGGGATACTCCTCGAGGTGGGTCACCTTGCTGAGCCGCTGGACTTTGCGGACCATGATGTCCTTCTCCCGCTCATCACACCAGAAAGTCACGACGACACTGCCGTCCACGCCCGCGGGCTCTTCGAGACCGTGCCCGACCACGGTGTCGATGCTGATGCCTTCGTTACTGAAAGCGGACGCGATACTCGTCAACGCGCCCGCACGATCCAGCACGTGGGCCCGAAAAACCCAGTGCCGCTTCTCCGTGTCACTCATCGCCGAGATCTCCTATCTCTGACAGCATGGCGTGTTTGAATCCCGCACTTCCTCGATCTCTTATCCATGGTCCGCCTCCGGCGATTCGTAGCGAAGGGGCTGCACATCGCCTGTCAAGACCCGGATCGCTTCGGTGGCCAAGGCAGTCATCTCGAGCGGGTCCTCAAAAATCAATACCGGCGCCAAGCGGCCGATGCGGCGCCGCAATTCGTTCCGCACCCGTGCGTTGCGGATCATACCGCCCGTTAACACGATGGCCTCGACATCGCAATCCGCGGCCACGAACATCGCCCCGATCTCCTTGGCGATTTGATACACCATCGCATCCACGACCAGACGGGCTCGCTCATCGCCCTTGGCGACCCGCTCTTCGATTACGTCCAGACGATACTCTCCAAGATAAGACTGTAATCCACCACGCTTTGTAAGCTCTTCGATCAACTCCGCGCGCGTAAATCGGCCCCCGTAGCACAAGTCGATCAGCTCCCCCATCGGCAACTGACCAGCACGCTGCGGCGAGAACGGCCCGCCGCCAAGAAAAGCGATGTTATTGTCCGTCATTTTTCCATGGCGCACCGCCGCGACGGTGACACCCCCGCCCAAGTGAGCGACGACCACGTTGATGTCTTCGAGCGGTCGCCCTATCGTTTGGGCTGCCCTGCGCGCCGCGGCGCGGACACTCAACGCATGCGAAGTGCTCCGCCGGATGATTTCTACATATCCGGAGACCTCCGCCTCCGGAACGAACTCGTCGACCACGACCGGGTCCACGACAAATGCCGCCGTCTTGAGTTCTCTGGCCAACGCCGCCGCGACCGGGATACCCAGATTGCCGGCGTGGTCCTTTTCGGGATGTTCCAAAACCGCGGAAACGATGGCGTCATCCACGACGACCTCGCTATTCCGAATTTCAGCGATAGTGTAGGCGCCGCCGCACAACTTCCGCGCCGGGCGCGGCAAGAAGCCGCCTCGGGCCGCCACGGCATCCACCTTCCGCCCGTCGCCCTGATCGAGCAGTTGGCGAACGCGCCGGACCAGGATCTCCACCTGATTGCGCCGTTCAGCCGCAGTGCCGATCGCCGGGGCCGCATACTCGGCTTCGACATGGTGAACACAACGGTCATTGTCGAAAATGGCGATCTTCATCGAGGTGGAACCCGGATTGATCACCAACACGCGGTGAGTCTTGGCGCGCTCGGACACCGTGGCGCGTGCCCGCTGAGTCCGTTCTCCAAGATATCGCTGGGCATAGATTGCGCCCAAGGCGAGTGAATTCAGGCGCGTTTCCAGCGCATCCGAGCGTGACAGAAGCACGTACGGCATGGGAAAGCCCACGATAATATTCGCCAAAGAGGCTTCCCCGTACTTGATCATGGCGCTGACCATCTTGTAAATCACATTGGCCGCGTCGATGCCGGGGCAAACCAGGATGTCCGCTTGGCCGGCGACCTCGCGCGCGCCGTGTAGATTGGTCAGGCCCTTAGCCGCCACGGCACCGGGATCCGTAGCCAGGTCTAAGGACAAGGGTCCGTAAACCACCGCATCCGGCCAATCTCGACGAGCTAATTCAGCCCCTAACCGTGTCGATGGCAGCGTAGCGATCTGTTTCTCGTTGGCCGACAAGACCGCGACACGCGGCCGATCGATCAACATGACCGTGCGCGCCACGTCCACCGCATTACGGATCAGGCCCGCTATTCGGCCAAAGTTGCACACCGTGGTAACCCCCGCATCGGTCAAGATCATCGGGCGTCCGTTCGCGATCGCGGCGGCATCGAAAATGGACACCAAGCTTACGGTCGTGCGATCCGCCAAGGGGAGCATGTGGCGATGAAGAACTTGGGTGGGGATGCTTCCCTTAAGCACCATCTTGATGGCCCCGGCCTTGATGAGTTCAACCGTGGCCGCGGCCGCCTCATCGTCACTTTCCGCAGCCACGATGTCTTCCCGTGGTATTCGAATCCCGACTTCGGCGACGGCCGCAGTGATGCGATCCTTCCGGCCAATCAGAACGATCCGCTCGATGATCCCGTGGTCCCGCGCCGACTCGACCAGGAGAAGGTCCTCGACGCGCTCCCCACCCGTCACAACGGCTGTCAATGGGGTCAGCGAGCCGGCGATTTCGACCAAGTCGGCCACGGTCTGAAGCCCCTCCGCGCCGTGACCCCTGGATTGACCGACATCCACCGACATGATGCACGCCACCCCTTTCGTTGGCGCAATCGAACTTATCAGTACGTCCAGCGGAAATCAAGTTGAGCCGCTCACTCGCCCGGAAGTATTCCTACAGGAGGATTCCCGGCTTTCTGTTCGCCCATGCCAATTCCGCACCACTGTAATACCAGCGGGTTCAATGGCGGCTCAATGGGGTCGTGTAGTGGAGGCCCAGAATGGTTCGCTGCGCTTGGGCAAGACCGACTTCACCATCCCTCCGCACCTCGTCGACACCTACCCCCGGCTCAAAGACCTGATTGCGGAGCGTAGATTGTAGATTGATGATTGAGAAGTCAAGAGGTGAAGCGGCGGCCGCATTTGTACGAAAACAGATAGCGGCCATCATCTCGTTCCCCCCAAAACTATCTGCTCTTGCTGCGCCGCACCTTTTCACGGTAAAGCTCGGTCCACTTATCGTCGTC
>CAYRLQ010000195.1:0-8231 GCA_964425145.1 uncultured Nitrospiraceae bacterium
AGCCGCCTACACGCCCCCAAAAACGTTTTCCCGACCCCTACGTGCGGATTTGGGATTTCACCGCACCCATTTACATCTTGCCGCTTGTCGCGTATAATAAACCCCAGTGCTAGGATTTGTGCTCGACGTCATGATAGCGGGCTGCGAGAGAGTCCAACACGCCCCGTTATCTCAGGCAACAAGCGATTTTACCGGTCGGTTAAAAGCCAGCCCGATTCTCATTTGGGAAAACTGGCAGAAAGGAGGGTATCAGCGACTTTGGTGAGAGTAAGAGCGGTAGTTTGTCAGGATTCATTTAAAGTGGTTGACGAAAGGAGAGAAAAGTCATGAACAAGAGAGGTTTCACACTTATTGAGCTGTTGGTGGTCATTGCGATCATTGGCATCCTGGCCGCCATACTGCTGCCGGCGCTGGCCCGGGCTCGCGAGGCCGCGCGGCGCGCATCGTGCCAGAATAACCTTAAACAGTTGGGGCTCAGCTTCAAGATGTACGCCAACGAGTCGAAAGGCGGGCTGTTCCCGTCCTTCCAGAGGTGGGTGGATGACCCTGAGGACTTCCAGTGTGACCGCGCGGGCGAAATCCGGACATTCTTCGACGGACCGTCGATGTATCCGGAGTACTTGAGCGACATCACCGTCTGCGTTTGCCCGTCCGACGCGGAGTACGACAAGGACCTGGAGGACTTCCACACGGACGGCCAGGTGAATGTCTGCAAGTTCTACTCGTGGTCGTACCAGTACATACCGTACGCCCTCCAAAAGGAGACGCTGCTGTCGGACCCGTCCCTGGAGAATGATCCGGGCATCACGCCCAGTAACATTTTGGGGTACCTGCACCCGGATTTCCTGGTCGGCATGAATGATCTCATGACCGACATCGAAGCCTGGCCCGTCAGCGGGAACGCCTCCTGCTTCGATCGGGATTACAGTTCTGGCGACATGACGATACTCCGGATCCGCGAAGGGATCGAGCGGTTCTTCATCACCGACATCAATAACCCGGCGGCCTCCGCCAAGGCCCAAAGCGACGTCTTCGTGATGTGGGACGACCTGAGCGGCTCGACGGTCGGGTTGTTCAACCACGTACCGGGCGGCGGCAACGTGCTGTACATGGACGGCCACGTCGAGTTCGTGAAGTATCCAGGCGAGATGCCGTTCTCGCGGGCCTGGGCATGCTTCTGCGTCTACTTCCTCGAGCTATAGAACAGGCCGATTAGCCCAAGGGAAGCAATCGCGGCCCGGGGTGGTTTCCTGAGTGAAACACCCCGGGCCGCCATATTTACAGGATCAGCATGGCGTCGCCGTAGGAATAGAAGCGGAAGTGGCGCTCGATGGCATAGCGGTAGGCCTCGAGTACGAATTCGACGCCTGCGAAGGCGCAGACCAGCGCCAACAGACTCGAGCGGGGCAGGTGAAAATTGGTCTGGAGGACGTCCACGGCCCGAAAGGCATACGGCGGGTGGATATAGCGATTGGTCCAGCCGTGGCCTGGGTGAAAGGCGCCGCCGGCGTACTGCGTCTCAAGCACGCGCGTCGCGGTGGTGCCGACCGCCACGACCCGGCCGCCCTCGGCGCGAACCGTGTCGAGTGCCTGGGCCGTCTCTTCGGGGAACGTGAACGCCTCCGCCTCGACGACGTGGTCCTCGAGGTCCTCCGTCTCGATCGGGCGAAACGTGCCATAGCCCACGTGCAGCGTCAGGCTCGTCCGACGCACCCCGGCACGCGCCAGGGACTCGAATACCTCGCCGGTAAAGTGTAATCCGGCGGTCGGCGCGGCGACGGCCCCCGGGGTGCGGGCGTAGATGGTCTGGTAGCGTGTTGCGTCCGTATCGTCGGGATGTTCCCGGCGAATGTAGGGGGGGAGGGGAATCTCGCCGACGTCTTCGAGCCGGCGCAGGACGTCCGGAACGTCGAACCGAACCCGGCGCCGACCGTTGGGTAACACCTCCTCGACGGACGCCTCGAAGTCACCCGCGAGCCGCACGCGCGTGCCTGGTTTCACCCGCGCCGATGGCCGCACCAGCGCCGCCCACACGCCCGGCGCGTCCTCGCGCAAGAGGAATATCTCGACCTTGCCGCCGGTTGGCTTATGCCCGTGCAGCCGCGCCCGGATCACCCGCGTGTCGTTCAGGACCAGGCAGTCGCCCGGCTGCAAGTAGGCCGCAATGTTACGGAACACGTCCTCGCGGATGGTTCCTGGAGTGCGGTCGAGGATGAGCATGCGCGCCTCGTCGCGCTTTTCAGATGGCCGCTGCGCGATCAGCTCCTCGGGCAAGTCGTAGTCCAGCTCGGACGTTTTCATGATCAAAGTGACTTCTTCAACAGACCCACGGACCCGGTTTGACTCGATTATTCCAGCACCGACGCATTCAATTCATCAACCAGGTGCTTGAAGTGCGCCATGGCGGCGGCGACGGGCTCAGGTCTCTCCATGTCGACGCCGGCGGCCCGGAGCAGCTCGAGGGGATAATCTGCGCCGCCACTCTTGAGGAAGGTCAGGTAGCGCTCTCGGTCCTTCTTCTCGCCGTTCAACACCCGCTCGGACAACGCGATGGCCGCGGAAAGCCCCGTCGCATACTTGTAAACGTAGAAGGCGGAATAAAAATGCGGGATGCGCAAGCCTTCCAGCTCGAGCGCATCGTCGACGGTGAACCCCGGGCCGAAATACATGTCCAGCAACTGTCGGTACTCGTGGCGGATGCGCTCGAGGGTCAGCGGCTCGCCGGCCTCGACCAGCGCGTGAAGAGTCCGCTCGAGCTCGGCGAACATGGTCTGGCGGATGAGTGTGCCGCGGACTTCGTCGATCTGACGGCTGATGAGAAAGAGCCGGCGGGTCTTGTTCCTTGCGTTGGCGAGTAGGTGCTTGTTCAAGAGTTGCTCGTTGAACGTCGAGGCGACCTCGGCGACGAATATGGTGCAGCGGTAGTACTGGAAGGGCTGGTGCATAACGCTGTAGTGCGTGTGCATCGAGTGCCCGGCCTCATGCGCCAGCGTGAATATGCTGTCAATTACGTCTTCTTTGTAGTTCATGAGCATGTACGGCGGGCCCGTGTAGCCTCCGGCCGAGAACGCGCCGCTGCGTTTGCCTATGTTCTCGCAGCGGTCGACCCAGCGCCCGCGCAGGCCCTTCTCAAGCGTGCGGCAATAGGCCCGGCCCAGGGGCGCGAGCGCCGTGCAGACGATGTCCACGGCCTCGTTGTAAGTCCTGCGCGTTTTCGCCGCCCGCACGATCGGCACATAGGTGTCGTAGAAATGAATCTCCTTGAGTTTGAGGGCTTTCCGGCGAATCTCAAGGTAGCGGTGGACCGTCTCGAGGTTGTCGTGCACGGCCTGGATCAGGTTATCGTAGACGGACATCGGGATTTTCTCGGCGAACAGGGCCGCCTCGATCGCGGACGGATAGTTCCGCACGCGAGCCTGGTAGATGTCCTGCAACACCGATGAACTTAGCGCGGCCGCCATGGTGTTCGCGTGGGCTTCATATGCCGCGTAGAACTTCCCAAACGCGGTTCGGCGCACCGAACGCTTCGGCGATTCGAGCAATCCGCGAAGCGAGCTCTGGGTAAGCTCGATCCGATCGCCCTGGTCGTTCGTAACGAACCCAAACTTCAGGTCGGCATCGCTGAGTTGGCTGAACACGCGCTCAGCGGTGCCGGCTACTTCGCCCTGCATAGCCAGGATGCGCTCCTCTGGGGCGGATAGGATATGCGGGCGGAACCGCAGGAGTTTCTCGAGCTGAAACCTAAACTGCTCAAGCACCGGCGACTTGAGGAACAGCGTCATCTTCTTCTTGGGGATGGCGCGGACTTCCGGCGCGAAAAAACTGGCCGCCTCGTTGGCGCGCGTGGCCAGGCGTTCGTATAACGCAACCATACCCTGGTATGTGCTGTTCGCGAGGTCCTCCGTCGCCTTCAGGAACGCATATGACCCGAGCCGCTCCGCTTTCCTCTCGAAAGCCATTTGAAACGCGCAACAGTCGTGCAGCACCCGGGCCGATGTGCCCAGGTGCCCCCGGAATTGCTGGACCCCGGCGAACTCCTGCTCCAGTTTCCTGTACGCGCGTTCCCAGGCGGCATCGCTCTTGAACAGGGTGGAAAGGTCCCAGGTATCTGCTACCTTGACCTCGGTTCGCAGCGGCACTTTCTTGGTCTTAGCCATCAATAGGGTTCCTTTAATATATGAGGGAAAGATTTACAAGGTTTTTATTTTCAAGGGAGAAAGGAGAGTGTAACAAAAGGGGATAAGGGGATTGGGGAGATGAGGACGGGACTTCCGTGCTCGTGCACGTCCTCGTTTTTCGTGTTTCGAGCACGAGCACGTTGCTGATACCAATATCTCCATATCCCCTTTTCGTACACGTATTTACGAAGCTGGAAAGGGCTTGGTTACATCATACCGCCCATACCGCCCATGCCGCCCATACCGCCGCCGGGGGGTGCCCCGATGGGCGTCGACGACTTCTCTTTTTCAGGGATGTCGGTGACCATGCACTCCGTCATGATGGCCATGGCGGCGACACTGACGGCGTTCTGACAGGCCGTGCGCAAGACCTTGGCCGGGTCGATGATGCCGCTCTCGACGAGGTCCTCGATCTCGCCGGTCTCGGCGTTGAAGCCGAACGTTGGCTTTGCTTTGCGCACTTGCTCGAGCACCACTGGCCCCTCCATGCCGGCGTTCTCGGCTATCTGCATCAGCGGCGCCCCCAAGGCCCCGGCAACGACCGCCGCGCCGACGGCTTCGTCGCCCTCGAGCTCGAGCGCATCGACCTTTTTCCGCGCATGCAGCAGTGCCACACCCCCGCCAGGCACAATGCCCTCTTCGATGGCCGCGCGCGTGGCGCTGAGGGCGCCGTCCGCCCGTGCCTTTTTCTCCTTCAACTCGACTTCGGTAGGGGCGCCCACGCGGATGACCGCGACGCCTCCCGCGAGCTTCGCGAGCCGCTCCTGAAGCTTCTCGCGGTCGTAGTCGGATGTGGTGGACTCGATAGCCCTGCGGATGACCTTGCACCGCGCGAGTATGTCCTTCTTCTTGCCAGCGCCCTCGATGATGGTGGTGTTATCCTTGGTTATCTCGACGCGCTTGGCGCGGCCCAATAAGTCAAGCTTGAGGTTCTCGAGTTTCATGCCCAAGTCTTCCGAGACATAGGTGGCGCCGGTTAGAATTGAGATATCGCGCAAGATTTCCTTGCGCCTATCCCCAAAGGCCGGGGCCTTCACCGCGGCTACCTTGAGAATGCCGCGTATGCGATTGACCACAAGCGTGGCCAAGGCCTCCCCCTCGACGTCCTCGGCGATAATCAACAGGGGTGTGCCGCTCTGCGCGATGGTTTGCAGGAATGGCAGGATCTCCTGGACCGAACTGATTTTCTTCTCAAAGCACAAGATGTAGCAATCCTCGAGGGTGGTGGTCATGCTTTCCGGGTCGGTCACGAAATACGGCGACATGTAGCCACGGTCGAACTGCATACCGTCGACCACCTCCGTTTCGGTCGCGAGCGCCTTGCCTTCTTCGATGGTAATAACGCCGTCTTCACCCACATCCTCGATGGCATTGGCGATCATGTCGCCGATGTCCGTATCGCCGTTGGCTGAGACAGTCGCGATTTGCCTGATTTCTTCCCGGGTCTTGACCTTCTTGCTCGCAGTACCGAGCGCCTTGACAACGACTGCGAGGGCCTTTTCCATGCCGTAGCGCATCCTCATGGGGTTGGCCCCCGCCGTTACGTGTCGTATACCTGTATGAATCATGCTTTGGGCCAGCACGGTCGATGTCGTCGTGCCGTCCCCGGCTATGTCGTGTGTCTTATCCGCCGCCTGACGAATCATGCGCGCGCCCATGTGTTCAAAGGGTTCGGGCAGATCGACCTCCTTGGCCACCGACACGCCGTCATTGGTAATGCTGGGCGCCCCATAGGCTTTCTCAATCAATACGTTACGTCCCCTCGGACCGAGGGTGGTCTTCACCGCGTCAGCCAATGCGTTTACGCCTTTGGCGAGCGCTATCCGCGCCCCTTGACCAAAAAGCAGTTGTTTGGCCATTTGAGCACCTCCTCTGCTAAATCATCCGATTGTACCGGCTTCGAACTTACCACGAGTTACCCTGGCCACAAGGCATTGGCCGGGCGGTTAGCACTCATTGCAACAGAGTGCTAACAGGCGCCAATCTTAACATACTCCGTGCCCCCAGTCAAGTCGTGCGTTATTACAAGCGCCGGCGGAGCTCCGAATACAATGACACTTGTAAGTTCCTGTCGCACAAGTATTTGCGCAGTTACGCCACACCAATGCCCACGCCGGCAATGCACCCTCGAGTGACATTGTAAGACGCCGTTTGGCCGTGCTGTGGCCCACCTGCACTACCGACTGACTCGGGAGCACTTTGCCGCACTATAAGTTCGGTCCTTCTACGGGTAGGGTCATGCTCCTGCGTGACCGAAAAGGCCGGTCGAGCAGGAGCTCGACCCTACCGGGGGCATGATTGGCATGTTGGTGGTGTTACGGCTTTATGGAGAAGGAGGTGCCACCCGATAACCTCTCCACTTTCATGACGCAATTGCCACACGGCCGTGGCGGCCTTGAGCCTTGGGCCTTGAGCCTTGGGGGGGCTAGCAGTTAGAATCTAGCTCATGTCGGACAAGGGGTACGTGAATTATTTCGATATACTCGGGCTGGGTGAGCAGGCCAAGCCGGGCGAGGTGCGCAAGGGCTACAAGCGCAAGATGAAGGACCTGGTGCTCGAGATCTCCAGGGTCGAGATCACCGAGGAGCGGCGGGCGCGATATCTGCTCGCGATGGCCAAGCTGAATGCGGCTTTCTACGTCTTGCGCAATAATGCGCTACGGGAGCAGTACTGGCAGGAGCGCCAGGAAGTCATGGCGCTCGAGGAGGAGTGGCGCGTGGCAGCGGAAATGGGTGGGGATAATGCCGACGCGTTGCGGCGGCGCTTCGAGCGAAAGCTGCGAGATTTCCTGACGCGTTATGTCGAGGAGGCGATGCTCGAGGCCGGTCGCGACAGGGAATGCGTCGAAGCAAGCCATTGGGACGCGGCCCATGAGCGGCATGCCTTCCGGATCCTGCGCCATTATCGCCAGAGCTCCTACCAGGAAATCTTGGAACGCTTGCCGTACTATGACGTAACCCCACCGCAGATCGACTGGGATGAACGCCAGCGCGCCGTCGCATCCATTCTCGCCGGGGAGGGGGGCTGACCATGGCCCGGAAAGCGACCCAACCAACGCCGCCGGCCCCGGTGAATCCCGACCTGATCGACAAGGCCCTGGCGAAGACGGTGTGCGAGGGCGATATTGTCAATTTCCGGCTTCTGTTCACGCCATTTTCTCCCGCCCGCGACGATTCGCCGGAGCAGTTTGAAACGGAAAAGTACGCCTACCTGGTGCCGGAGGCTGACCTCGAGCGGGCCCCGCAGTTCAAGAAGGCCCTGGCGGCGGTGCGCCGCGTTGAGACCCGTGCGCACATCCAGCAGGAACTCGAGGCCCGCCGCCCGGCGCAGTTGCCCTCAGACCTGCTGGTGTTACTGGGGGACAATGCGGTACGTGTCGGCAAGTACACGAGCGCGGCGGAGGCGTACGAACTCGTGCGGGTGCGCCGGCGGATGCAGGATGAGTTCTTCGCCCAGGCCGATGTGGCACTGGATGGCGGCGATATGGCTAAGGCAGTGCATGGCTACCTGATCGCTACCGGGCTCGCCTACGATTACGCGGCCTTCCCAGAACCGTTGCCGGCGGTGCCCGATTATCAATCCCGGGCGCTTATGCTGCATGCAGAGTATCCCCCAAACCCCCAGGATTGCGTGGCAATGCAAGACCCGGAAGCCCATGTGCGAACCGCGCTAAGCTATCTGCTGCGGGACTCTCAGGCGTCGGCGCGGCTGGATGCACGTCCGCTAAAGGCGCGGCTGGCCTTTCTCGTGGAACTGGTTGGCCGCCTCGAACCGCAATGGCCGGCCTTTGCCACGCGCTATCGGGAGGCCTCCGCGATGGCGCGTGAATTTGGCGAGCGGCTCGAGCGTGGTCAGACGAACGGCGCCGGTGCGAAGCCGAGCCTGGCTGAGGAGATCGAGGAAGCGTTCGGGGAAGACCCCCGCGGCATTACCGCTCATCTCCTCGACCGAACCATTGCCGGTGGCGAATGGTGGCAGTATCTCAAAGAGCTTGCATACAAGCATCCGGCGGCAGTCTTGTTCGTGGCCCGGCTGGCCGTGGGCGACTATGAG
>CAYRLQ010000196.1:0-8187 GCA_964425145.1 uncultured Nitrospiraceae bacterium
GAGGACACTCGCCCTCCCCGCCTTACAGAAGAAGTAAGCGGCAATCCGCGTTCAATCGAAGATGTGCGCCAATTGCCGCACGCGCTCGTGAAACTCCCGGAAGCCCACCTTCAGCACCTCTTTGACTTCGGAGTGGGTGGGCGCCGCGACGGTGCCGGTGGGCGGCGTAGCGGGCCACTCGAAGTAGAAAGTCGAGTTGTAGCCTTCCAAGACGAGCCGCACGGGCGCCACGAGTGATGTGACCAGTGGCCTGTCGAGCCACAGGTCGCGCTTGGGAAATACGACCAGGTTGGTGCGGCCGAAGAGTTTCAAGGCTTCGCGCTGTTCCTCTTTGGCACTCGTGCTGATGAGCGTCTGAATTGGCGGGATTTTTCGGCCGTCGGGCGTACTCAGGTACACCGAAAGGCCGCGGTACCCCACCACGTCGTAAGCGATGCTCATGTCCGCAAACACGGAATCCATGTGGCACTCGATAATCAGGTAGTTCTGCGCGATGCGCGCGGCCTCGGCTTCGATGTCCGGCTGGATGCTCTCGCCGGCCGTGACGGCGGCTTCCCGACGGAGCCCGGTCACCGTTTCGTCGACCCACAACGCATATGACGACGGCGCAAAGAGGTGCGGGTAGTTCCCTTTCTCAAAATGGAGGCGTGAGAGTATCGTGGCGGGCCTGAACTCAGCGGGTTGGACCTCGAGACCACCTTCCTCGGGAGGCTTCCGCGTCCGGCAAGACACTGGCGCCAACAGCACGGCCAGAATCAGCGCGACCCCTGCGATGCGTTTCATAGTTCCCCCTTTCCACTCGGCGAAAGACCTAACCATCGTCGGCTCCTGACATTTGTGCGTTTTCCCGGCTCAATTCGCGGCGCCTTGCTCCTCGGCATCCGTCGGCCCGCCTTGCTCCTCACCGTTGACGCGCACCTCAATCTTAGTTTCCGGCAGTGGCCGTCCCTCTCCCATAATGGAGTCGTCATCGATCACGCTGCGCGCGTCGTCGCCGCCCTGGCCGTAATTGCGCAGGAGCAGTTCTCCCTCGGGGGAGACCATGCGCACGATGCCCATCGGGCGGACTTTCTCATTGATCCACACGTCGGAGGTCTTGTCCGCCGTGGTCAGCTTGAGGTGCTCTGCCCGAATCACCCCGGCCGCTGTCTCGATGTCTTCCATACCCAACGATTCGCGTTGGGTCTTGGGCAGTTCGGGGGCCTCCTCGGGCTCGTTCGGGACCTCCACCACTTGCGGCGGGGACAGGCCCTGGCGCATGATCACGCGGCGCACGTGCCTCGGGTCGCTTGCCGGCCCGGTCAGCAGCATTTTGTACACCGACTTGTAGCCCACGCGTGGAATGATCTCCAACTCGACCCAGTATCCCGTTTTCCGGTCGACCTTTTCTTCACCCACGATGGCCTGGCGCAGCACAAACCGCCGGCCGCTGGCCGTGTCGTTCAGGTCGTACCAGGCCCACTGGCCAACCTTCGGCTTCACCAGTTTGCCGGCTAACACATCGCCCACCACGCCCTGTTGCGCCGTGACCGCGACGGGAAGAGTTAGAAGGAAAAACAGCAACGTTATTCCATGTCCCATCTAGCACGCCTCCAACATTCTCTCCGCGAACACGTTTATCCTAACACAAGGAGAGACGAAGGATGAAGGATGCCGCCCGAAGCGGTTGCGCCGGGCGAATGGCCGCGATAGAATGCAGCCTACGGGCCCGGCAGGTCGAGTTGAGCCCGTCAGCCGTCTTGTCCAGCCCGCCGCTCGACGTCGCCTATAAAGAGGCGAATCCAGTCAAATACCTGGCCAACCAGGTCCTCCACTTGACCGATGTCACCGCGCTGCTTGAGCGCGTTACACTCGCGGATCAGGACTGAAGCCTAGCGTTGTAGTGCTAGCCGCGCAGTTTCTCAAGCAGTTTCTTGCAGGCTTTAACGCCGTCAAATTCGCTGAGGCGGTTTCCCTCGTATTCGATTCCGATGTAGCCGTGGTAGCCGTGCTCATCGACGACGATCTTGATGAGCCGTTCAAAGTCCAAGAGGCTTTCCTCGCCGGTCTCGGGGTCAAAGTCGTAGCACTTGGCGCTGACGGCCTTGGCGTACTTCATCAAGGTATCCACGGCCTCGTAGCGGTCCACGGCGGGGGGGAAGTTGCCGAAATCGGGCAGTGTACCAAAGCGTTTGTGGTCCACCGCTTTCATCAGGCGGACCATCGCCTCCGGGTGCGAAGAGGGTCCACCGTGGTTCTCGATGAGCACGTTGATGCTCTTCTTGTCCCCGTAGTCACACAGTTCGCGCAATGGGTCTTTAGAGCGCTCGATGAAGGCGGTGAGCTCCTCGGGCACGTTCATCACGTCGCGATGTGCGCCTTGCCAGTTCATTCGGATCGAGTTGCAGCCTAAGTCCGCGGCAATATCGACCCATCTCATGTGGCGCTCCACAGCGCGGTCGCGGCTCTCCTCGCGTTTGCTGCCGATGGTTCCCTCGCCATCGACCATGATGAGCAGGATATTGACATCGTTATCCGCGGCGTTCTTGGCCAGTTGGTCCATGTAGGCCTTCTCCGAGGACGCCAGCATCTGATTGACCAGTTCTATAGCGCCGATGTCGAACTCCTGCCGGGCGATCTTGGGCATATCAAGCATGGGAATCTTGTTCTCGCCATCGCCGATGCCGCGGTGCAAGGACCATGCCGCCAGGGAGATATTGAAGTCCCGCTTCTTCGCCTCTTCCGCCGCCCCGATACGGTTTGCCGCGACCCCCATGGCGGTCATACCCGCGCCCGCAATTCTCAGAAAGTCTCTTCGGGAAGCCGTTGTATCCATGGTGCTTTTCTCCTTTTACCACGTATGTTTAAACTATGAACCGAACCCTCGTCTGCGTGCTCGTACTCGTGCACGTGCACGGGGGAAGGAATTCTAAACCAATATGCGGCGCTTTTCCAGTCATTCGTCGTCAGTCGCCAGTTGTCAGCTCCAGCCATACGGCAACTGATAACTGACAACTGATAACTGACGACTGATAGTGGTAGACTCTAGGCATGGAACGCGATTTTGATGTCATAGTGGTTGGTGCAGGTCATGCGGGAGTCGAGGCGGCGCTGGCGTGCGCGCGGACGGGCCACCGGACGCTGTTGGCCACGATCTACCTGGACACGGTGGCGCGGATGTCGTGCAACCCGGCTATCGGGGGCACGGCCAAGGGGCAGTTGGTGCGCGAGGTCGACGCGCTGGGCGGCGAGATGGGACGGTGCATCGATCGGACGGGGATCCAGTTCAAGATGCTGAACCGGTCCAAGGGTCCGGCGGTGCATTCACCGCGGGCCCAGGCCGACCGGGTCGCGTACCAGTACGACATGAAGCGGGTCTGCGAGGAGCAGGCGAACCTGACGATGAAGCAGTTTCTCGTGGAGGACCTGGTGGTCCACAACGAGACGATCGTTGGCGTGCGCACCTCGCTCGATTCGGAGATCACGGCGCGTGCCGCGATCGTGTGCCCAGGGACGTTCATGCGCGGGCTGCTGCACTACGGCATGGTCAGCACGGAAGGCGGCCGTGGCGGCGAGATCGCCGCCAAGCGCCTTACCGAGGCCTACTTGCGGCTGGGGTTCGAGGTGGGTCGCATGAAGACCGGCACGTGCCCGCGGGTCCACCGCCGCAGCATCAACACCGGCGTGTTGCAGGAGCAGCGGGGGGACGAACACCCGCGCCCATTCTCGTTCTCGACGCCGATCGAGGGTTTCAACCCGAACAAGATCGTCTGCTGGCGGGCCCATACCAACGAGACCACCCATGAGATTATTCGCGCCAATCTCGACCGGTCCCCGCTGTTTTCCGGTAAGATAGAAGGCATCGGCACGCGGTATTGCCCGAGCATCGAGGACAAGGTGACGCGGTTTCCTGAGAAGAGGTCGCATCACGTGTTCCTCGAGCCGGAGGGGATGAATACGTCCGAGGTTTATGTGAATGGACTGACCTCGAGTTTGCCCGAGGACGTGCAGTTGCATTTCCTGCAGACCATCCCAGGGCTCGAAGAGGTCGAGATCATCCGGCCCGGTTACGCGGTCGAGTACGACTTTGTGCAGCCGACGCAACTGAAACCCACGCTCGAGACCAAGGGGGTGCGCGGGCTGTTTCACGCCGGACAGATCAATGGCACTTCGGGCTACGAGGAGGCCGCGGGCCAGGGCATCTTCGCCGCGCTCAATGCGATCCGGTACATCCACGGCGACCCGCCGCTGTACATCGCCCGCCACGAGGCCTACATCGGCGTTATGGTCGACGACTTGGTGACACGCGGGGTGCTCGAGCCGTACCGCCTCTTCACGTCGCGCGCGGAATATCGCTTGCTCCTGCGGCATGATAACGCCGATGTACGCCTGGCGAAATATGGGTTCATCGGCGACGACTTCCTCCAGCGTGTTCGTGCCAAGGAGGGGGCGGTCCGTGCGGAGATCGACCGCCTCGAAAAGACCCGCATCGCGCCGACGGAGGACGTCAACCGCTTTCTCGATGAACGCGGTCTCGTCCCTATGGCCGAACCCAAACCCGCCGCGCAAGTCCTGCAACGGCCGCAGTTGAGCATCGAGGATGTCTGGCGCCTCGCGCCCCCAGCCGAGCCGTTGCCTTTCGATGTGGGCGAGCAGGTCGAGATTCGTGTCAAGTATGACGGCTACATCACCCGGCAAGAGCGTGCCGTTCAAAAGTTCCGTCAAGCCGAGGACCGGGCGATCCCGGAAGACATCGATTACGCCGCCATCCCCGGCATCCCGCGTGAATCCAAGGAACGCCTCGACGCTATACGCCCGATCAACTTCGGCCAGGCTGCGCGTGTCTCAGGCGTGCGCGCGGCCGACATTGCCGTGTTGCATATCTACGTCGAGAAGCTCGCACGCGCCGCAAGGGAATCGGTCTGATGGCCCATGTGCTCCTATTCCGTCCCATCTATGACCCCCGTCAGCAATGGGCGCCCACCTTCCCCTGGGCGTTGCTGTATCTGGCCGCGCCGCTCGTTGAGCGCGGCATCGAAGTCGACGTCGTCGACGAGCCCTGCATGCCCGACTACCAAGCCAGCGTCGTGAAGCTGCTGGCCGAAAAGCGTCCAGTTGCCGTCGGCGTGTCCTCCATGACAGGCGAACAAATCCGCTACGGGCTTCGGTTCTCCCGGCTGGTGCGCGAGCACAGTGACGCGGCCATCGTCTGGGGCGGCATTCACCCGAGCCTGCTGCCCGAACAAACGGTCCGGCACGAGCTGGTCGACTATGCCGTGGCCGGCGAAGGTGACGCGGCGTTCCCCGAACTCGTCCAACGACTGGCCGCGGGCAAGGAAACCACCGGCATCCCCGGGGTCTTTTCGATGCGCGAGGGGAGGGTCCAGGGCGTCCGGCAAGATGGCTTCGTTGACATGGCCTCGCTGCCCGAACTTCCCTATCATCTCATCGACGTTGAACGCTATGTCCAGCGACGTCCCGAACTGGGCTGCGCGCGGCTCTTCGAAGTCTGCACCTCACGCGGCTGCCCCCACCATTGCGGGTTCTGCTACGTGGAATCGGTCCACTCCAGTTGCTGGCGGCACCTCGGAGCGGGTGTTGTGGTCGAACGGATCAAGGACTTGGTACAGCGTTTTGAATTGGACGGCATACTGTTTCGCGAGGACAACTTCTTCGTGAGCCGCAAGCGGGTCGAGGCCATCGCGCAGGGGCTGATCAACGAGCAGGTCGGCATTAAGTGGGCCGGAAGCTGCCGGGTCGACTACTTCGCCAACTATTCGCCCGAGTTTATCGACCTCCTAAAGCGCAGCGGTTGTGTTCTGCTGACGTTCGGTGTGGAATCCGGCTCGGCGCGGGTGCTCGAACTAATCCGCAAGGAGATCACCATCGACGTGGCGCGCGAGACGGCGCGCAAGGTGTGCGACAGCGGCATTCAAGGCAGCTACCATTTCATGGCCGGGCTCCCGAGTGAAACCGAGGACGAGTTTCTTCAGACCTGCCGGCTGATGGACGACCTGCTTGGTATGGGACGCTGCGTCAACGTGCGCGACCTGGCCGTATTCACGCCCTATCCGGGCCTGGGACTTCTCCCTGAATGCCGCAAACTCGGCTACCAAGAGCCTGAATCGCTCGAGGCCTGGACCGGTATGGATTGGACCGATCCGGCGCGGCCCTGGCTAACGCCGGAGCAATCGCGGCGCATCTACAACGTCCAATTCGTACTTCCTCGGCTGCGCCACACCAACCCGCTGTTTCGCAAATGGGCCCGCGTTCATTGGAACCAGATTCTCGAAGGCAAAATAGGCCCGACGCGACTGGAGCACGCCGCAATCGCCACGCTCCGGAAAGTCGTTCGTGGCACGGGGATATGAAAAGACCATAGACCAAACCCCCGTACACGTGCACGTGTTATCGTGCTCGTGCACGAGCACGCAGGCGAGGGTTCGGTTCAGAGTTTAGACGTAGGCGGTAACACGTGCTCGTAGTCGTACTCGTGCTCGAAATACGAAAAACGAGTACGTGCACGGGCACGGTGGACGAAGGACTGTTATGAACCCATGCCGACGCTGAGCGTGGTCATGATCGTCAAGAATGAGGCCGGCTGCCTCGGCGACTGCCTAGACAGCGTGCGCGAGATCACCGACGAGATCGTCATAGCAGACACGGGCTCGACCGACGGGACGATGGCCATCGCCCGGCGCTGCGGTGCGCAGGTATTCGCAATCCCGTGGCACGACGACTTCGCCGAAGCGCGTAACCACGTTCTGGCCGTGGCCACGGGTGACTGGCTGTTGCACCTGGACGCGGACGAGGTGCTTGACCCCGGCGGCGCGCGTCGTATCCGCGAACTCGTCGATGCCGACGGCGACGGCGCCGATGCCATCGAAGTGACGCTGGCGAACTACTGCGACGAGCCACGCGCCTGGCGCTGGGTCCCCGTCGTGCCAGGCGATCCTCGCGCGCGCGGCTACGCGGGTTACATCAAGGTGGGCCTGTTGCGGCTGTTCCGGAACGGCCGTGGGTTCGAGTACCGCGAGCCGGTTCACGAGAACATCACCGAGAGCGTACACGAGCGCGGCGGCACGGTCCGCAGTGAACCCATCCTCATCCATCATTACGGCTATAGCCCCGATAGGCCGCTGTCCGAGTCCAAAGCGGCGCTGTACCGCGCGATCGCACGAAGGAAAACCGAGCAGCACCCCGACGACGCGAAGGCCTGGCACGACCGTGCCGAACTCGAGTTGGCCGCGGGCGATGCGGCGAGCGCTGAAACGGCCTGCCGAAGGGCGCTCGAACTCGACCCCCTCCACCTCAGCGCGGCGACGACCCTGGCCAATGTCCTCATGAACCGGGGCGACCTGGACGATGCGCGGGAGCTATTCGAGCGGCTCGAGGCCGCGGGCATCAGCCCGCCACACGTGATGACCGCCCTCGGCGCCATCGCGTGCAGACAAGGCCGACTCGACGAGGCCCGCAGACGGCTCGAGGCCGTCATCGCGGCCCAGCCCAGCGCAATCATGGCGCGGCACTGCCTCGCCAGGACCCTGGACCGGCTCCACGACAGCGCGGGCGCACGGCGCCAATTGGAGCAGGCCCTGGCCATCGCGCCCTCGTTGCAGGAACTCCGCGACCGGCTCGCTGCACATCGCTTGCGGGCGGAAGGCGAAGCGCAGTTCCAACGCGGCGCCACGAAGGAGGCCCTTCAAAGCCTCGTCGAGACGCTACGCCTGGACCCGGAAGACCCCATCACGCAAAACGACCTCGGCGTCGTCCTGACCGCGCTCGGCCAACCCGACCGCGCCAAGGAATGCTTCGAACGCGCCCTGCGCCTCGCCCCCGGCATGCCCGAGGCGCAAGAGAACCTCAACGCGTAAAAAATGTAAAAATGGGGACAGTAACCTATTATTGGTATAAACACTACGGCGGAGCCTGTCGAATTAGACGCAATAATAGGTAACTGTCCCCATTTTTTCCCATTTTTTCTGTGGACACGCGATCAGCGTCCCTCGAGGTAGGGAAGCACCTCGTCCCGCCAGAGGTCGGGCTGGTCGGGGCCGCCGGGGATGTCGGTCCTGAGGTACTCGACGTGGCCGTCGGCGAACAGAACGTTGCGCCCGGGTTTCGGGCCGGGAAAATCGGTCCTGTTCAGCGCGATGGGTATGCCCGACTGCACCAACGCATGAAGGGCCGGATTGGAATCGAGTTCCG
>CAYRLQ010000197.1:0-8174 GCA_964425145.1 uncultured Nitrospiraceae bacterium
GTGTTCATTGATCGCGACCTGTTGCCGGACTGGTCAAACATCCGGCCACAGGACTTTCCGCTGACGACGCTGGGATCCGGAAAGGGCGGAGGCTGGGGTGACCTGCTGAGCGCTAACGTGGTG
Organism: uncultured Nitrospiraceae bacterium; assembly: GCA_964425145.1. GTDB lineage: Bacteria > Hydrogenedentota > Hydrogenedentia > Hydrogenedentales > SLHB01 > CAYRLQ01. The sequence continues at coordinate 124 of CAYRLQ010000197.1, forward strand.
CTGGGCAATATCCACCAGTTTTATCAGAGCAACAAGTCGGGGCAAAGTAATCTGTCGGCGTTAATGAACGGGCCGGAGTTCGCGCTCTTCAATGACGAGGCGCACAACTCGCCCGCCGAGGAGTATGACGCGACGCTGCGGCGAATGGTCGACAACGTCGTGCTGCGTGTGGACACGACGGCCACCCCAGACCGCGCCGACGGCCAGAATCCGGACAGCGACATGATCTACGAGTACGGTGTGGGGGATGCGCTGGCCGACGGTATCATCAAGACGCCGGTGGTGTATCAGCCGGACATCAAGACCGTGCAACTGACCTATACCGACGCCAAGACAGGCGAGCAGCGGCGTGTCGAGGAGATTGACTGGTCGGAGGTCGACCGCCTGGGCCTGAGCGCGACGCAGTGGGTGACGGACGATGAGCCGATGCGCCAGCAGATGGCGATTGCGCTTCGGCGGCTACAGGAGCAGGAACGTCGGGCGAAAGGGCGCTATCGCCCGATTCTCTTTGTTATCGCGGTCTGCAAAGCCGACGCGGATAAGGCCGCGCAGACCTTGAACAAGTTCTTCAAGGTAAAAACGCTCATGGTGACCGAGGACAGCGACGAGGCGGACCGCCAGAAGGCGCGGGAACTGGGCCGGGAGCAGAGAACGACGAAGCCCTACAAGGCTGTGGTCAGTGTGCTCATGCTGAGGGAAGGCTGGGACGTTCCCGAGGTCGGGGTGATCTTGCTGCTGCGCAAGTTCAGCAGCAAAGTCTATGGGCAGCAGGTCGTTGGGCGTGGGTTGCGGCGTGTGCGTAAGAAAGGGATTGCGCCGGATGAGCCGCAAATCTGCGCGGTGGTGGACCATCCGAAGTTGGAGCATGGCTGGCTCTGGGCCATGTTCGGGAGTAAGATTCGCCCGAATGTGATGATTGACGACATGTTCGACGAGGAGGAAGACCTGCCCGAGCCGCCGCCCAAGCAGGTACTGACGCAGCCGGAGAACGTGATCGATGTGCCGGACCCGGACCCGGACTTCGTGGACAATGGCGAGTTTGATTTGGGAGACTTCGACGAGCCGCCGGAGCCGCTGCAGGAGTGGCGGGAGGCGCTGGCCGCCTTGACGTATGATCCGACCGTAGTGGAGATCACAAAGGTCAAGATTGGCAGCGTGATTGGGAAGGAACTGGCGGGGGAGCAATGGACGACGGTCAAGAGCGCACCGGAGATGCCGGACGGCGCGACGCCCGAGACTGTAGAAATCTCGGACGATACGCTACGCGACGCGATCAAGGAAATCGTTCTTCAGATGGCCGAGGACATGACGATAGAGGCGGGTTATGCGAGCGGCTTCAAGAGCGAGGTCTACAGCGCCCTCATGGGGCACATTCGTGAGAAGTTCCTCGACGGCGCTTCGCTTGGTTTGGCGGAACGCGCTGAGCTGTCCTTTGCGCGGAAGATGCTGCCGCAGGTGAAAAGAAACGTTTCGGCCGTGCCCGGGCTGATACAAGGGATCATCGAATATGGCGATCAGTAAACACGGCGACTTCTGGAACCCGAAGAAGAGTCCCTACAACTTCGAACGCTCCGACAGCGATCTCGAGCGGCGGATGATGGTTCGGCTTGAAGCGGACCCCAACGTCAGGAAGTGGATGAAACGTCACGGGATTTCTATTCCCTGGATCGATGGTCAAAGGCATCAGCGGCGATATGTTCCGGACTTCATTGTCGAGTATAGAGATGAGCGAAAGGTGATTATCGAGGTCAAGGATCCAAGCCGCATTGACTCCAATGACGTGGAGCGCAAGCGCAAAGCCGCCGAAATGTGGTGCAAGCAGCGCGGGATGGAATACGAAATAGCAACCATAAGCAACTGAATCCTAACTTCGGTTCTAGGATTGGATGCGTCTTAGGATCGGGTCTGCTGACAGAGAGGAAATTAGGCCAAAACCGGGGCATTCAACCCTCTGTCGCTCCCAGCCGCGCCTTCCCCAGGCCCGAAACGGGCAAGATCGCCGTCAAGAACCACAACCTGGGATTCATCATCCCCTACACCGTGGACGGCGACGAACGTAGCTACATCCCCGATTTTATCGCTCGCATTGACGATGGGCACGCTGAAGATGATCTGCTCAATCTGATTATCGAGGTATCAGGCGCACAGCGAAAGGACAAGGCCGCCAAGGTCGCCACGGCGAAGAACCTTTGGGTCACCGCCGTCAACAACCTCGGCGACTTCGGCCGGTGGGCATTCATCGAGATTATGGACCCGTGGGATGCGAAGAGCCAAATCCGAATCGCCCTGGATGCAGACGAATCGGTCAACACGCCTCAAGGAAATGGGCCATGAACTATGACCCGCTGATCCACAACCGCCATTCTATCCGCTGGCAGGGCTATGACTACCGGAGAGCTGGCGCGTATTTCATCACCATCTGTGCGCACCGTCACCGATACATTTTCGGAGAGGTTCGCGAGGGGCGCATGTATGCCAACCGGTTTGGCTCGTACCTGGGAGATCAATGGAAGCATACCGCCCGTGTGCGCCCCGAGGTCGCCCTGGACGCCTTCGTTGTTATGCCCAACCATTTTCACGCCATCATCATCCTCCATGACGGATCGGGCATGCCGCCGACATGTCCGGAAGACGTGCCGTTAATCCCCACGGACACAGATACCCAACCACGTAGGGGCATGCCGCTGGCATGCCCCTACACGCAACCAGGCACGGATCCGTCGGCCTACGCTCAGTTCGGCAAACCGCAGAAAGGCGCCCTGGGAACCATCATCGGACATTTCAAAGCCGAGGTCACCAAGACCGCCTGCCGCGGTTTCAACCTCCAAACCGTCTGGCAACGGAACTTCTACGATCGCGTAATCCGTGACCCCGAAGAATTCGAACGCATCAGAGAATACATCGCCCAGAATCCCGAACAGTGGGAATTCGACCACGAAAACCCAAACCGTATCGTTTCACTTAAACGAACCACCCCAAATGCGGGCATGCCACGGGCATGCCCCTACACGACCCAAGCACGTAGGGGCACGCCAGCGGCGTGCCCAAAACCTACGCGATCCGAACAAGATCACAAGGACTAGGAAATGCCCTCAAAAAAGAAGAAAACTGCTGCCAAGAAAGAGGTCACGAGCACCAAACACGGCGACAGGCGGAAGAACATCCCGACGGAGGAATTGCGGGACTTCGTTAGGGAAGACGAGGAGAAGCCGGGCTCGATGCTGTATCCGCGTGACCCGTCTCTGGACCCGCAATTGGTCTGGAAGGGCAAGGACGAACAGGACCGCAAACCCCTCGAAGTCCCTCTCGTGCCGGTCTACATCCAGGAGAAGATTCACCCCCAGGCAATCATCGAGAACCTGCGCCAGGAACAGAAAAGGCAACCCGGTCAACAGCAGGAACTGGACCTGTTCGGCGACTTCAACGGCCTCGAGTTCGAGAAGCTCATCGACTTCTACCACCACGACCAGAACTGGACCAACCGCATGATCCTCGGCGACTCGCTTATGGTCATGACCTCCCTCGCCGAAAAAGAGGGCCTGAAAGGCAAAGTCCAGATGATCTACATCGACCCGCCGTATGGGATTAAGTTCGGGTCAAACTGGCAGGTCTCGACACGCAGGCGAGATGTGAAGGACGGTAGGACTGCAGATGCTACGCGTCAACCTGAGCAAGTGAGAGCATTTCGAGATACTTGGCAACTCGGAATTCATTCGCACCTTGCATACCTGCGAGATCGACTCGTAATCACCCGAGAACTTCTCACTCAGACGGGCAGTGTCTTTGTCCAGATCAGCGACGCAAATGTTCACTTGGTACGGTCTGTATTGGATGAGGTGTTTGGGAGCGGGAACTTCTGCGGCGCAATCCACTTCAAGAGCACCACAAGCCAAACAAGTGAATTACTCGCCACTGTTGGGGACTATCTGCTTTGGTACGCAAGAAACAGAGAGCAGGTGAAGTACAAACAACTCTTCCTTGAAAAGGATGCCTCCCCCTCGCTGACACGCAAATATGCTGAGTTCAACGATGGGACCCGCCGAGTCCTATCAATTAAGGAACAACAGAACTTCGAAGAACTCCCTGGCTCGCCTCGTCTATATGTACTGGACAATCTCACGTCACAGAGTGGCGGAGAAACGACCCGTTTTGGATTTTGTTTCGGGGGCGCGAAGTACTCTCCGGGGCCGGGATTCTGGAAGACTAATCAGGAAGGGATGAAGAAGCTTGAATATGCCAATAGGCTCGGGGTCTCTGGAAAGACACTGCGCTACATTCGCTTTGTGCATGATTTTCCTGTTTCGCCGCTCACCGCTCTCTGGACGGACACAAGCACAGGTAGCTTCACCCTGCCCAAGGTTTACGCAGTTCAGACTAATACCAAAGTAGTCGAACGCTGCCTTCTTGTGACCACCGACCCAGGCGACCTTGTTCTTGACCCCACGTGCGGCTCTGGCACGACGGCCTACGTTGCCGAGCAATGGGGGCGGCGTTGGATCACGATAGACACGAGCCGGGTGGCGTTGGCGTTGGCGCGGACGCGCTTGATGGCAGCGCGGTATCCGTATTATTTGTTGGCGGATTCGGCGGAAGGTGTCGAGAAGGAGGCGGAGGTAACGGGCAAGACAGCGCCGTCGTACAAGACGGAGGGCGACATCAAGAAGGGTTTCGTGTACAAGCGTGTGCCGCACATCACGCTGAAGTCGATTGCGAACAACCCGGAGATCGAGGAGGGGATGACACGCGAGGAGATCGACCGGGCCATCGCCAAGTATGCCGACACCGAGACGCTGTATGACCAGCCCTATGAGGACAAGAAACGCATTCGTGTGACGGGACCGTTCACAGTCGAGAGTCTGTCACCGCACCGCACCTTATCGTCCACAGATTACGCAGATTACACCGATGAAGAAAAAACCCAAGAAGAGACTCTGCGTAAATCTGTGTCATCTGTGGACGATTCTTCTTCTTTCATTCACATGATTCTCGATAATTTGCGGAAGGCCGGTGTCCAGAACATGGTGAAGGATGAGCGGCTCAAGTTCGAGCGACTGGAACCGTTCGCGGGCGAGTGGATTCACGCCGAAGGCGAGTACACAGACAAGTCGGGCAAGCAGAAACGCGTCGCCGTGTGCATCGGGCCTGAACGCGGCACGGTCGGCCCGGAGTTGGTGAAGGACGCTGCCAAGGAAGCCCTGAAGGGTATGGGCTTCGACCTCCTCATTGTCTGCGGGTTCGCATTCGACGCCCATGCGGGTGAAGCCGTCAAAGAATTCGAACCCGTAGGGGCATCCCAGCGGGATGCCCCTACGGTGGTGTCGGAGGAAACCAGGCAGTACGGCAAACTGCCCGTGATGCTTGCGCGGATGAAAAACGACCTCTCTATGGGCGATGAACTCCTCAAGAAAACCGGCGCGGGCAACCTGTTCATGGTTTTCGGCGAGCCGGACGTGGATATCCAACCTGCCGAAGACGACAAGTTGACCGTGGAAATCCACGGAGTCGACGTGTACGACCCGACCACGGGCCAGGTCCGCAGCGACTCGACTGGCGATATCGCCTGCTGGTTCATCGACACCGATTACAACGGCGAGAGCTTCTTTGTCCGGCACGCCTACTTCACGGGCGCGGGCGATCCGTACAACAAGCTGAAACGCGCCCTCAGAGCTGAAATCGACGAAGCCGCCTGGTCAACCCTGTACCGGGCCAAGAGCCGCCCCTTCCCCAGGCCCGAAACGGGCAAGATCGCCGTTAAAGTCATCAACCACTACGGCGACGAGGTCCTCAAAGTGTACGAACTCGAGTAGTCGCTGCAAGCCCGCCTGAGGCGGGCAAGCACCGCTTCGAGGCGTCGGAGGGTGGCCTCGGCGAATGCGGCGGCCTTCCTGAGGGCACTATTCCCCGTTGCTGCTTCGTTCCGGGTTCGGTTGATTGCGCCTGAATACAAGGCTATAATGCGCCGCGTTTGGAGGAGATAGGGGGATTACAGGGATAAAGAGATGTGAGGAGATATGATTCGCGTAGGTATAGTTGGCGCCATAGGCTATGGCGGTCGGGAGCTGACGCGGCTTCTGGGGATTCATCCCGAGGCGGAATTGGTTGCGGCGGTGGAGCTCGAGGGAGGCACACGCCTCGATGACCTGTTGCCGCAATTTCGCAAACTGACGGACGTGGTTTGTGAAACCTTTGACGCCGAAACGCTTGCGAAACGGTGCGACGCGGTGTTCATTGCGGTGCCGGGGACGAAATCCATGGCTTTGGGGGCGGCATTGCGCGCGGCCGGCGTCCGCACCATAGACATGGGTCCCGACTTTCGTATCCAGGACCCCGCCGCGTTCCGCCAGTACTATAAAGTCGAGCATACCGCGCCCGAATTGCTTCCGGAGGCGGTCTATGGGCTCGTGCCGTACTATCGCGAGCAGCTACGCGACGCGCAGTTGGTCGCGGTGCCGGGGTGTTACCCGGCCAGTGTAGTTTTCCCACTCAAACCGCTGATTGACGCGCCGCTGGCGGATGTGCCCATTGTCGTGGATGCTATCTCGGGCATGACGGGCGCGGGTCGGGCCTTGGCCGAGGCGTTCCATTTTCCGGAGATGAACGAAAACGTAAAGGCCTACAAGGTGGGCGTCCACCAGCATACGCCGGAGATCGAACAGGAGCTTGGAAACAAGTTTCTGGTCCAGTTCACGCCCCACGTCGGGCCCTATTCGCGCGGCATCCTAAGTACGATCACCGTCCATCTCAAAGAAACCATCCAGGTTGCGCCCTATTACGAGTGCTATGTCGACGAGCCATTCGTGCGGGTGCTCGGAGAAGGCCGACTGGCTGAACTCAAGCATGTTCGCGGATCGACGTTCTGCGATTTCGGCTGGGTCATGGACACACGGACCCGCAACCTGGTGATAGTCAGCGCGATCGACAATCTCGTCGGCGGCACGGCCGGCATGGCCATTCAGTGTTTCAACCTCATGTTCGGCCTGGATGAACGGACGGGCCTGGCCTTCGGGGGCATGGCGCCATGAATCGGGTCGAGGGTGGGGTAACCGCCCCGAAAGGCTATCGGGCCGCGGGCACCGCGGCGGGGATTAAGCCGGGCTCGACCAAGCGCGACTGCGCGCTGATCGCCAGCGATGTGCAGGCGTCCGTGGCGGGGGCCTTCACCACGAACCAGTTCAAGGCGGCCCCGGTGCTGTGGTGCGCGGAGGTCTGCGCGGGGGGGCGGGCCCAAGCAGCGTTCATCAATAGCGGCAACGCGAACGCCTGCACCGGCGAGCAGGGTTGCGACGATGCACGGACCACGGCGGAATGGGTGGGCCGGGGACTGGGCGTGGCTCCCGATGAGGTCTGCGTGTGCAGCACTGGAGTTATCGGTGTGCCGCTGCCCATGGACCGCATCGAGCACGGCGTTCAAAGCTGTCTCGAAGCCCTTTCCACGACGGGCGGCGCGGAGGCCGCCGAGGCGATCATGACCACGGATACCGTGCCGAAAGAGGCGGCGGTCGAGGTGGTCCTTGGACAGGGAACGGTCCGGCTCGGCGCCATCGCCAAGGGCGCGGGCATGATCGCACCGAATTTAGCCACGATGGTCTGCGTGATCACGACAGACGCAGCCATCGGCCCGGGACCGCTTGCGAACCTGCTTCGAGCAGCCGTGTCTGAGTCGTTTAACCGCATCTGCGTGGACAACGACACGAGTACAAACGACACGGTGCTCTGCCTGGCGAACGGGCAAGCGGACGTATCATCCTTGGCGCCGGGCACGGATGACTTCGACCAGTTTGGCCGGGCGCTGACGGCGCTGTGTCAGGACATGGCGAAGCGCCTCGTGCGCGATGGCGAAGGCGCTACGAAGTTTGTCGAGATTGAGGTGTCGGGCGCGCAGTCCGACGCCGATGCCGGGCAGATCGCGCGTTCCATCGCCACATCGCAACTGTGTAAGACCGCATTCTTCGGTCAAGACCCGAACTGGGGCCGGTTTGCGTGTGCCGCGGGCTATGCGGGCATACCCTTCGCCCCGGACGCGTTTGCCCTGTGGGTCGAGGATGTCCAAC
>CAYRLQ010000198.1:0-8153 GCA_964425145.1 uncultured Nitrospiraceae bacterium
CAAAAAAGGGACTGTCCTCGTGAGTCCCCGAGCAGGGACTGTCCCTTTTCTTGCGGCCTATGCGCCAACACCTTTATAGCAATGGGTTTTTCCGACGCCTGAACGCTTACGTCTGCCTTATCGCCTCATCGCCTTACGGCGCGAACGCAACATCGTCAACGCCACGGCAAACAGCGCCAGCGCGACGGGCCACCACGCGATGGGCAACAACGTCGGGTTCTCCGGGTCGTAGGGGTCGGTGCCCAAGGCCCATTCAGTGCCATCGGGCGCGCCATCAGCGTCCGAATCGTCGTCCAGGAAGTTGAGGGTGCCATCCTCATCCGGGTCCTCATAGCCCTCGATGCTATCCGGAATACCGTCGCCGTCGCTGTCGTCATCGAGGTAATTTGGCAAGCCGTCGCCGTCCGGGTCGTCACTCCCTTCGATGAGGTCCGGGATGCCATCGCCGTCCGTGTCCTGTTTCGCCACGGTGTACGCCTCGCCGGTGGTGTAATCGCCATTGCCCGCGCCGGAACCGCCCAGCGGATTGCCGGCGTCATCGATGATGCTGTCGTCGTCGGTCAGGTCGATGCTCAAGAAACCGTCGCCGCTGCCCGTGTCGACCGTGACGGTGTACGTATCGCCGCTACCCGACACATCGGTAACCGAGGCCCCGGTCACGGCTTTCCCCGCGGGCGCGTCAATCGTGAAATCGCCCGTGTCCACACCCGTGACGCTTTCGCTGAACGTGACCGTGAAGTCCACCGAGGACGCGTTCGTGGGGTCGGCGTCAGCGCGGACGACCGAACTGACCGTTGGCGGGGTGGCGTCAAGGTTGGCGACCCATGCTTCCGATCCCGAGGGGCCGGTCCCGTAGCCCATAACGATCAAACCGTCAGCGGAAATCCCGCGGGCCCGGGTTAACGTCCAGCCCGTCATGTTCACTCCCAGGCCTGTGAGCACCGTCTTGAGGCTCCGCATCCCGTTGGCCGCGTCCCAGATGAACGCCTCGTAGCCCGAGGCGGAGTTGCCCCGGCCCACGACGACCGAGCCGTCGGACGAGACGCCAAAGGCACTACTATCGAAGCTGCCGCCAGCCAGGTCGCCCAGGCCCACCATCCCGCCGCCGGACGTCCAGCGAAACGCCTCGCTGCCCGAGGCGGAGTTGCCAAAGCCCACGACGACCGAGCCGTCGGACGAGACGCCAAAGGCGTGGCTCCAGAAGCTGCCGCCGGCCAGGTCGCCCAGGCCCACCATCCCGCCGCCCGAGGTCCAGCGAAACGCCTCCCAGCCCGAGGCGGAGGTGCCCCTGCCCACGACGACCAAGCCGTCGGACGAGACGCCATAGGCACGGCTCTCGAAGCTGCCGCCGGCCAAGTCGCCCAGGCCCACCATCCCGCCGCCCGAGGTCCAGCGAAACGCCTCCCAGCCCGAGGCGGACCAGCCATAGCCCACGACGACCGAGCCGTTGGACGAGACGCCATAGGCACAACTCTCCAAGCCGCCGCCGGCCAGGTCGCCCAGGCCGACCATCCCGCCGCCGGAGGTCCAGCGAAACGCCTCGTCGCCCGAGAGGGAGGACCAGCTACCGCCCACGACGACGGAGCCGTCGGACGAGACGCCATGGGCATCGCTCTGGAAGATGCCGCCTGCCAGGTCGCCCAGGCCCACCATCCCACCGCCGGAGGTCCAGCGAAACGCCTCGACGCCCGAGGCGGAGTCGCTCCAGCCCACGACGACCGAGCCGTCGGACGACACGGCACTGGCCAAGCTAAAGAAGCTGCCGCCGGGCAGGTCGCCCAAGCCTTGCCAACTTGCTGCCCAGGCCGGTGCGGCCAAGCCCAGCAGGAGTACTAGCGCAAGTCCACTGAACCTGCACGGCGCTCCCATGCGCCGGTGGATATCGCCTTGAAGTGATCCTTCCCAGTTCGTCTCGGTAGAGCCCAAATCCATCCCATAACCCTTGGTGTTCATGACCATTCCCTCCCGTTAAGTCCGCGTGTCCCCATACGAAACCCGGATCAAGCCCATAACTTAATGAAGATACTGCGCAAATATGATAACGTGCACCTCGCCCGCCGTCAACCTCTTTTTGACAGGATTTATCCGCCCGAGGCGGATTTACATGATTCATCAATCGCATCCCGTCAATCTTGTCAATCCTGTCCAAAAAGGTTTCTCCTCCTTCTCATACGTCATCGTATTTGTGAAAACGTGCCTAAGCTCGTGCCTTGATCGGCCTTTTGCAGTCGGATGGGTTGCCAGTCAACCGCCTGATACGTTGCATATTGGACCGGTCGGTTATACAATGGCGGCGAGGGTGTGTAAAGAACAATGCTCGCTTGACCAAGGGACGACAGACTATCCCAGAAGTGGTTGGCGCTAAAATGGCCATGGCACGTGCAATCATAGGAATCGTTTTGTTGGTCGTGCTTGGCGCTTGGGCGCACTACTCGAATCCTTATCCAACCCTACCCGAAATCCTGGAAAACCCTCAAAAATTCCATGGCCATAGGGTAGGGGGGTTTAACGAAGCGACAGTCGCCAAGAAAACAGACCAGGGATTTGTGCTCGTTTCCCAGGGCAAGGAATTGTACGTCGCCACCGACGCCCAGATAGCTGATACTGGAACCTATGTTAGTGTGGCCGGGACCTTTCGGGCCCCCAACCGATTGGCGGCTGAGGCGGTCTATTTCGCAAGGGGCCGGCGCGTTAAGGTTCTGGTTTCCGTCCTGGCGTTAGTGATACTGCTGATGTTTGCGCCGCTGGCACTTCAGGTTGACAAGAAACACCGCGCATTGAGGCTCCGCGAAACACACCATGCCTGACCTATTAACCCATTGTATCGCAGGGTATTGCGTAGCGCGTCCCCGGATAGCGCACCCGCTGGCGTATCTGTTCATCGTAGGCAACGTGCTGCCCGACCTGTTCACCCGCCCCTTTTCCATCATGTGGCCGGCAAGTCACTGTTGGGTGATGCCGCTGCACACGCCCATAGGCGTATTCCTGCTGTGCGGGGTCCTTGCCCAGTTTTTCAAGACCGGCGAGCGTGTGCCCGTGTTTTGCTCCATGTTCACCGGCGCCCTGCTTCACCTACTGCTGGACTTTTCACAAAAGCATGTTGCCGGTGGGTACTTCTTGTTCTTTCCATTGTCCTGGACCACGTACGAAGGGGGACTCTGGTGGCCGGAGGACAGTCTGAGCATCCTTCCGCTCTTGTTGGCTCTTCTGCTCTTGCTTGAAATCGGGTTGTACCACCGAAGGCGGCGGAGGCGGCGTTCAACTGGCGATGTCTCATAGGAGGATGGACTGCCATTTGCTGCCGGAACGGCAAAACCTGAAATCCAACCGCGGCTCATGCTAAGATCGCCCGCATGGCGAGGTGTATTCAGACATCACATCTGACCAAGTCCTACGGCGCGACGGTTGCCGTGCAGGATTTGTCGCTCGAGCTCGCGTCGGGAGAGGTACTTGGCTTACTTGGGCCAAACGGCGCGGGGAAAAGCACCACCCTGTACATGCTCTCGGGCCTCGTGCCGCCCACATCCGGCACCGTGACTATTTTCGGCAAGGACTTGCGGAAGGGATTTCTTGAGATAGCATCACGAATGGGCGTGGTGGTGGAACGGCCGTCGTTTTACAATCATCTGTCGGCCCGCAAGAACCTGCTGCTGCTGGCCATGCTCGCCGGGCGCAATGTGACTGTCGACCGTGCCCTGGACATGGCCGGGCTGCTGCCTGTGGCCTCGAAGAAGGTGGGTGACCTATCCATGGGTATGCGCCAGCGGCTTAGCCTTGCCCAAGCCATGCTTACAGAACCCGAATTGCTGCTGCTCGACGAGCCGGCCAGTGGCCTCGACGTGGAGTCGACCCAAGAAATCCTCAAGCTCTTGCGCCGGCTGGCTGACGAGGCGAAAGTCACCATACTGTTTGCAAGTCACATGATGCACGAGGTCGAGGCGCTGTGCGACCGCGTGGCGATACTTAACGAGGGGAAACTGCTCGCCTGCGACGCCACGAATGCGCTGCTTTCCTATGACCCAAGCCACGTCGAGGTACTTCTCGATGCGCCCGAGGCGGCGTCCAAGCGCCTGGTGGAACAGGACTGGGTCGAAGCAGTGAATTTCAAGCCCGGAAGACTTGAGGTCCGGTTGCGCAGTGGGACCTCACACCAGCTCACTGCTTTCCTCGTGAACGCGGGCTACAAGGTTACAGGGGTCATTCCAAAGCGCAGAACGTTGCAGGAATACTTTCTGAAGGTGCTCAACTCATGATCCGGCGCATCTGGACGGCATACACTGTGGAACTAATTAAGGCGCGGCGTCTCTGGTTCACCTACATTGGGCCGGTTCTGGTGGTGTTGGCGGTGCTGGGCGCGCCGCTCTTGCGTCCCATCGAGCGCGACGGCGTCAGCGATTACGGATTTATCGCCTATGCCACGCCCGTCGCCCTGAACCTGCTGGGTCTGGTGTTGCTGCTGACCTATTGCGCCGGTCTGATTTCGTCTGAACTGAGCGGCGGAAGCATCCGCATGGTTTTGGTGCGGCCCTTGCGTCGGTGCGAGTTCCTCGCCGCGAAACTGCTGCTCGGCATGACCTACGCAGTGGTCCTCACCGTGTTGGTGGGGATGACCAGTTGGCTGCTGGCCTTTACATTCGGCGAACTTGCCGGCGTAAGCTATGGTGGCGAGGTAATTTACACGGCGGGGCAGATGCGCAACGCCTATCTCTTGGGCATGCTGTTGAGCCTCGTGCCACAGTTTGCCGCCGTGGCCTACGCGCTCATGCTCTCAACCTTCACGCGCAACACCGGTGCTGCTATTGGTGCCGCCATCGGCCTGTGGATTGTACTCGACACCTTAAAGCACCCGTTGCGCATTAGCCCTTACCTCTTTTCCACCTATCTTGAAGTGCCCTGGAAGGTGTTTTCGAATTATGGTGAAATGCTGGATGCATCGTGGCTTCCAGCAGTGAAGTACGGCTTGGCGACCTCGGTGGCCAGCTTCGTTTTATTCGCCTTCATCGCGGGGTGCACCCTGTCCCGCCGGAATCTACACGCATGATACCTCCATTCCTGGTCTGGATACTCGCCGGCGTCACGTTCATTGAACAGGAAATACCGGGGGTACACGTGGGCGGAGTTGACCCGCTCAGCGGGCAGCCCTACGTGAACTTTCGACAGGCCGATTTGGATGGCGATGGACTCGTTGACCTTGTCCTGTCTCGCGAAGTGCTTTTCCAGCGCAATGGCGCCTTCGGGCCCGAAGTCCGGGCGGACCTGCCCGACATCAATGTGAGGCCCTTTTGCGATCTCTGGCATGGCGCGCTCTATTTGCGGCTTTCCGAGCGCTTGAAACTTGTTCAGTGGGAGAATAGCGACTGGGTAACGGCGCTCGATCAAGAAATCCCGTGGGCCGAACCGGGGGAGATATACGAAACACCCGCGCACGAAGCCCCGGAGGGGCGGGCTTGTGTGCGCTTTCAACGCTTCCTGCTCGATCTCGAGGCGGACGGGGTTCCTGAGATTGTACTGACCGCCCGCGACGGTGTGCACATTTACCGCCGCAGGTCCAACGGCTACACCGAGGCGGCCATTCTGGATGTGTTGCCGCCGTTGACAGTCGGCGAAGCGTACGGCGTAGCGCTTTGGCCGCCCGAGCGGCGCCGCATCGCGTTGCCAGAGCGCCATATGATGTGCTGGTATTGCCTGGCGGGCGCCACCATGAACGTCCTGACCAGGGAGTACCTTCCAGACAAGCGCGTGCGCTACCACGTCACACGCTATACGATCGATCTGAAAAATGGTTATGCCATCAATCACAACGCAGCGGAGGTCGAGGTCACGGAGCCCATGCCTGTTTATGCACAGGCGTGTCGCCTGAACGGCGACGGACTCATCGACTATGCGGGCGGCGATTGGGAACGATCTGACGCTTCGGCGCTCCCTGCGCCCATCTACGAAACATATGTCACGCTCGACGGCGGATCGTCCCGCCAGACGATCCGGACTCGGTCGTTTCGGCCCCATTGCTGGTTTGTCGATTTCGACGCTGACGGCGATCTCGACATGGTTACGGAATCCACGGGTCTGTTCGACGGCGGGGTGCGTGAGTCCGTCAGCCGGTTTCTGACTGGCCGCGAGATCGCACACGAGGTCCGCATCCATTTCCAGGACCCCCGTGGGAATTTCTCCCCATCTCCTGATGTGCGCGGCCGCTTTGCCATCCGGCTCGACAAGGCCCCGTGCCGCAACAGCGCCATGTTCCGCCGCTACCTCTCTGCGGAACTCTTCAATATCACCGGCGACTTCAACGGGGACGGCTACCGCGACATGGTGGTGCAGGATCGGGCCCGACGTTTGGCGGTGTACCTCAGTGTCGGCCGAGGCTTCCCGAGACGGCCTGACACAATCATCGCGATCGGACAGGACTGCGGGTTCGGTGTCGCGGACATCGACGGCGACGGACAAAGTGATATCGCTATCAGCTTGCCCAAGGCCCACGGGAAGGAATGGCGCGAGGCAAGCCGGGTCTTCTTCGCGCGCGAGGAGGAGTGATGCTCGTTGTACTGGCAACATTGGCCGCGACCTTCACGGCACTGTTTGACGTGCAAACGATCCCCCTCGAGACCGCCCACGCCCGCACATTTCTCGCGCACGGCCACAGTGAAAGCGCTCCCGACATTTTCATACTGGATGGCCATGCATTGCAGGTGTATTCCGGCGTGCAAAAGGCCGAAGGACGGCAAGTGGAGTTGCGGGAAGGCACGTCGGCTATCGATATCGCCGATGTCGATGCCGATGGGCAGGGCGAACTTATCGCCATCGATGGCGATCGCGTATTGCTCTACGAGCTTTTCGGGCAGGAGACGGACTATTCGCCCAAGGAATTGTTTCGCCTGGCCACACAGCTTGCCGAACCGGTCTCAAGGCCGTACCTGCACGTTATGGTGGTTCCCCGCGAGGAGGCCCTGGTGCTGGCGCTGCCGCGCGAGGAGACCCTCGAATTGCACACTTTGCAGGGGGAGATGGTAGCGGAGTATCCCATTGGCGGTGACGCGTCCCGGGGGCGTTCCTATGGAGTGCAATTACTTGCGTTGACCAGGCACCCGCCGCGAATCGGGCCAAGCGACGCACTCGAGGTGCACGTCCACGGTCATCTCGAGTTCGAGCCCGGCCTGACTGCCGATATCCTTCACATCCCCACATCTCCCCACATCCCCACATCTCCCCACATCCCCACATCTCCCCACATCCCCACATCTCCCATGTACCGGCGCGGCATACCGACCCAGGCAGGCGACGCCGCCGACCTCGATTATGCCCACTGGCCCTGGTTTCCTCTAACCACAGACGGCGACACGCATAAGCGGGTCCTTTACGCCACAACCGGACCGAGCTATACAGATACACTCATTCGGGTCTGGGAATCGCAATCCGGCCGCCAAGCCATCGACGGTAACGACGTCACAATGCACGCCAAGCGGCGATACCCCGGCTTGCCGGTGATACCTTCGGACGACTTGCCCGATTTTAACGCCGACGGCTACGTTGACCTCGTGTTATGGAAAGCGCCTGACCCGGGCACCTCTGTCGATTCGCTGACCCGTGCCCTCCTCGGCGGCACGTGGCCGGTGCATGTCACCGCGCATCTCTTCTCGCCCGAGAAAGGCTGTTACGCACCCCAGCCCGTAGGGCACATTACATGCGCGATTCCCGTCACATGGTTTTTCGATACGTTCAACGATACGCCTCTGCGAAATGTGGTACTGCGCGACTTCAACGGCGATGGCCGTACCGATCTGGGCTTCAACACAGAGGCGGACCGTTTCTCGATTTGGCTGTGCGGTGACGAAGGTTTCGCCTCCAAATCTGACTACACACAATCCTTCCCAGAGCGTATTGAAAACGTTGAGTTCTGCGCCGACCTGCACGGCGACGGCCGCTCAACCCTCGCCCTCCGTGGCGCAAAGGCCCTCTACGTGCTCCGGCCCGCCCCGAGGGGCGAGTAGGATGGGAGTTGCAGCCATCGGATCGTTTTCGAACGTGGCGCCGCACGGAAAGCTACCTGCTTAGTACAGCTCAACAGAATAAAGGATACACATTCGGGTGCCACGGACAAACTCGTTTGTCCGTGTTCCGGCACAAGCCCGCCTCTGGCGGGCAAGAAAGCCCGG
>CAYRLQ010000199.1:0-8139 GCA_964425145.1 uncultured Nitrospiraceae bacterium
ACAATGTTGATCACATCTCTGCTATCTCCTTGACCATGGCCGAGCAGTGTAGTGAAGCACTATCCTCACGCAACGGGGTGTCTTGCCAAGTCAGCACCCGCGAAACACCACTAGTAATAGGCCCGCTACCCAATTACTCCAGGATCATTCTTGACTCTACCAGAGCGCACCATGCACTGTCAAACAAATAATGGTCTCTCAGCCGCTGTCGACTGGAGAACCTCGTCGGACTGAACGGGTGCCTGTGTATAACGGCCAGTGTTGGGGAGAGGGCCGGTCACGCGGGTGTGGCGGGAGAGGTGAATTGAGCGAATGATGTGGTTTGAGGAGCTATGAGGCGTGGTTTTGCCAGCACGGCAATACAGAGGCGGGGCGTGTAAGGAGGGGGAATTCACGCGCTAAAGGTTGGCTGTTGATTGTGTGTGAGCGTGTGTTCCAGTGGGTAGCCATTCAGGGATGTCATACAATATATAGCATGTCTCTCGACTTCAAGGTGCCATATGTTGTATATGGCTGACATATGACTGGAGAGCATGATAGGGTGGTGAGGGTGTAGGGCGATGCGCGGGCGTCGTGGGTCACGGCCTCAGTATAGGCTGGGCGGACATAGCAAGTGGAGTGCCTCCCGCAGTGAGGACAGGTGGTGGGGCACGCTTGATCGGGTCCGACCTGGGTGATAGCCGCACAATTGTCGGTGACGCTGGCAGGGACTGGGCCCGGCGCGGAATTCAGCGGAATCCAGGGAGATTCATGCTGAGCTG
This sequence comes from uncultured Nitrospiraceae bacterium, assembly GCA_964425145.1. Classification (GTDB taxonomy): domain Bacteria; phylum Hydrogenedentota; class Hydrogenedentia; order Hydrogenedentales; family SLHB01; genus CAYRLQ01. The sequence continues at coordinate 762 of CAYRLQ010000199.1, forward strand.
TTGTCAAGGCAAAGCAGCAGGAGATTTGCCGCCCGCATGTTCCTGGCGATCAGTTTCGGGTTGTTTTCTCCTTACATATGATATAGTCTTGCCTGCCCGCGCGGAGTATAATGCGGTCAGGCGCAACCAGACATTCATTTGCGGTACCAGTCTTATGGACCGTCACAGAAGTTTGAGTTAGGATTAACCCGCCAGCATCCAAACAGACTATATGGAGCGTTCCGGCCCTCGGCGTTCACCCAGTCGCTTGATGGCGAGGATCGCGGGGTAAGGTACTACGCTTCCTCCAGGACTTCGCCCGGAAGAAGTGGCGTCTTCGGCGCAGTCTTGCATTTCTATGTCGTCTGTTTTGAACCTCTTACAGCCAACTCATAATATTTTGTCGATATTGGCCGCTAAAGCGCCTATTGGATTCGTTAGCCTACTTTCTGGTATCTAGGCTCCTTCCTCGTCTTGTCTGCACAGAGCAAATAGGCGGCCCATCTCCACGCCACGGCCAGCGTACCCCGACTATAGTTCGCGCGGCGCTGGCGTTGGCGTTCATACTTGACGGCCAAATGGTAGCTATGCTGCGGGGCCAGTGTTGCTGCCTCAAGACGGCTCGGTTTGGCGACGCAGTCGAAGTCGGTGGGTTGGATTCTGCCCCTCAGTTGGGGGCGTTGGGGTGCAGTAGGTCTATCTCCTGAGTCTCGCCGTGCTCGTTTGTGATGGTGAAGTGCGTGGCCAGGGATTCCGGGTCGCGTTGGATTTCGAGGGCCTGGTTCGCGGCGTCCTCGAAGGAGTCTGCGTCAAGTTCGATGATCCATGTCACGCGGTATTCCATGGCTCCCACCTCCTTTCAGTTGGTGACGTCTTCCAGTTGGAGTATATGGCCGAACTGGGCAAATTCCGGGCAGTCCGTCTTGCCGCCGAACAGCACGGTCAGCGTGTGAAACCGGCGCTTCTTCAATTCTTGTTGCAGTTCCGGGTTCAAGCTGGCGTAGCCGTCCGTAAAAATGACAGCCTTGTCGAAGCCACGCTCAAGGATGTGTTCCGCGATGCAGTCGAAGTCGGTGCCGTAGGTGGTCTGGATCTGGCCGGCGAGGAGGGTCTTGAAGGGTACCTCGACAACCTTGTTGCTGAACAAAAAGATCGTCTTCAGGTCCGCCTCGAGGCTTCGCAACAGGCCGATGATCTCTGGCAGATGCTGGTTGACGCTGCCCGAGACGTCGAGGTAGATGGCCAAGCCGCGGTCTTCAGAGCCTTGCCGAGTGAAGCGGTTGTGGTAGTGAAAGGGCGGGATGCCTGCCGCGAGCAGGACGAAGTCGCGCTTGGACGGCTGGATCGGAATCGGCGAGACGCCTATCCGAGGCTGATGGACGACCTGCTTGAACCGGTCGACCTTCTGTTTGGTGGCGAACTTCTGGAGCAGCACCTTCTTGATGGAGAGGTGGCTTTTCAGGACTTCCAGGAACATCTCGTGGAGATTGTCTCCGTAGCCGGCTCGTCTTCCGGCGGGATTTTCTGCGGCACGTTTGAGATCTTCAGCAATGCGGGCGAGAACGTCAGCCGGAAAAGAGGGGGCAGACACGTCTCCGCTTGTTCCTCGCTCAGCATGCATCGGTCCCTCTTTTCCATGTGAGCCCAGCAGTAGGATGGCTTGGGTCTGCTGGGTCGGCGTGAGAATCTTCAACGTCTGGATGACCTCGCCAGTACTGAGCTTGTCTCCTCGAGCAGAGTGGCCGTAGAAGACGTTGTAAAGGGTGCCGTACCTGCTGTCGTACATCCTGCTTCCAGGACGCAAGAGGCCCACCAGGCCGTGAGGTTCGTAAAGCTTCGCGAACAGGCTCCCGCCGGCAGAGGCTTGGGCGAAGAGCAAGGAGATGGCCGCGTTGATCACCATGTCTGCTGCGAGGCTTTCCAGGAGGCCGCTCCTGTAAATGAAGTGGCCGAACAGTGGGTGCATGACCTCGTGCATGACCAGGCAGAACAGGTCTTCCTCGCACGACAGATACGCTTCCGCGAACGAAGCGTTGTACTTCAGCACGCCGTGGATTGTAATCGCTGCAGTCCGGCACTTTTCACTCTCTTCAACGCGGTTGATGAATGACGCAACGAAACTGTCGTGGCCGAGGGCACTCCGAAGGGTTCCTCGAACCGTATCCAGGGTGATTTTCATAGATCATGACCTCCTTCCAGGCACTGGGGCTTTTCGTCTTTGTACGAGTAGAACCGGCCGTCCGGCGCGAGAATGACGTGATCCAAGAGCGAGACGCCGAGCACGGTGCCGGCCCGTGCAATGCGTTCGGTAATCTCATCGTCTTCTTTGGACGGTGTTAGATCGCCAGAAGGATGGTTGTGTACAAGGACGAGGCTGTTTGTATTGCTCAGTAGCGCGGCTTTGAACACCTCTCTCGGATGGACGAGAGATGCGTTGAGTGTGCCGATGCTGACGGTTTGTCTTCCCACAGGCTGGTTTTTCGTGTTCAGGAACACGGCAACCATCTGTTCCCGGTCTGACCGGGCAACGTCTTTCAGTGTCAGTGCCAATTCGTTCGGTCCGGAGATGAGCCCAGCCTTCACAGAGCCTTCCTGAACAAGCTGAAGGCTGTACACAGGAACTTCGTAACAGACGGGTTCATCTTTCATGATGTTCACCTCCTTTGTGACGCCCGCATGATGCTGCATAGCTGCGAGGCGCCGGTTCAGAAGCAAGAAAGGCCGCGCCTGATGCAAGGCAACAGAGCACGGCCTCGGTGGTTAGGTTATTGTCGGAAACAGAGACGAGCAGGGACAGGGTTGGCTCTTAGAGGAGTGGAAACTGGAGTTGCTCGGGTTTCCGTTCCGGGTAGTCCTTGTAGTATTCGCGCTCGAGGACTTCCTCGAACTGTTCGCGCAGCGCCTCAACGTCCAAAGAAGGCTGATAAACCACAAACGTGTCGCCGTCATCCAGCACGAGGAGGGTCGCTACGCAGCGCACCTCGTTGGAGAAGATCACGTCAGTGATGGTCCGGCCAACCAGCATTTGGCGGATTTCAGCCAGATGGGCCTGCCCTTGGGACGAGCGCAAGAAGCGCTCTATGTCGTTCATGTCGTATATGTCTCCCATGATTCACACCTCCTTGAATGTTCGGACGGTTTTGCCGTCCACGGTAACGCGTACAGTGTCGTAGTAGAGGTCCATCCACGCGCAGAACTTGTTCAGGACTTGCTCAAACGTTCCAGGTGCGTAGTCCAGCGTCAGACAACTCCGTGGATACTTGGCGTCGTGCTGCTGGAAGAATCCGCCGGTGAAGCCCTTGTCCTTGTAGTGTTCGAGCGTGAACCGTGCCCGCCAGGCGAAGATGGAGTTCTCGTGGTGGTAAGGGCTTTCGCCTTCCACCAGTTCGTGAATGTACCGGACGCGCTCCAGGATGGCTTCCGGCGCCATGCTGCGCTGGGCCCAGCCGATGTATACACATGAGCCAAGGCCGAAGGCCTTGCTGCGCCTGCCGGTCACAATCTTCCATACGACCGGATGGTTATCCGCCCATGCGATGATATGGGCGAATCCGGGGTCGCTCGTACGGATTTCGGATACGACCTCGGACTGGTAGATTTTCTTGGTGATGGTTTCTTCTGTGGTTTTCATGATGGTGACCTCCTTCTAATAGTCTTCAGGGAACAGCAGTGTCAGGACGTCTTCGCCCTTCGGCCCGGCGCCGTGGTCAAGGATGCCCCACAACCTGTAGCCCCCGTCGATTTCGACCGTCCATAGGTCTGGGTTGCCAGGATCAGGGAACTTCATCTTCTCGTGCAGTTGCGTCATGGCCTCGTCGATTTGCTTCGGCGACAAGGTTGTCGCGACGTTCCGAGTTACGACCGTGACGGTGGCTTGACTTGTTGGACTCATTGTTGTGTACCTCCGTAGGTCGGGACCCAACGGGGCGTACGTGTCCCTGCTGGGCCCGTTCAGACTGCTGTTTTGTTGGAAGGACTAGAGATAGAAAACGAGAAAGAGCGCGTGCCCTAGGCGGGCGCCGGGCCAGCCTGCAGTTGCTCGGCCGTATCGATGATGAGCTTTACGCTCTCGCATACCCGATCAAGGACCTCAATACATGCCCTTACAGTGGTCTTTTGTGCCCTTTCCGCGTAGTGCTCGATATATGCGAAAGCACCGCCGAGATCTGCGACTTGTTCGAGCCCGAGGCACTCCAGCAGCGTTGCAGAACCGAGCTCTGCCACTACCTCCTTATGCCACTTCCCGCCCTTCAGTCCAGAGATTCGGTGGTCAGCGGCGTGAACCAGTTCGTGGGCCCACGTACTGGCGTTTTCAACGGCGAGCATGATCGCCTGACCCCCAGCCCCATAGCGGTAGTAGCCATGCGGCCCATCCCCGGTGTGGCTACACGTGCCGACATTGATGTCCCAGGCCTGTGCTACTTGCGCCAGGGGGAGCTGCTTTACCCACTCGTCGTATTTGTCATCCACTTCCGGCAGCGGCTCGCCCTCAGTGTCCTCAATCCGGAATACCGGCACCGACCGGAAACCATAGATAATCTGCCGTTTCACCTCCTTCCCTTCCTTGTCCTCTTCTGTGATGGTTTTCAAGCAGGGCGCGAGAATCCAGAGGGCCTTGCTACCCTTCTTGATACACCTGCCGACATCACGCCACTGGCGGAAACCGCGGGCGTCCGCAGTACCGCACAAGGCAACGATGAGCTGGTTGTGCCACGACCACCGCCGGCATGGGGCGTCGTCTTTGCGCCGGATGAAGATCGGCGCCAGTGCTTTTGGTAGGCATTCCGGCTGTTTGAACGCCTCGATGATGCGCTGGGCTACTTCGCGTGTGTGCTTTCCGAAAAGTTGCATTTGTCGTTCCTCCTTTGGTTGACCTCAGATATCGATGACGTAGAAATCGAAAGACAAACGGCAGACAGAAATCTCTGGCGCTTTTCACTGGGGAATGAGGCCGAAGAAGATAGCTTCGGCTGAGAAAAAGCCCGGACCAGCGGACATCGCGAGACATCGGCGGCGGCTGTTGGTTCTTGTGGTGCCGTGTCGTTTCTCAGATCCGCTATCCGGGGTGGGGATGCAGCTCGCGTTTGCGAGTATGCCGGGTTGAGACGTAGTTCAACCAGGCGTTGTGGGAACAAATGTTGTTTTGGAAAAGTATGACTGATTGAGGAGGCGCGGCCAGTTCGGAAGCATCTTTAATGGGTCGTGACGCGCCCTGCTGAAGGCTTTTACTTCCGAGCTTGTAAAGCTGTCGAACGCGCCGTGCCATGCATGCCTGAAACTACGCAGCCGCGCGAGGAGGGTGATCTCAGAATCAGAGCCCGCAATGCCTATTTACCCGAATCCGGCGATCAGTTCTGTGCAGCTGGGTCACGTCCTCAGCAGGTTCTCGGTAACGGACGCACCGATGCCGTTACAGGAACGTATGTTCAGTTTGCGCAAAGACTTACGGAAGGCTGAAGATTGGATTCTGGCTCGTCGAAAGAAAAGTCAAGCAGGCCAAACAATGTACGTGGCAAAAGAGCCTTGACAAATGGGCGAGAACATGATATATTAGGATCGACCTCACATTAGAGGCCCTTATTCCGGCAGCGCGTAGTTCAGCTTCTGCTTGGGCTGCTTGTGAAGCGTCAAGGGTTAGACGAGGTGAGCAATTGGCGAAATGGCAAGATGTAGGATCGCTCGTGCTCAGATACATCGCTGAGAACAACCTGCGTGAGGGCGACAAGCTTCCCAGCGACCGTCAGTTGACGGCTATGGCAAATTGCAGTTTGCAGCCGGTGACCCGTGCAATGCAAGAGCTGGCAAGGAAGGGCTTGATTCGGCGCCGTGCGGGGGCTGCCTCGACGGTCCTATCCCAACAGCCGCTGATTGACGACCATGAATTTAGTTTCAGGCACAGTGCCACTCACACGTATGGCCAGAAGCTCGATAATCGAATTCTCGAACTCAGGCTTCGTCTTCCCAATTCCCGAGAGGCCAACCGGCAAGAACAGAGAGCGCGACAGTTCTTGGGGTTAGGCAAAGACGAGCCGTTCTATGTCATCGCGCGCCTGCGCATGTTAGACGGTGAGCCACGCGCAATACACATATCATATGCTAATCCTAGACACTTTCCTGAGAGCTTTCTGACGGACCACGACTTCGAGCGCGAGTCGCTGATAAGGGTATTTAACTTGAATGGGTACAGGATTGAGGCACGCAAGACTATTCTCCGAGCCCGTTTCCCTATGGAAGAAGAATTGGCCCTCCTGGGAATTGGTTTTGTGCCGGTTTTGGAGGCAGAACAAGAAATCGAGGCGTGCCGCGTCAAGACAGGTGAGGTTGTCAGGCTCGAGTTTATGCGTGCGTGCTACGTTAACTGGGAGTACCATATCGCAAGTCGCCGTCATCCGGGAAAAGGAGAGAATCATGAGTAACATAATCCTCTGGTCTTGGCAAATTACGGTCGACTTCACTTATCAGACTGGCTCAAGACTTCCTACTCTCTGCGACCAGATCGTTAAGGCGAACCTTGGAGTACTGCACTTAGTGCCGAGGTTTCGCGAAGCATTAGTAGCCATTAAGGAACATGGTCTTCAGCAGGACACAGCGATCACTACTTCGAGTAGCGATCCTAAACTACCTGACGCGTTGGCAAAGCTGCGAAGATTTATTCACGAAAGAGGTCATAAAGAATCCATACAAATTGGCGGGAATCCAGGCATATCAGCTGTTCGCGGTCATCTGTTGCGGCAAGGCCCTGAATATACCGAACTACCGCTTTCCTACTATGCGGGCCTTTATCCTTCATCTGTTCAAGAGGTAGTGGAAAAGAGCTTTTCAGAGTACAGGGACGCGTTGCGTGTGAAACAGTCCGTTGCCGCTTGGCCGCAAACGATAGGACTTGAGACTCCGGATGCTAAGTTGATGCTAATACATGGTCCGGGGCGATCCCTTGCTGATCTCGCGCCAGATGGCGATTTCACAGAGTTTCTTAATCTGTCTGAAAGTGTATTGGCAGGCAGTCCTAAGGGCAGGGCGATCTTTGCGTTCAATATACCCTCTCTGAGACCTGTCAAGGTGCGCGGTGAGGAGCTCACCGAACTCGATTTTGCGAAGCGACTGGTCAATGGTATAAAGACCCACTTCAAGAAATCGGAACTTGGAAAAAGAATTCGCATCTTCATGTCTACGAGAGCAATTGACAACCTCAGATTCGCAACCGAGACACTTTCGCTATTACAGGAGGCCCAAATAATCTCGATGAACGAAGTTGAGGCTAACATGCTTCATACTGCTTATAACGACGGTAAGCATTCTGACGCTCCTTTGGCGTACAAGGTACGGGAACTGCCACTGACGGCGATTCTCGTTTGCCACAGTGCCTATGGGGCTATCATGGACCTAGGATGCCATCCAG